>CAZHIE010000201.1:0-7278 GCA_964532435.1 uncultured Planctomycetales bacterium
GGGCTGAAGCCATGACGCACCCAATTCCTGTGTCATTTGATGCGGTCGTTGGTGCTTTCTCGGATTGGACTTCGGCGGGCGCGCGATGGTCGCGGGCGGCGAAGAGTTCCAGACACCGAGGAGCACTCCGATGAAGCGAATGTTGCAGGGGCTGGCTGTCGCGGCGATGACGATCTTGGTGATTGCAGCGCCGGCGAAGGCGCAGACGCCGGTTGGCACGACGTTTACGTTTCAGGGCCGGCTGACGAGCGACGGTGCGGCGGCGGATGGCCCGCACGACATGCGCTTTCAGCTCTTCAACGCGGCGCTGGGCGGCTCGCGCTTCGGGCCTACCGTGTGTCTCGACGGCGTGGAGGTAGTGGACGGCGTGTTCTCGGTGGTGCTCGACTTTGGCGCGGTCTTCGACGAGAGCCAGCGGTTCCTGCAGGTGCAGGTGCGCGCGGACGCGACGGCGGGGAATTGCGACCTGGGCGAGTTCACGATGCTCGATCCGCGGCAGGCGCTGACCGCGGTTCCCTACGCGCTGAAGGTGCCGGGCATCGACGGCCACTCGCTGAACGCCGCGGACGGCAGCCCAACGGACGCGCTGTTCGTCAACAATGCGGGCAACGTCGGCATCGGCACGATGAATCCGCAGAAGCTGCTGGCCGTCAGCGCCGGCGCGGTGCTCGACCAGAGCGATCAGCAGGACGGCGCGATGCAGGACCGCGCGCTGACGTTCGGCAACAGCTCGCACGAAGGGATCGCCTCGAAGCGCACGGCCGGTCCGAATCGCTGGGGCCTGGATTTCTACACGGCAAACTTCGCATTCGGGCCGCGCATGAGCATCACCAATGGCGGCAACGTCGGCATCGGCACGACCTCGCCCGGCGGCAAGCTCGACGTGCGCGGCAACATCCGCGTCGGCGCGAGCGGCGAGTTTTTCGCCACGGCCGGCGATGAGAACCTGCGAATCGTCCGCGGCGTGATCGACGGCAACGGCAGCCGGCTGGCGGGCTCCGGGTTCACGTCGACGCGCATTGCCGAAGGCGCCTACACGATCATGTTTACGACGCCGTTCTCTTCGCGGCCGAGCGTCACCGCGACGGCTCACTCTTTCGGCTGGCCGCAGGATCCGCGTTTTGCCTATGTGAATGAGTCTGTGACTGGCGGCGACTTCACGCAGGTCGCGGTGGTGTTTCCGGACGGCGAGCGAACGGACTCCGATTTTTCCTTCATCGCCGTCGGGCCGCGCTGACGCAGCGATTTCCGATTGAACTTGCCGCGCCCGGCGTTTTGGCCGGGCGGCGCCACCGAATACGCCCCGACACGCGCAGGGCACGCCCGCCGCCACGGCTGGCGTGCCCGTGGCGTTTCTGTGGGCGGCGATCGGACGCTTCCTTCCTCCGAATGCGGCTTCTCGCGCAATTCCGCCGGATTCTGACCACTTCGCGCCGTGATTCTCGGATGGATGGACGACGGGGCCACAGCAAAGCGAAATCCAAAACCGGGCCACTGTTCGACTTCCGAGGAGCAATCGATGACGAGCAAGCGCATACGCGAGTTTCTGCGATACGCATTGATGGCCGCTTGCGGCCTGGGCGCCGTCCGGCAGGCCGCAGCCCAATGCGACGGTCAGTGGCTCCCGACGGTCGAGCACGCCGGAATCCTCGCCGGAGAGGTGCATGCACTCTGCACGTGGGACGCCGACGGGGCCGGGCCCCAGCGGCCCTGGCTCGTCATCGGCGGCGAAATGGCCCATACCGTCGATGGCCAGGTCGTCCAGAACATCGTCGGATGGGATGGAAGCGCCTGGCAATCGTTCGGCGACATTCCGATGCGGCAGGTCAATGCGCTGGTGGACGTCGATGGCGAGCTGGTCGCCGGAACGGAGTACCGCGACTTTCCCGGCGCCCCGCCCAGCACGGCGATGCACTGGAGCGGAACCGCGTGGGAGCCTCTCGGCCAGCTCAACGGGGCCGTTCAGGCGCTCCTCGCGTTTGATGGTGAGTTGTACGCAGGCGGCGATTTCAGCACGGCCGACGGCTCGCCCGCCGATCACATCGCCCGCTGGAATGGCGCTGCGTGGGAGCCGCTTCTGGGCGGCGGTCCCAATGGCCGCGTGCTGGCGCTTGAGGTGTATGACGGCGAGCTGTACGCCGCCGGCCAGTTCAGCGCCGCCGGAGACGTCCTCGCCGAAAACATCGCGCGCTGGGACGGGGTGAATTGGCGGGACGTTGGCGGCGGCGTTAACAACGTTGTGCGCGCGTTGGAGAATCATGAGGGAGACCTGATCGCGGCCGGCCTCTTCGGCGATGCCGGCGGCACTCCGGTGCGCTTCATCGCCCGCTGGAACGGCAGCGACTGGTCGGCGATGGGCAATTTCAACCACCGCATCTGGACGCTGCGCAGTGCCTACGGGACGCTCTATGCCGGCGGACAGTTCTATCAGCTCGACGGCCAGCCCATCGGCCACATCGCGAGCTGGGATGGCGCCGAGTGGTCGCCGCTCGCCGAGGGCACCAGCTCTGTCGTCGCCGCGCTGGAAGAGTACGACGGCCAGCTCGTCGTCGGCGGTTACTTCGACACGGCCGGCGCGGTTCCCGTGCGCTCGCTGGCGGTCTGGGACCTGCTGTTCGATCGCTGGAACACGCTCGATTCCGGGTTCCGTCAGCCCGGGATCGACATACCCGTGCTGGCCGTTGCGCAATACAACGGCGCTGTCTATGCCGGCGGTCACTTCGCCGGCGTGGACGGGCGTGCCGCGAGCAACCTCGCGGCGTGGAACGGACTCGATTGGCAAAGCCCGCTGTACGGCACGTCGGGCGCTGTGGAGGCTTTGACCACAATTTCGCGGCCGGGGATTCCGCCGCGCAGCGACCTGATCGTCGGCGGGTTTTTCAATGACGTCGGTGGCGAGCCGGGCACGCTCTTCCACGTTGAAGCGCACAACGTCGCGCGATACTCCAATGATCTGGGGCAGCCGCAATGGGCCGCGCTGGGCGCCGGCATCTGGCCGAGCGCGGTGGTGTATGCCGTGATCGAGTTTCGCGGCGACATCATCGCCGCGGGGCAATTCGCGCTGGCCGAGGGGCAGCCCGTTAGCCACATTGCGCGATGGGATGGCGCCCATTGGCAGCCGATGGGCGGCGGCATGGGTTCGGGCGAATTCACGTCCGTCTATGCACTGGCGGAATACGACGGCGACCTGATCGCGGGCGGGTATTTCCAATTCGCGGGCGGTGTCGAATGCAACAGCATCGCGCGCTGGGACGGCGCCGCGTGGGCGCCGCTCGGAAGCGGCATGCCGTTCGGGACCGTCCAAGCCCTCGCGCTGCATGACGGACTGCTCGTCGCCGGCGGCCGTTTCGCGTCCGCCGGGGGTGTGGCCGCCCGCAATGTCGCATCGTGGAACGGTTCGACGTGGAGCGCGCTTGGCTCAGGCGTGAACAACGCCCAGCAGGATGCGCGCGTCTACAGCCTCTGCCCGTACAACGGCGACCTGATTGTCGGCGGGGCGTTCACCACCGCGGGCGGAGGCGATGCGAACGCGATCGCCCGCTGGGATGGCCAGAACTGGAGCGCGCTGGGGAGCGGGGTGCAGGAGTCCTCCGGCCTGGCGTCCGTGCGCGGCATGGCGGTTCATCGCGGCGAGTTGATCGTGGTGGGCTACTTTCAGTCGGCCGGCGGCATGCACACGAACAACTGGGCCCGCTGGACCGACACCAACGTCCCCTGGATCGCGATCCCACCCGCGCCTCAGGCGGTCGCATGTGGCGAGCGGGTCGAATTCCGCGCCACCCCGGCGATGGGTTACTCCGGCCTTACGTATCAGTGGCGGCGCGAAGGCGTGGAACTTGTCGATGGGCCAGCGCCGGGCGGCGCGATCATCTCCGGGGCGAACACCGCGCAATTGACGATCAACGGCGCTTCGGCGGCCCAGGCTGGACAGTACGACATCGTCATCGCGAACGGCTGCGGCATCGAGACGAGCATCGCGGCGACCCTGTCGGTAACGGGTTGCAGCACGACGGGCGACGTGAATTGCGACGGCGCGATGGACAATGGCGACATCGACGCGTTTGTGACGGCGCTGCTCGACGCGGAACTCTACGAAGCACTTTATCCGAACTGCAGCATCCTGAACGGGGACACGAACGGGGACGGCGCTGTCGACAACGCCGACATCGATTCGTTCGTGTCCTGTCTGCTCGACGGCGGCTGCTGACGCCGCGACCCAGGGTCAACATCGGCTCCAAACGGGGAGCGAGGAGAAATGTCATGCGCGCTGCGAATTCAGAAGTGGGAATGAAGAATTCAGAAAAGAAAGGTTCCGCCGATCGCCACAATGATGCGGCTGGCTGCGGTGCGAAATGGCAGCCGGAGACGGCTGTCCTCCGTGAGTGCAGCCGAGGGCGGCTGCGGTCCAACGAGCTGGTGGCGGTCGCGGTGCTGGTTGCGGGGTTGCTGATGGCGCAGGGGGAGGCGGTTGCGCAGACAATCCGCAGCTCCTACTACGACGGATTCAGCGACGCGCGCTACCAGGCGCGGCCGGAATACGATCCGAGCGTCGCGATGACGATCGAGGCGTGGGTGTACCGCGAGGATGCGAGCCGCTGCGAGGCGATTGTCTCGCACGGGCGCAGCGATTCGTACTGGTTCGGATTCTGCGGCGGCCGGCTGCGCTTCTACCGCAGCGGTGGGACATTCGTCGAAGCATTCTCGGCGGCGTCGGTTCCGGCGTACCAGTGGACGCACGTGGCCGTCAATTACACGGGGTCGGTCGCGGCGTTTTACATCGACGGCACGGCGGCCGGCAATTTCACGCTGGGAAATGCGGGGGCCGGCCGGACGAAGTGGCTGCACATCGGCAACGATCCGGACGGGACGACGCCATTTCTCGGATACATCGACGAGCTGCGCATCTGGTCGGAATCGCGGAATCGGCTGGTCGTCGAAGACGGGATGTATCAGGAACTGCGCAGCGGGAACCTGATTGGCGCGTGGGGACGCGGGGCCGGCACGGAACTGGTGCATGGCTTCCTGCAGGTTCCGGCCTTTCCGGCGCCGCCGCGCGTGTTCGGGATGTTGCCGCGTGACCTGGTGATTCCACGCCCGGCGATTCCCATCACAATGGACGGGCAGATCAACGCCGACTCCGAGTATGCCGGGGCCGAGCAACTCGTGATGCGTTATCGCAAGACGGGCGGCGTGCCGTATGCGCCGGACGCCGTCGCGTATCTCGTGCATGACGATGAGAATCTGTACGTGGCGTTCGGCCCGCCGCGGCCGTTCTATGGTGGGACGCCCGCGCCATATGTCGGGCTGTTTCTCGATCGCGATTATGACCGCGTGCCCGGCCTGGCCGGCGCGATGATTCACACGCCGCTGGCGCCCGGCGCGTCGTCGTGGCGCGTGCCCGATCTGGGGCAGGGCGATTTTCGCGCGTGCGCGGGCGGCGAGTGCCCGCCGGCCGGATCGTGGCAGGTGGTGAAGGGAACGTGCGGCGACGACGTAGGTCCGCCGTGCATGGAGCAGCGCATCTCCCGCGCGCTGCTGGGGGACTGGAACGAGGTGGACGGCCTGGCGATCGGGCATTTCGACGTTAGCCCGAGCGGCGATCTGTACATGGCGCCGCCGCAATCGCACTGGTTCATCGAATCGAGCTGGGCCAGCGCGTATTACTCCGACGGCAGCGCCGTGCTGCCGCGCGGGCGAATCAGCGGGCACGTATACGACGGCGTCAGCCCGGATCGCTCGCGTCCGCTGGCGGGCGTGCAGGTGACATTCGGCGGCCGATCGGGCGGTCCGCGTTACGCGCAGATTACGGACGTCAACGGGGCGTACTCGTTCGACGTTCCGGTTCCGATCGATTCCGATCTGAGCATCGCGATCGACCAGTGCAACTTCTGCCGCCAGACGACGCCGTTGATCGGCGCGCAGGGCATTCCGCCGACGACGATCGCGCCGCACCTGGTCGCGTTTCCCGGCTGCGCGACCGGCGCCTGCGATTACGCGAGCGTGGACTTCTTCAGCATCCAGCCGATTCCGCCGACGACACTGGCGAACATCTCGCCGGGCTCCGGCGCGCCGCCCTTCCTCGTCCGCACCGGCGCCTCGCCGCTGGTCACGCCCGGAACCGGCATGACCTTCACCGGCACGAATTTCCACGACGCGCTGATCGTGTCGCTGGCGCGCGACAACGGCGACCCGGATCCGGCGCAATGGCTGGCGTTCCCCGCGACGATCAACAGCATCTCGCCGGATCGCACGACCATGCAATTCACGATTCCGCCGATTCTCGACGAGCCGGGCACGTGGCGCTGGATCATCCACGACGAATGGCCGCGGCCGGGCTATGAGGAATGGATCATCTCCGCGCCGTACAACCTGATCGAACCGGACTACGGCTCGCTGCACGGCTTCGGCTTCACGAATCACGACGACGACGCCTCGCTCGACGAGTTCTACGGCGTGTTCGGCTCGAACGCGCGCATCTGCATCGGCGCGTTCGGGATCTGCATCCACTGCGTGCCCGACCCGCTCTATCTGCTGTACTACGAACTCGTGTATGAGCGCTGGATCAACGACAGCGGCGGAAGCTGCATGGGCATGTCGGCCACGAGCCTGATGTTCAAGCACGAGCTGCTTCAGACGCAGGACTTCGACCCGCTGGCCCGTTACGCCCGCGGCCTGCTCGACTCGCAGGATCCGGCCGAATACTCATTCTCCGGCTGCCGCGGAAGCACGCCGCTGGATCTGTGGGCGAACATTCGCATCAACCACGGCGTGCAGGCCACCGCACAGGCGGTGGATCTGGCTCTGCTCCAGATGAACGAGGGCGGCTCGCTGGTATCGTTTGAAGCCAGCCCGACGATCAACCTGGCCCGTATCCGCGCCAATCCGAGCGGCTATGTGATGGCGCTGTCGCCGGGCATCGGCGACGGCCACGTCGTAGTGCCGTATCGCGTGGAGGACGTGGACGCGACGCACGCGCGGATCTACGTCTATGACAACAACCGCGTGTACGCCATGGCCAACCCGACGCGCCATTACGTCACCGTCGACACGGCCCAGGATCGCTACACTTATGTCCGCCCGGATGGACAAACGTGGGCCGGCCGGGCGATGTTCGTCTATCCGCTGAGCCTGTTCACGGGCCAGCACAACGCGATCGGGCTCTGGCAGGTCGGGCTTTACATCGGCCTATTCCTCTTCGGCGACGCCGACGCGCGCTACCAGAACGCGGCCGACGGCACGGATTGGGGCTGGAACCAGCAAGGCATGTTCCGCGACCAG
>CAZHIE010000202.1:0-1356 GCA_964532435.1 uncultured Planctomycetales bacterium
TCGGTCGCGCTCGTTGAGGCTCACGCACTCACCGCTCTGATCGCCAAGCGCTTTGTCGCCGGCCGCACCGCGGCGGTATCCTGCCCGCGCACGCGCGCGTCGCCGCGGTGGGAGCCGATGGCTAGAAAACCTCTGATCCTGATTCTCTCCGCCTCCGCCGGCGCGGGGCACATGATCGCGGCGCACGCGGCGGCGGACGAATTTCGCCGCCGCGCGCCGGAGCATGACGTCGAAGTGCTCGACGTGCTCGCCATCTCGAATCCGTTTTTCCGCAAGCTCTACGCCGGCGGCTATCTCGGGCTGGTGCGGCACCTGCCCGCTGCGATGGGCATCCTCTACGACGCGCTCGATCAGCCCGACAAGCGCTGGCGCGACGTCCTGCGGCTCTCCATTCAGAACATGAACAAGCTGCCGACCACGCGGCTGATCCGCCAGCGCCGCCCGCAGCTCATCGTAAACACGCACTTCCTGCCGGCCGAAATCGTCGCGCAGATGCGCCGCGCGGGCGAGCGCGTCGGGCCGCAGGTCACGATCACGACCGATTTCGAAACGCACCGCATGTGGGTGCAGGAACCCACCGAGCGCTATTACACCGCGACGGCGCTCGGCCGGGCGTACCTGTCGACGTGGGGCGTGCCCGCCGATCGCATCCTCGTCACGGGCATCCCCGTGCGAAGCGGATTTTCCGCGCCGCTCGAGCGCGGCGAAGCGCGGCGCCGCTGCGGAGTGGAAGTGGCGGCCGGCGAAGGCGCCGCGCTTCCGCTCGTGCTGCAACTGGCGGGTGGATTCGGCGTCGGTCCGACCGAGGAGCTGCTGCGCGAGCTGATCGCGATGCCCGCGCCGGCCGAGATCGCCGTGATCGCGGGAAGAAACGAGCGGCTGCAGATCCGGCTGGAACGGCTGGCGCGCGCCGCCGCGCGAAAGGTGCATGTGATCGGCTTCACCGACCGGATGCACGAGTGGATGAGCGCGGCCGACCTGGTCGTGACGAAACCCGGCGGACTGACCGCCAGCGAGGCGCTCTGCTGCGGGCTGCCGATGGTGATCGTCAACCCCATCCCCGGCCAGGAATCGCGAAACAGCGATTACCTCTTGGAGTGCGGAGCGGCGGTCAAGGTCAACAACCCGCGCACGCTCGGCTACCGCGTCGGCGAGCTGCTTGGCGAATCGACGACTTCGCCCGGCGCCCCCCGGCTGAACCGCCTGCGCGCCGCAGCCGCCGCGGTGGCCCGGCCGGACGCGACGGCGCGGATTGTCGACGATGCGCTACGGCTGATCGGGGGTGAGGATGCGCTGCGGCTGATCGGGGGTTGACGGCTGTGCGCAAAGCGCGGGCTCGGCACCCCGCTCTCCGAA
>CAZHIE010000202.1:1456-7076 GCA_964532435.1 uncultured Planctomycetales bacterium
GGCGGCGGCGGTCCACTCCCACCAGAAAATGAGAAAGGCGGAGACAGCCGCACTGCGGCCGACTCCGCCCATTCCGGTGGCTTTGCAGCCCTGACTCGAACTAGTGGTTCGGGTTCAGGTCAACCCAGCCGAGTGTCTCGAGGGCGCCGGCGACCGTGATCGGCGTCGCGACGACGTCCAGCACCTTGTTGCACGTGTTGATCAGGCCGCCGAGCTGAAACAGCGTGCAGCACGCGGCGAGAATCGCCACCTTCGTCATCTTGCTCTTCACTTGTCGTCTCCTTTGACTCGTCTCTGAACCCGTAACCCAACCGGCCAAGATGACCGGCAGTGGCGCCGGTTCGACCGCGCCTATCAGGGGGGAAGGTTAGCGACCCCCCTGGGGCCTGTCCATAGGCTCCCCAAAAAAACATTTCCCGGTCCTTGACCCCGTGCGGACGGGCGCCGCGCACGAATTGCCCGCCGCGCGGCATAGAATCCGGGCCATGAGCGAACTCCTCGTCGCGATCGAGTCCTCGTCCGCCGACGGCAGCGTCGCGCTGCTGAGCGACCGGGCCGTCATCGGCGAGCGCGCGCTGCGGCCGGGCCTGCGCCACGCCGCGGGGCTGTTGCCGGAAATGCGGGAGCTGCTCCGCGCGGCCGGCGCGTCGCCGCGCGACGTGGCGTACGTCGCCTGGTCGGCGGGGCCGGGCAGCTTCACCGGCCTGCGCATCGCGGCGACGGTGGCGCGGATGATGCAATCGAGCGTCGGGTGCCGCGTGATCGGCGTGGCGACGATGGAAGCACTGGCGCTGCGGGCGGCCGCGGCGCTTCCCGCCGGAGCGGCCGTCGCCACGTTTCTCGACGCGCGGGCCGGCCGTTCATTCGCGGCGCTGTACGAGTCGATCGCGCCGCCGGAGCCGATTGCCGCGCAGCTTGGCGCGCGGGTGTGGATTCGCGAGCGCGTCGCACCGGCGATGGTGGATGCGCGCGCCTGGATCGCCGAACTGCCGCAACCCTGCGCGGCGACGGGCGCCGGCTCGAAGTCGATCGAGCCGTTGCTGCGCGGGGCGGGAATGACCGTGGTCGCGCCGGATGCGTGGCCGCCGCGGGCGCGCGACATCGCGTCGCTCGGGCTGGCGCGGGTGCTGGCGGGCGATTTTCAGAGCCCCGCGGACATTCTGCCGCTCTACCTGCGCGTGCCGGAATGCGAAGAAGTGTACGAGTCGCGCCGCGCCGAAGCGGAAGCGCGCGCCGCCAAGCGTTGAATTGACACGCGCAAGCGGCGTTCCTACACTCGCCTCGGTGCGAAGCGGACAGTCGCGGCGGCCTGCCGCGGCGGCTGCGCTCGCCGGTGTAGCTCAGTTGGTGAGAGCGCCTGACTGTGGATCAGGAGGTCCCCGGTTCGACCCCGGGCGCCGGCATATCGTTGGATTCGCCTCCCGGACCTGGCGCTTCGCAGCGCCAGCAAACCTCGAACGTCGCCGGATTGGATTCGCCGCAGCGTGTACACGTCCACGCCGTCGGCGGCTGCGCCGCGCGCGCAGGCGGGGGCGCGGTCAGCGCGGCTTTCGCCTCCTCGATCAGCTTTCGCACGTCGAAGTAATACTCGCGCGGGACGAGCAGCGCCCCGCTCGCGACGCGCAGCCCGTACACCTCCATCACCGACTGCGTCGGCGTGAAGTGATACGGGACGGCGTTCATCTGCAGGATGCTCTCGAACATCGACGCAGGCAGCCCGGTCGGCAGCAGCGCCGCCGCGTTGAAATACTCCCCGCGCGGCCGCAGCGCCGACACGTCGAACGGTTCCGCGCAAGCGGGGCACGAATCGGACCGAGCGCCGGCCAGCGGCGCATGGCACGCTCCGCATCGCAATCCGAAATCCGGCAGCGGCCGCTCGCCGCCCGTGTAGCGCGGCGGCACGAGTCGATGCCAGGAGCGCACGATGTCGGCGACGCGAAACGAATGCCCGCACTCCGGGCAGCGGTGCTCGGGCAGCCCGCGCAGCGGATAGCGGCATCGCGGGCACTCGAGGCCCCAATCCGGGATCGGCAGCGCGTTTAGATCCACGTCCATGCCCGCATTAGAGGCGGGCGCCGCCGATCGCACCAATGTCCACTCGCCGTGCCGCGGGTGAATCGCGCCCGGCGCGGTATATTCACGCCGACATGGACTGGGTTTCGGTGATTGTGGGCGGCGGTTGCGGGCTGGCGGCCGGCGCGGCGGCGGCGTGGATGCTGGCGGTCGCCGGCTTGCGCCAGGAACGCGCCCGGCTGGCTGCGCTGACCGAGGCCGAGAGCGCGGCCCGCGCGCAGCTCGCGACCATGACCGAACGGGCGGCGTCGCGCGACGGACAGATCGCCGAGCAGCGCGCGGCGGCCGATCAGAGCGCCGCGGCGCTCGCGCAGGCGCTGCAGGAAAGCGCCCGCCTGCAAGCCGATTTGCGCGAGAGCGAGACGCGCAGCGCCGAGCGCCAGCGCGCCGCCGAAGAGAAGCTCGCCAGTTTCGAGCAGGCCCAGGCGCGGCTGGTGGAGACGTTTGAAGCGCTCTCGGCCAAGGCGCTCGCCGGCAACAACGAATCGTTCCTCACGCTTGCCAGGTTGGAATTCGAGAAATTGCACGTAACATCGCGCGGCGACCTCGAAAAACGCCAGACCGCGATCGACACGCTCGTCAAGCCGCTGGCCGAATCGCTCGCGAAATTCCAGGCCCAGGCGGGCGAAGTCGAGAAATCGCGCACCGACGCCTATGCCGCCCTGCGCGAGCAACTCACCGGATTAAGCGCGGCGAGCACTTCGCTCAAGTCGGAGACCAGCAACCTCGTCGCGGCGCTGCGCTCGCCCAACGTGCGCGGCAACTGGGGCCAGATGCAGCTTCAGCGCGTCGCCGAACTGGCCGGAATGGTGCAATACTGCGACTTCGAGGTGCAGGCCACGCGCCAAACGGAGGACGGCGCGCTGCGGCCGGACATGATCGTCCGGCTGCCGGGGGGCAAGACGATCGTGGTGGACGCCAAGACGCCGGGGGATGCGTTTGCCGCTGCGTTTCAGGCGCAGAGCGAAGGCGAGCGGCGCAGCTCGCTGGCGGCGCACGCGGCGCGCGTGCGCGGGCACGCGCAGGCGCTCGGCCGCAAGGCGTATTTCGCGCAGTTCGATCCGTCGCCGGAGTTCGTCGTGCTGTTTCTGCCGGGGGAGAGCTACTTTAGCGCGGCGCTGGAGGCCGATCCGGCGCTGATCGAATTCGGCGCGGAGAACAACGTCATTCTGGCGACGCCGACGACGCTGATCGCGCTGCTGCGCGCGGTCGCGTATGGCTGGCGCCAGGAGCAGGTGGCCGAGAGCGCTCGGCGCGTCAGCCAACTGGGGCTCGAACTCTACCAGCGCATCCGGACGCTCGGCGAGCACTTCGACATGCTTCGCACCAGCCTGGAGCGGGCGGTGAAGGCGTACAACTCCGCCGCCGCATCGCTGGAGAGCCGCGTGCTCGTCGGCGCGCGGCGCTTCCGCGAACTCGGCGCGGCGGCCGAGAGCGCCGGCACGATCGACGAGCCGAAGCTGCTCGACGCGCTGCCGCGCGCGATTCCTCCGGAGACGCTCCCGCTGCCGCGACCTGGCGCCGGCGCGGCGGAATCGCTAGCGCTTCCCGATCTCGATGATGATGTCGCCGGCGACGCCGCGGCGCGGGAATCGGCATGAGCGCGACGATCAGCGACGCGGGCCGGCTGCACCTGCGCATGGCGCTGACCGACGGCGTCGGCCCGCTCACGTTCTCCAAACTCTGCAACGCGTTCGGCGGAGCGGACGAAATCCTGCGCGCGACCGCCGGACAGCTCCAGCAGGTGCCGCGCATCGGACCGGAGACCGCCAGCGCCATCCTGCGCGGGCGCGACGAGACGGAATTGAACGACGAAATATCGGCCGCGGAGGAGCTCGGCGTGCGCATCGTCGCCCGTCCGGACGCAGACTATCCGCCGGGCCTGCGGCGCATTCCCGACGCGCCAATCGTGCTCTACGTGAAAGGCGAGCTGCGCGAAACAGACGCCATCGCGGTCGCGATCGTCGGCAGCCGCCGCTGCACGATTTACGGCAGCGAGCAGGCCCGCCGCTTCGCGGAACTCCTCGCCGGCGCGGGGCTGACGATCGTCAGCGGACTGGCCCGCGGAATCGACGCCTTCGCCCACCACGGCGCGCTCGACGCCGGCGGCCGCACGATCGCCGTCATGGGCGCCGGCTTGAACGACATCTACCCGCCGGAAAACCGCACGCTGGCCGATCGCATTCTCGAACCCGGGCGCGGAGCGTGGATCAGTGAGCTGCCGCTGCGCGCGGCCGTGCGCGCGGCGAACTTCCCCGCGCGCAATCGCATCATCGCGGGCATGACGCTCGGCACGCTGGTCGTCGAGGCGGCCGATCGCAGCGGCGCGCTGATCACGGCACGGCTCGCGTCGGAATACAATCGCGAGGTGTTCGCCGTTCCCGGACGTGTGCAGGATCCGACCGCCAAGGGCACAAACGCGCTGATCCGCAAGGGCGAGGCCAAGCTCGTCGCGGCGCTGGAGGACGTGCTCGAAGAGCTTGGCGAGCTCGGCCGCAAGATGATGCCGCGCGAGGCGGCCGCCCCCGCCGCAGCCGCGGCCGGCGGAGGCCGCGACGGCGACGGCGCGACCCTCTTCGAGCGACGCGAATCGCCCGAGCAAGCGGCGAAGCCCGCGCGCCCGCCGGCCGCTCCGCTCGCGCCGCTCGGACCGGCCGAGTCGCGCGTGTATGAGATCATCGGCTACGAGCCGCTGCTTCAGGACGTTGTGATCCGCGCGGCCGAGTTGCCGGTCGGCGAAGTGCTGGCCGCATTCACGACGCTGGAGCTGAAGGGGCTGGTCCGTCGTCTGCCGGGTCAGTTGATCGTGCGGCGCGGCACGGCTTGAGAGGCGCATGAGCGATCTGCAACCCGGCCCCGATCTCGTGGGGCAAAAAGTCTGCAATCCGCTGCGACCCGAGTGGGGCGTCGGCACCGTGCTGCGCGTGCAGGCGGCGGGGAGCGACGCGTTTCGCATCTCCGTGCAGTTTCCGACCGGGCATCGCACGATCATGGTCCCCCCCGGCCGGCTGGCCGCGCCGCAAGCGGAGCAGGGTCGCGCGGCGGGCTGGCTGGAAGCGGCGGCGGGCCGCACGATGGACGATCGATTGACGGCGCTGCCGGAGGATCTGCTGATGCTGCTCGGGACGCAGGCGCAGCGGCTGGCGGCGGCGGCGCCGCTGTACGCCTGGAGCGACGAGCCGGCGGCGCTGGTGCAATGGGCGCGGCGCCAGTCGGGCGTGGCGGATCCGCTGGCGCACTGGTCGCGCGACGAGTTGGTTCGAGCGTTTGAGGCGTTCTGCGCCCGGCGCGATGCATGGGTGCGCGAGACGGCGGCGACGCTTCGCAAGACGGGGGGCGCCGAAGCGGTGCGCGAGGCGCTGGAGAGGATCGAGGCGCCGCAATTGCGCGCGCGGCTGCGCGCGGCGCTGTAGATTTCGCCCGGCCCGAGCCGCGAGCGTTCGCGAGCGCGTCCGATCCGAGCCGCGAGCGTAGCGGCCCCCGCCCTCGCGTGTAGCGGCCCGCGCCCTCGCGCGGCCGGAGCGGCGGTTGACGAGTAGCGAGTAGC
>CAZHIE010000203.1:0-1841 GCA_964532435.1 uncultured Planctomycetales bacterium
CGGGGCGTTGCTGGTTCGGGCCGGATTTTACTGGCTAGCGGTCGGCGCGCCAGCTACACTTTCAGACATCGTTATGCCTGAATCTCGCCGGGGTTGTGCGAGGCTTTGCCTCAACGGAGAGCTGACGTGCGAAGAAACCACAAGATCAGAAGCAGCACCGTGGCCGCGCTGTTCGCGATCGGGTTCGTCGCCGCGCTGTCATCGATCGCGCGCGGCGCCATCCGCCGTGCCCCGGCGCAGGATGCGCCGGCGGCCACTTCCGCAGCGCCGTCGCAGGCGACTACGCCAGCCGACAACGCGACGCTGCGCGGGAGAGTTGTGCGGAGCAACGGCGCGGGCGTGGCCGACGTGCTGATTTTCGTGACGGTCATTCTCGAAGGCCGCGCGCGATTTCATCGGTCCGACGACGAGATGCCGGAGATGTGGCAGGCAACGACGCAGCGCGACGGATCATGGGAAATCACCGCGCCCGTCGCCGGCCGCAAGATCGGAATCGACGCACGGTTCACGCCCAGAACCTGCGGCGAGCCGCCGAAGGATCCGAAGGACATGACGCCGGCCGAACGCGCCGCCGAGCGCTACGGCATCGTCGCCACGGGCGCTCACGAGCAGCCGGACTTCCCTTCGCACATCGGCGTGCTGCGGCCGCGTGCCGGAGTGACGGAGAGCCTCGACTTCGCCGTTCGCGAATGGTGCCGCATCGCCGGGCGCGTCAGCGACAGCGCCGGCCGGCCGTTGCGCGGAGCGCGGATCGACGCGACCGACATCGGCACCGGTTTCATCACCGACGACGACGGACGCGTGGAAGCGCGCCTGCTCCCCGGTGGGAGCACGCGCATTCTCGTCGCCCACCCGGATGGCGCGCGGCAGGTGCTCGGGCCGTTTGAACTGAACGAAGGGAAAACCGTTACGTTCGCCGCGAAGCTTGCGCGGGGCGGAGGGCTGCGCGGGAAGCTCGTGATGGATCGCGGTGGCGTGTATTGGCACAGCCAGTACGGACCGATCCTGTCCGTATCGACCCCGAACGAGCGCTCGCCGAGCGCGAGTCTGGCCGTGCAGTTCCGAGAAGGCGATCCAATGCAGGATCTCTGGTGGCCGACTCCCGAGCGCGACGGAAGCTTCCTGATCGAGCATTTGCCCGCGGGCGTCGTGGATTTCTCCGCCTCGGCGTATCTGCTGGATGACGCCGCCGGCGAGAGAGACGAATTTCAGCCCGACCGACTCTGCCGAGAGACCCCAACCGAGCTCTTGGAGCGCATCGACCCCGAGCAGCGGCGGGCGTTTCCGTCGATCAAGTACCCGGTTCCGTTGCAGGCCTTTGCGCGTGGCATCGAGATCCGCGAGGGCCAGATCACGGACATCGGCGAAGTTCACTACGAGCTGCCCGGCCGGGTGAGCGGGGTTGTGCGCGGCTCGGATGGCAGGCTGGCGGCCGATGCTCCGGTGTACCTGTCGCTGACGCGTTTCGAGCAAGTCCAGTTTGAGGATGTCAACGGCGAAGGGTTCATGCTCGACACGATCATGACGCGCACTGATGCGAACGGGCATTTCTCGTTCGACAACATCTGTCGCGGGGAGCGGTCGATCTGGGCGGGTGCGTTCGATGCGCCGCGGGATGCGAGAGTGTCGCTGAATGTCGAGCCAACGTCGGAAATCCGCATTGAGTTGAAGGCGGCGCGTCCGCGGGTTCCGCAGTAGCGCCGCGAAGCGCGGAATTCAGAAGTGGGAACTCAGAATTCAGAAGTGCCGCGCTCGCGCGCGAGTGCGTTCGTAAGTACGACGTCCACACGCGATTCGCGCCGCTCCGGCCGCGCGGGGGCGCGGGGCCGCTACTGCGGCGC
>CAZHIE010000203.1:1941-7039 GCA_964532435.1 uncultured Planctomycetales bacterium
AGCTTGCGCGTGGCCGGAACCGGGCCGATGCCCATGTGGCCGGGGTCGACGCCCGCCGTCGCGGCCGGCCCAACAATCGCGAGAGGCTTCAGGCCGTGCCGCTGTGCCCGACCGAGCTCGACCAGCACGAGCGCCGCGGCGCCGTCGTTGATGCCGGACGAATTGCCCGCTGTCACCGTGCCGTCCTTGCGAAATGCGGGCTTGAGCCTGGCGAGCGATTCGAGCGTCGTCTCCGGGCGCGGGTGTTCGTCGCGCGAGACGAGCAGCGGGTCGCCCTTTTTTTGCGCGATCGGGACGGGCACGATCTCCTCGTCGAACCGGCCGGAGTCCATCGCCCGCTTGCAGCGCTGCTGGCTCTCGACGGCGAAGCGGTCCTGATCTTCGCGCGAGATCGAGAAGCGCTGCGCCACGTTTTCGGCCGTTTCGCCCATGCTGTAGGGCTGATACATCTCGGCCAGGCGCGGGTTGGTGAAGCGCCAGCCGATGGTCGTATCGAACACTTCGGGCGTGCGCTGCCAGGGCTCGGCGGATTTGGCCATGACGAACGGGGCACGGGTCATGCTCTCGACGCCGCCGGCGACGATGACGTCGGCGCAGCCGCTTTCGATCGTGCGTGCGGCGATGTTGACGGCTTCGAGGCCGGAGGCGCACAGTCGGTTCACCGTGCAGCCGGGCACGCTGTCGGGCAGGCCGGCGAGCAGGGCGGCCATGCGGGCGACGTTGCGGTTGTCCTCGCCGGCCTGGTTCGCGGCGCCGAGATAGACGTCGTCGATGATGGCGGGGTCGATTCCGCCGCGGCGGACGGCTTCGCGGATGACGAGGGCGGCCAGGTCGTCGGGGCGAACTCCGGCGAGGCTTCCGCCATAGCGGGCGAAGGGCGTTCGCACGGCGGCGACGATGGCGGCTCGGCGTGGGTTGCTCATGCGGGGATTATAAGCGGGGAAGAGGGGTCGCGCGTTTGACACGCGCCGCGTCGATTCGTAGCATCCGCGCCGCCAGGGCTCAGGACGCGTTCGCTCGGACGTTTACGGCGAGACATCGGCCATGAGCAATCCCATGGATCGGGGCGCCGCGGCGGCGCCGGCACGGCGCGTCAGCGCGCCGCCGGCGACGGGCGGCGATGCGGCGCTTTCGCACGAGCTGCGCGACGCGATCGCGCGGCTCGAGGCGGAGCTGGCGGCACAGCATAACCTGGCCGTGCTGGGCGGCGTCACCGCGATGGTTGCGCACGAGTTCAACAATCTCCTCACGCCCATTCTGGCGCGGGCGGAAGCGGCCGCCAACGACAACGACATCGAATCGATGCGCGCCGCGCTGCGGAAGATTCATGCGAACGCGCAGCGCGCCACGGACGTGGCGACGCACCTCATGGGGATGCTGAGCGCCGAGCCGGACACGTCGGCGACGTGCGGCATCGCCGACGCCGTGGACGAGGCGGTCGAGCTGCTGGGGCGGTCGCTCGCCCGGGCGGGGCTTCAGTTGGTCGTGACGGTCCCCGGCGAGTTGCGCGCGCGCTGCAATCGCGACCTGCTCGCACAGGTCGTGCTCAACCTGCTGCTCAACGCGCGCGACGCGATGCAGGGCGATCGCACCGTGGTGTCGATCCGCGCGCGGCGCGACGGCGATTGGGCGGAGATCGACGTAAGCGACACCGGCCGCGGGCTGACACGCGAGCAGATCGACACGGTGTTCAATCCGTTTCTCGCCACCCGCTTCGACGAGCGTCCGGCGGATTGGCACGAAGTGGGCCTGGGGTTGAATGTGTGCCGCACGATCGCGCAGCGCCACGGCGCAACGATCCGGGTTCTGCCCAACGACGGCCCGGGCTGCACATTTCGGCTGCGCTGGCCGGCGGGCTGATCGGACCGCGGCTCGGCTGCGGCGCGCCGGCCGGATGCGTCATCCCTTTGTGAGGTACCGCTCGGCGTCCTTAACGCGCACCGGCTCGCCGCGCGCGTTGTGATCGATCTCGAACCCTTCTTTGCGCAGGCGGCGCGCCTGCTCCGCGGCCCCGCCGGGGAATTTCTCGTTCAGCTTTCCGCCGTCCTTGACCGTGCGCCAATAGGGGGTGATCCGCGCGCGGCCAGCGCGGGCGTCCTCCTCGGCGGCTTCGGCGACGACGCGGACGAAGATGCCGGTCGTAAGCGGGCAGGCGGTGTCGGCGCCGGCTGCGCGGGCGAGGCGCTCGCGAAGCTGCGCAACGGTGATCAGCCGTCCCTTTCGCACGCCGCGCATGAGCGCGTCGACGTCGCGCGGGCGCGGAATCAGGATCGTGCCGCGGCCGCGCGTCCGTTGCATGGCCGGCGGGATCTCCACGATCTTTCCATGGCTCGGATGGTCACGTTCGAGCTTGTCGCGCCAGGTCAGCCCCGGCCGCGGTCGCCACGTCGGCTTCGGCGTCATGGGACGGCTCCGTTACGCCAGCGGCATGCAGACGTGCGTCAGAAGTTGCTCCGGTGGCGTGCCGCGCGGATCGTTCAGGTAGAACTCGACGCACGGCGTTTGCGCCGCGGCGCGGCCCGACGCCGGCAGCCACTCCCGGTACAGCCCCTCATACGTCGTGTTCAGCGATTCGTACGGCCCGCGGTGCGTGGCGCAGGCGTACTCGCCGCCGGCGAATTCCATCACGCCGACGCCGCCATCGCCCTGCGTCCCGGCCGGGACGACCAGGCACGCGTCATAGCGAATCTTGTCCGGCGGCGTGACGGCCGGATCGTCGTGGCACAGCCCGAAATAGCGCAGCGCCGGCCCGATGAGCCTGCGCGGCCCGGCCCAGCCGAATAGCCGCTCCCAGGCGGCGCCGACGGTGTTGTAGGGGCCGGTGTTGCGGACGAACGCCACGTGCGCGGGTGCGATCTGCTCGACTTGGACGTCCAACATGCGTCGTCTCCGGAGGGGCCGGGCGGTCGCGGTCCTCTAATGTACCCCGCCGCGGCCGGCGAGGCGAAAAATCGCGGCGCGCCGCGCAAACATTGCAATGCTTCGATGGGCCGCGGTGCGTCCCGTCGCGCGGCGCGGGGCGCAAGATTTGCCCGGCCGCGATTCGGACGGCACAATGCCCGCGTGGGTCGGTCCGGGCGACTTGATGGGGATCGAAGCGGTCGCGAGGGCACGGCATGGGAATGCTGGCGGAAGAACGTCACCAGCGAATCCTGCGGCGATTCCGGGATGCTCCCGCCGTTCGTGTGGCGACGCTGGCCCGCGAGCTGAGCGTCACCGAAGAGACCATCCGTCGCGACCTGGAACGGCTCAGCCGCGATGGGAAGCTCATCCGCGTGCATGGCGGGGCCGTCCCGGTCGACAGCGACCGCCGCGACCCGCCGGCCGCGCTGCGCGCGATCGTCAATCTGGAAGAGAAGCGCCGCATCGCTCGCGCCGCGCTGCGCTACGTGCAGGAAGGCGACGTGATCGCGCTCGACGCAAGCTCGACGGCCGAACAGCTCGCGCGGCAACTGCCCGATCGCCCGCTCACGGTCGTGACGAATTCGCTGGCCGTTCCCGCGGCCCTGGCCGATCGAACGCAGATTCGCACGATCTGTACGGGGGGGATTCTCGACGGTCCGTCGCTTTCGTTCGTCGGCGCCGTGGCCGAGCACGTTCTCAACCGGTTTCACCTGGTGAAGGTGTTCCTGTCGACCCGCGCGGTGGACGTGGTTCGCGGTCTGGGCGTGAACAACCACGAGCAGGCCGCGCTCAAGCACCGCATGATCGAGCTGGCCGAGCAGGTTTATCTGCTGGCGGACGCCTCGAAATTCGAGCAGAAGGCGGTGGAGTTCTTTTCGCCGCTATCGGAAGTGGACCTGGTGATTTCGGATGCGCACCTGGCGCCGGCCAAGCGTCGCGAGCTCCAGGACGCGGGCGTGCGGGTGGAGATTGCGGAGTGACGACGGGCAACGGGCGGTTGCATAGCTCGGCGAATGCAGCCTCGTCGGACGACGGCTGCCTATCCACTCTCGATGGCGCTCTCCCATTCGGCCAGATCGGACTCGGAAACATGTGGCGGTTGCCGGACGATGGCCAGAAGTCGTGCCGGCGAGCCCATGGCCGGCCCGCTTTCTACGGGCTGGACCTCGACACTCACGAGCTGCCCAGGCGGAAACGGCAGGGCATCATCGAGCTCGATGAATTTCTCGCGCGCGGTGCCTCGCACGGTCATCGGAACCTCCCGGCGGCTATGCGGCGTCTGCCGCAAGCTCTCACATTATGGCGGAGGAGCCGATGCGCTGCGGGCACGCACCCTATTTCCCGTGGTGGGTCCGGGAACTCACGCCGCGCGTAACGCCCGAGCCGCTACTCCCCCCCAAACACAAACTGCTCATACAGCGCCGCATACTTCCCGCCCGCGCGAACCAGCGCGGCGTGCCGGCCGCGCTCGATGATGCGGCCGTGCTCCAGGACGAGAATCTGATCGGCCCGCTGGATCGTGCTCAGCCGGTGCGCGACGACAAACGTCGTGCGGCCGGCGAGCAGGCGCTCCAGCGAGCGTTGGATGAGCATCTCGGTGATCGAATCGACCGAGCTGGTGGCCTCGTCGAGGATGAGAATCCGCGGGTCGGCCAGATAAGCGCGCGTAAAACAGATGATCTGGCGCTGCCCCACCGACATGTTCGCGCCGCGCTCGCCTACGGCGGTCTGGAACCCCTCGGCGAGCGCGGCGATGGCGTCGTATACGCCCAGCGCGCGTGCCGCGGCGAAGACCTGCTCATCGCTCGCGTCGGGCCGGGCATAGCGGATGTTGTCGAGCACCGTGCCGGTGAAGAGGTAATTGTGCTGGAGCACGATGCCCATCTGGCGGTGCAGCGAGTCGGCCGTCACCAGGCGGATGTCGTGGCCGTCGATCAGAATTCGGCCGGCCTGGGGCAGGTAGAACCGCGCCAGCAGCGAGATGATCGTGCTCTTGCCGCTGCCCGTCGCGCCGACGAGGGCGACGGTCTGGCCGGGCGAAGCGCCGAAAGTGACGTCGTGCAGGACCGGGCGGTCGGCGCGATAGGCGAAATGCACCGCCTCGAAGCGCACTTCGCCGCGAATGGGCGGCAGCGGCCGGGCGTCCGGCACGTCGAGCACTTCGGGCCGCGTGTCGAGCAGGTTGATGACGCGC
>CAZHIE010000204.1:0-7023 GCA_964532435.1 uncultured Planctomycetales bacterium
CGTCTCCTACAATGCCGCGTCCGGCCGGACGGCGGGAGTGTCGGACACGGCCGGGCGCGCGGTCCGGCGATCGGCGCGGCGTCCAGACCGATTGCATGGCGAGGCGGGATGGAAACACGTCGGCTGATTTCGGCAATCCTGATCGCGATGGCGGCGTTCGTCGCCTATCAGTACGTCGTCAACAAGATTTTTCCGCCCGCGCCGCCCGCTGCGCCGGGCACGCCGCCGGCGCCACTGTCGCCGGACGGCACAAGTCCGCTCGCGTCTTCGCAGCCGGCGGCGGTGTCGGGCGCCAGCACGGAATACCAGTTTTCGAGCGCGCCGTTGAACGAGGCGATCCGGTTGGGCGGGGGCGCTGGCGACGCGCTGGAGGTCGAGCTTTCGTCGCGCGGCGCGTCGATTTCGCGCATGCTGCTTACGGCGCGGAAGACCAAGCCGGCGGGCGAGTTCGTGCATCGAGCCCGCGCCGACGGCAACGAGCCATATGAAATCGTCACGCCGGTTCGCGACGAGCCGCTCGTGTTCGCGTCGTACACGACGCAGCGCGTGTGGGTCAGCGAGCTGGGCAATCGCTCGTGGCCGCTCGATCAGCTCTCGTGGGAGACGCTCGAATCGGGGGCGAGCGCGGTTGTGTTCGTCGCGACGCTTCGCAACGCCGACGGCGGCGAGATGCTTCGCCTGACCAAGCGGTACGAGCTGGTTGCGGGCAAGCCGTTGATCAACCTCACGCTCTCGGCGCAGAACGTCGGGCCGGGCCCGCTGACGGTGCGAATCGAGCAGAACACCGCGACCGGACTGCATCACGAGGTGATTCAGCAGGACGTCGTCCGCCTGCTCGGCGTGCATCGCGACAAGACCGGCACGCAGCTCGACAAGGCGCGCGACCGTACCGAGTTGCTGAATTACGCGAAACGCGGCGAGACGATCCGGCTTATTCCGGCCGACAACACAGAGCTGCTCTGGACCGCGCTCACCAACAAGTTCTTCGGCGTTTTTACGCGGCCGCTCGTTTCGGCGTCGATGCCGGGCGATGCGTTTCAGTTCGTGGACGGTCTGATCGCGATTCCGGGGAGCGACGCGAAGCTGACCGACCTGACAGCGCGGCTGACGACGCGCGCGGCGCAGCTCGAGCCCGGGAGCACGCGGTCGTATGCGCTGGAGATTTACGCCGGGCCGAAGGACAAGGACGCGCTGGCGGCGGTGAATCCGTCGTTCATCGACGCGGCCGGCGTGAATTACGCCCTGTCGCGCAACGCCGACCTGCCGTCGTGCGTCTGCACGTTTGAGCCGTTGCCGACGTTGATGAGCTGGCTGCTGCACACGATTCAGTTCGTCGTGCGCAACTTCGGGCTGGCGATCTTCGGAATCGTGCTGATCGTGCGCTCGGCGCTGCACCCGCTGGCCGTGTTTCAGCAGAAGTCGATGTACAAGATGCAGGAGTCGATGGGCCGGCTCCATCCCAAGATGGAGGCACTGAAGGAAAAATATGCCAACGACAAGGTGCGGCTGAATCAGGAGCTGATGCGCCTGTACGCTGAGGAGAATGTCAATCCGGCCGCGAGCCTGGTGGCGTTTGTGCCGCTGTTCATCCAGATGCCGATCCTGGTGGCGCTGTGGACGGCGTTGAATTCGGACATTCACCTGCGGCACGCGCCGTTCGACGGCTGGTGGATTCGCGATCTGTCGGCCCCGGACAGCCTGGTGCATTTCGCGGGGGGCATCACGATTCCGCTGCTGGGCTGGGTGTTGCCGTGGATGTTCGCCAACATTCCGTCGTTCAATCTGCTTCCGATCCTGATGGGCGTGAGCATGTACCTTCAGCAGAAGTACATGCCCAAGCCGAAATTCGCGCAGCAGGCGACGGCCACGCCGCGCCGGCCCGGAGCGCTCACGCCGGAAGAGCAGCTTCGCCAGACGCAGATGGTCGGATACATGATGTGCTTCCTGTTTCCGCTGATGTTCTACTACATGCCGTCCGGGTTGTGCCTCTACTGGATGGCGACAAACGTGTTCGGCATCGGCGAATCGCTGCGCATCCGGCGGCAGATCGAGGCGGAGAAGGCGCGCCGCGCGGCGCAGGGTTCGATCGCTCCGCCGCCGCGAAAGCCGGGGCTGCTCTCCCGCACGCTTAAGAGGATGGCGGAGAAGGCCGAGGAGTTTCAGAAGCAGGCCGACGCGCTTTCGCAGACGGACAAGCGGCGGAAGGGTTGAGGGGAACTGGCGCGAACTCCCGGAAAAATGGAATTGCGGGGGACAGGTTGAGCGGCCGCGTGCAGACGAATCCGCAAGTCACGTCCGAACCCGACGCGGCGCATCACGCCGCGCTGCGCGACCTGGCCGAACGCGCAGCGCGGGCCGGCGCGGCCGTCGCGGAGCGCTACTTTGGCACGAGCCTCGCCGTCCGGCTGAAAAGCGATCGGAGCGAAGTGAGCGATGCCGATGAGGCGGCGCAGGACGCCGTCGTCGCGTGCATTCGCGCCGAGCGGCCGGGCGACGCGCTGATTGCCGAAGAGCGACTGGACGAGCCGGCCCTCGGCGCGGCGCGCGGGCCGGCCGGCGCGGCTGCATCGCTGGGGGGCGATGCGGAAATCTGCTGGGTGATCGACCCGATCGACGGCACGCGGAATTTTCTGCGCGGGCTGCCGTTCTGGGTTTGCTCGGTCGGCGTGATGCAGGGCGGGCGGCCGATTGCCGGCGCGATTTACTGGCCGGCGCTGCGGCGGATGTACGCGGCCAGTCTGGCCGAGGGGCTGTCGTGCGACGGATCGCCGTTCGTCCGCGCGGCGGGTTCGCCAGGTCGAAAACCGAAGCCGGTCGTGGGGATTCCGAGCACGGCGGTCGAGCCGGGCCGCGCGATCTGCCATCGCTGGCTGGATCGTTTTGTGACGCGGAGCCTGGGCAGCACGGCTCTGCATATGGCGATGGTGGCGACCGGCGAGCTTCAGGGCGTGCTCATTTCGGACAGCCGGCTCTGGGACGTTGCGGCGGGGTTCGTGATGCTGGCCGTTCGCGGCGGCGTGATGCTCCGGCTGGATGGCCGACCGTTGTTTCCGTTTGACTGGCGGTCGTATCGCGGCGAGGCGCTGCCGTCGATCGCGGCGTCGAGCGAGGAAATGCACGACACATTGGCAGCGCCATAGACATAGAGGTGTTGGAATGAGCCCGCGTGTCCTCACGCGCGGTGTTCTTGCGGTCGCGGAGAAGACGCGCCTGGAGAAAATCCGGGTCGGAATGCGGAAAAGACCCGCCTGAGGACAGGCGGGCTCGAAATGAGCCCGCGTGCCCTCACGCGCGGTCGATCGGCGCCGCTCAGCGCCGGCCGCTCGACGCGTCGGAGACGCCGGTGCTGCCGTCGTCGCCGCCGCCGGCCGAGCCTGGCTCGGTCGATCCGCCGCCACTGACGCCACCGTCGCCCTCGATGCCGAAGCCGCCGTTCCAGTCTTCGTCCGGATTGCGCGGCAGCGTGACAGCGTGCGTCTGCGTGAAGTCGTTGAGATTCGACGCCCGCACGCCGGCCGGCGTCACCGCGTACACGTCGTCGCCGATCAGCGCCGCGCGCTGCCAGGCGTTCCAGTTCCACGAGTCGTAGACGACCGACTCGACGCGGCCGATCTCGGTGAAGCCCGCGTCTGCGTCGACGTCGAACGCGACCACGCCGGCGAAGTACGTCCCCTGATCGAAGAACGCGTCCGTGAACGGATCGCCCGTGTTCTCCCAGAGCTGCACCGGCAGCGCGAGCAGGTTGCGGTCGGCCAGGAACGTGAACGCCTTGTGCGAGTACGACACGTCGCTGTAGCTGCCGTAGCCGCCCAGCTCAACCTTGTCGACCAGCGTCGGGTTGGCGATGTCGCTTACGTCGAACAGCGAGACCTGCACGCCGTTGATGGCGGTCCCGCCCCAGGGCGTGTCGATCGTCGAACGGCCGACGCCGATCAGCCGATCGGTCCCGACCGGGTGCAGATAGTCGCTGTATCCCGGCAACACCAGCTCGCCGGCGACGGCCGGGTTTTCCGCGTCGGAAAGGTCGAGCACGAACAGCGGGTCGATCTGCTTGAACGTCACGAGGTAGCCGCGCTCGCCGATGAAGCGCGCGGCGTACAGCGTCTCGCCCTCGGCGATGCCGTCGATCTCGCCGACGATTTCGAGCTTGGCGTTCGACTCGGAAAGCACGTAGACGCTGTTCGACGCGACGGTCGGATTCGACGCCGCGTCGGCGCTGACTGTGCCGTCCGACGTGGTCGTTTCGTCCTCGCGGCTCTGCGCGTTGGGCGGGGCCGCATCTGTCGCCACGCCGCCGCCGACGCCAACGGCCACGTCGCCGCCGCCAATGCTCCAGACCGGGTCGATGTGGGCCGCGACGCGCAGCTTGCCCTCAAACTCGCCGAGCGAGAATTGATTGAGCAGGCGGCCGGCGAAGCTTCCGCTGGCCGAATAGGTCGCGACGCCCTCGTCGTTGAACGCGAGCTTGTGGATGGCGGTCTTGGCGCGGAAATTGTCGGCCGCGTCGTATTGATCGTCGGTGATGTACAGCGCGTTCTGGCTGACGTAGATCGTGCCGGCGTCGGCCATGACGGCGGTCGAGGCGACGACCGACTCGATGTCGGCCGCGTCGAGCGTCACGACGGCGGTGGTGAAGTAGCCGTCCGGCGAGCGCGGGTGATACCAGTTTTCGGGCGCGACGAGCGTGCCTTCGCCCGAGCTGGTCGTCATCTTGGGAAGCACGTCGCTCAGCTCCATCGCGTTGATCGACGCGGGAAGCTCCGGCACGATCGTGAGCACGAGCACGACGCGATCATGCACCAGGCGCGAGCTCACCAGCGTGCCGTCGACGGTGTTTGTCGCGGTGATCGCGGGGTGCGTCGGGTCGGCGATGTCCACTTCATAGATTTTCGTCGACGACTTCTGATAGTAGGGGGGGTACATCATGTCGACCGGCATGCCGAGCATCGGGCTGACGTCGAAGCTCCAGACCTGGCCGACGGCGATCAGCTTGTCGCCGTAGAGATACAGCTCGTTGATGTACGCGTCGAAGTCGACCTTTGCGACCTGCGCGAGATCGTCGGCGGGCTGGGCATGGACGATGCGCAGCGTCTGGCCCTTGGCGATATAGAAATACTCGCCGTCGGACTTTAACACGTCGCTCTCGTCGACGCCCTCTTCCTGGATGTTCGTCGTGCTGAACGACGCGCCGCCGGACCCGTTGCCGCTGTCGTCGGCCGCGTTGCCCGTGCCGCCCGAAGTGTTGGAGTCTTCTGCGGCGGCCGGCGCAGCGATGAAATCTCCGCCGCGGAAGAACGCGCCGCCGAGGCCCTGGTTGCGGGCCTTGGCCTGGGTCTTGAAGTAGCTGACCAGCTCATCGCCGGACTGGAATCGGACGAGTGCGGGGTCGCCCTGGTCGCCCGTGGTTGTGTCGGTTGGTGGGCAGCCGGTCAGGAAAGCCAGCGCCGGCGAAAGTGCGGCGAAGGCAGCGAGCCCGAGGTTGCGAGCGGACATTGGGAGTTCTCCTGGATGGATGTCGAATCGCGTTTTCCGCGCCGCGCGACGCCCTTTGCGATTGGCGGCAGGTCGAAGTGGCGAGAGCACGGATGAGCCCCGCCGTCGTCGGCCGGCGCGCTGCCGCGCAGCGTCGACCGTCGGTTCACCGTCATATATTTATACGAGATCGTCGGGTGTCCTGCCCAGGTTTCGCGCATGTGGGTTGTAAAGTGTTTGTTTGAACATGGTTGCGCAAGTATTGCCGGGTCGGATTTGTGCGGGTCGGCGCTGGCGAGCGCCGCGCGGCGCATGAAACGAGCGAATGCGGCGGCGCTGGGTTCTGGCGCGACGCTTCGCGAATGGCGCGGCGCCGGGCGAGCGTTCGTCGTCCCGGATTTCGATTGAAAAGTTCGCGGCGGGGCGTGAAAGGCGCGACGCGATTGGAACGGGTACCGCGAGCTTGCGTTTGCGGCGGCGCGTTGGCGCGGTTCGCGCGTGCGAGCACAGGCGCGTCGTGATTTTCCGAAGCGCGGCGCGCTCAGATCTCGGTGTGGTGCGTGACGTAGTGGCGCGATTCGCCGGCCGATCGTGCGCGATCCCGAAGGACGGCGCGATCTTTTTTCGCGAGTTGGCGAATTTGACTTGCGTCGGCGTGGACCTATGCTATGCTACTCGACCCAGCCCAAAAGGCTGGCGCTCTATGACAAGTGAACAGTGGACGAAGCCGTGAGAGTGCGACGGCGCGTAGCCCTTCTGCGTATCCTGGGCGTCGCGTCGTACAGTTCGCCCGTGGCGTCATGTCGGCCGGTGTGCCGACGGTCGCGGGCAACTCGAGCATTCTCGAACGCAGTGAGAATTTCGAGCCTTAAGCCAGAAGACGTTCGGCCGCAAGGCCGATTTGTCATCAGCTCAATTCGAAGAGTTTGATCCTGGCTCAGAACGAACGCTGGCGGCATGGCTAAGACATGCAAGTCGTACGGATCGGAGTAGCAATATTCCGGTTAGTGGCGGAAGGGTGAGTAATGCATGGGTAACGTACCCCGAACACAGGGATAACAGCGGGCCGCAAGGTCCTTTGCGAAAGTGCTGCTAATACCTGACGACATTCCCGGGTCGCATGGTCTGGGAATCGAAGGTGGGGATCGCAAGACCTACCGGTTTGGGAGCGGCCCATGTCCTATCAGCTAGTTGGTGAGGTAACGGCTCACCAAGGCGACGACGGGTAGCCGGACTGAGAGGTCGGCCGGCCACATCGGGACTGAGACACTGCCCGGACACCTACGGGTGGCTGCAGTAACGAATATTGGGCAATGGGCGCAAGCCTGACCCAGCAATGCCGCGTGCAGGATGAAGTCCCTCGGGATGTAAACTGCTGTGAGGGTCCGACAAGCGATGCGGGTAAACAATCCGCAAAGTTGAGTAGACCCAGAGGAAGCCTCGACTAACTCTGTGCCAGCAGTCGCGGTAAGACAGAGGAGGCAAGCGTTGTTCGGAATCACTGGGCTTAAAGCGCGTGTAGGCGGCTCGGTAAGTACCTTGTGAAATCCC
>CAZHIE010000205.1:0-6935 GCA_964532435.1 uncultured Planctomycetales bacterium
GTGGCATGGGCTTCCAGCCCGTGATTGGGCGCCCCATACCCGGTTCGCTGGCCCGCTCGCGTTTCGCGCCGCCCACGCCGGACGCGCGCGCCTCCGCTACCCGGGCCATCAACCGGCACGCGGGGGAAACTGGGAGGGGCATCGGCGCGCGCCTGCGACAACTTCAATGTGGATGGCGGGATTGACTCGCGCGCAGCGCGCAAGCTTCGAATTGTCGCGGCGCTCGATCTGGCTATCGCCCCAGCGGGGCGTCGGAATGTAGCCACGGGTGGAGCGCAGCCCGCGTACTCGCGGGCGGAGCGGAACCCGTGGGACGGGGATTTCGTTATTCTGTTTTCGCCCCGGAGGGGCGACGGAGCCTCGCGAACGCGCGAAAGGACAACCATGCCCGGCACGTACACCCAAATCCTTCTGCATGTCGTCTACTCGACCAGGCATCGCGAACCGTGGATCACGCCCGACCTCGCCGAGCGCCTGTACCCCTACATCGGCGGCATCATTCGGGCCGAAAAGGGCGTACTCTACGACATCGGTGGCGTGGCCGATCACGTCCATCTGTACGTTCGCTGGCGGCCCGACGAGACCGTCTCGAACCTGTTGAAAACCGTGAAGGCACGCTCGTCGCTCTGGGTGCATCAGACGTTTCCGGATCTGGGCGCATTCGCTTGGCAAGAGGGATACAGCGCGTTCTCCGTCAGCAAGTCGCAGGAAGAAGCCGTGAAGAAGTATATCGCGGGACAGGCCGAGCATCATCGGCACGAGGACTTCAAGACGGAGCTTCTGCGATTCCTCCGAGCGCATGAGATTGAGTTCGACGAGCGGTACGTGTTTGATTGATCGGCCGTACTCACGCAGGCCTCCTCTGCCCCTTCGGGGCAGCACCCAGAAATCAACCCGGATTCCACGGGTTCCGCTTCGGTCGCCTTGCGGCGACCTGCGCTCCACCCGTGGCTACATTCCGCGACCCCTTCGGGGTCAAAGCATGCGCCTCAACAACAGCGTCGCGCGTGCATGCAGGCGGTGAAGTCACACGATACCGGACCGGAACGGGTCGTGCGCTCGGTGCTCCACTCTCTCGGCTACCGGTTCTCTCGCTCACCGTCAGGACTTCCCGGATCGCCGGACGTGGTCATGCCCGCGCGTCGCACCGTTGTCTTTGTCCACGGCTGCTTCTGGCACGGACACGGATGCGCGCGGGTGCGACGCAAGCCAGCGACGAAGGCAGATTATTGGCGAGCGAAAGTTGACCGGAATCGGAAGCGGGACAGACGAGGGCGTGCCGCTCTGACGCGGGACAATTGGCGGGTGCTCGTCGTTTGGGAGTGCGAAACGCGCGATCGCGAAGCGCTAAGAAAGCGCCTCTCAATATCCGTCCGCTCGTAACGACCTTACGCCGCCACCGTCGCCGCCGCGATTTCGCTCTACGGCCCCGTTTCGCCGCGCGTGCTGAGCCAGCGCAGGGCGAAGTACACAATGCACGGGCCGGGCGAGCTTTCGCTCGGCCGGCCCGTGCGGCATGGGAAATCGAAGCGTTGCGGAGTCGCTGCGCCTAGCGGCGGCGAAGACCCGCAGCCGCCAGCGCGACCGCCAGCAGCGACAGCGTCGCCGGCTCGGGAATCGGCTGGAGGTAATTGTCGAACGTCCAGTCCCCGATGTTTGTCCCCGCGAAGACGCCGTCCTCGTTGTCGAAGCGCCAGTGGATGCCGCCGTAGAGCCGGCTGATCGCCGCTTCCTGGGCCGCTTGCGAGAAGCTGAGGAACGTGCGATCGGGAACCGCGAAGCCCTCGGCGCTCGTCGTAAACGCGATCGCGTCTGTCCCGAAGAACTGCGCCAGAATGCTCGCCGCCGAAGCGCTGAACGTGCTGTGCCCGGAGGTGTAGCTCGGGAACGGCGGCGTGGTGATGAATGACGACCAGCTCACGTCGGGCACGGTGTCCGGGTTTCCGTCGATGTCGGCCTGCCGAATCGCCGTGATCGGGCGCCAGAAGTCAAAGTTCAGCTTCGAATCCCAGGCGTTGATGCCGGCGTCCGCCATCGCCAGGTTGAGCAGCGCGAACATGCGCGCGTTTTCCTGAAGCGTGTTGCCCTCGGCGGCGCCGACCGACTGGGCGATGCGATTCCAGTGGCCGGGGGGCGTCGAGGTGCCGCCGCCGTCCGCCCAGAACTGCGCGATGTTGGACTGATCGGCCGTTCGCGTCGAGCCGACCGCCGCGCCGAGCTGGCGAACTTCGTCATACGCGGCCGTGTACTGCGCGCTGTTCAGCGCCGGCGGGCCGGCCGTTCGGAATTGCGCGGGGCTGCTCACGCCGAAGGGCGTAACGGTCGCCCAGTTGGGAAGCAGGAACGGGGCGTTGCCCGGAGGCGTCGGCTGCCAGCGGCCGGGCGTGCCGGCCGGCTGCGGCGTGTACGGCGTGACCGAAGCGGAGCCGTCGCTGGCGCGGAGCGTCAGCATGTCCGTCGCGCAGAAGCCGCCGAGCGCGACGCCATCATCGCGCGACTGCCCCGCGGGAATGCCGGCGAGCGACGTAGCCAGTGCGGAGTCGAACGTGGCCTGCTGCGCCGGGAGCAGCGACACGAGCACGTCATGGGCCGCTTGCGCAGCGGCCGCGCGCGGCGACGTGCCCGCGGGCGGCACGATGCTTGCGTGATAGGAGAAGTAGAGCGGATTGGTGGCGTTTACGGCGTCGAACATGGCAAGGTGAACCATCGCCATGGCGCGGGATGCGCGCGGCGGCGGCACCGATCCGGTGCGAATCGCGTTGAGCGTGACGGTGTTCCAGTCGGTAATCTCGTCGGCGACGGACGGGCCGCAGAGAACGAGGCCCATGAGCGACGTAACGAGCAGGCGTTTTCGGGCCACGACGACTTCCCTCCAGGTTCCGGAGTTGCGGAGTCCGCGCGACGTGCACAGCGAGCTAGAACCCGGACACACCCGGGTCACCGAGCCGCGATGTCTGTACGTACCCCGATAGATCTGATCGAGTCAGACGGACCCGTAACCGCTTGCCAGCATACCGGGGCAATTCCGTGGCGAGTCAACGCGATTCTCAGCGGTCCACGCGGGCGGGTGCGTGACGGTTTCAGCGGGAGAAATGCCGCGGCACGTCGGGTTCGCGTCGATGCGGATGGCGTCGGTGCGGATGCCGTCGGTGCGGATGCCGTCGGGCGGATGCCGTCGGGCGGATGGCGTCGATGCGGATGGCGCGAATTCGCACCGAAGGTGCAGCCCAGCTCCAGCCCAGGGCAGCCGCCCTGGGTTTGCCGACGCGCGCAACACCAAGCCCTGAAGGGGCGTTCCAACGACGCGCTTGGAGCGCCCTTTCAGGGCTCCTGGCCCCGGCGCTTTGTGTCCCCGGGCGTTGCCCGAGGCTGTAGCTGGTCGGCCCCGTTGGGGCGGAAGAAAAGCGGCGCGCAGGATCAGCCGCGCGTGCAGCGGCAGCGGCGCGACGGTTGGACTTGGCGTGCCTCGCCCGCCGAATCTATCACGCGCCGAACGTGGGCCTTGGCGGTCCGGCCGCCGCGCCATCGCGGCTATGATCGCCGCTACGGGAACGGCCCGGACAGGCCCATCGCGAGCCGCCGCTCATGCGCCATTTCGGCAGGATCATCGTCCTCGTTGCCGGCGCGGCCGTGTTGCTGAGCCTGGTCGCGCCGGACATCTGGAGCGCCACCGGCGAGCGGAATCACTGCGTGCATCAGGCGGCGGCGCTGCTGGCCGGCCGGCTGGACGTGACCGCGACGGCGAATTTCGAGGATCTGTCCGTCTTCGCGGGGCGAAAGTACGTCGCGTTTCCGCCGCTGCCGTCGTTCCTCGTGCTGCCGCTGGTGTGGCTGTTCGGCTTTGGGACGAATACCGCGCTGATCGCGCTCGCGCTGACGGCGCTGTCCGCCGCGCTGCTCGTTCGCATTGCGGCGCGTCTCGGCGTGTCGCGCAGCTCGGCGGCGTGGCTGGTCGCGGCGTTTCTGGCTGGCTCGGTCTATCTGCCGGTGCTGGCGCGGGCGTACGAAGCCTGGCAATTCGCGCAGGTCTGCGCCGTGGCGGCGATGCTGCTGGCGATCGACGAGTCGCTGGGCCGGCGGCGCGGCTGGTTGTGCGGCCTTTGGTGCGGGCTGGCGGTGCTGTCGCGGCAGATGTCGATCTACAGCGCGGTGTTGCTGCTCATTGCGCTGTTGCAAGTCGACGTCGCCGCGCGTCGCGCGGGGGAGGGCCTGCTGCCGTCGCTTCCGGCGCCTGCGGCGGGGGAGGCGCGCCGTCTCCGGCGAGCGATTGGTTTCCTCATTGCACTCGGCCTGTGCATCGCGGCGCAGCTTGCGTGGAACGGGGCTCGCTTCGGCAATCCACTGGACACAGGCTACTCGTACATGCCGCTGAGCGGGTTTCTCGAAGCGCGCGTCGAGCGCTACGGGCTGTTCCACGTCGCGTACGTGCCGTTCAATCTGTATCAGTTGCTGCTGGCGGGGTTCCACGTCGAGATGCAGCCGCCTCTGTATCTCTGGCCGGCGCGGATGGATCCGTTCGGGACATCGCTGATGATGGCCAGCCCGTTTGTGCTGCTGGCGCTGCTGGCTCGGCGGCCGGCGTTGCTGGTCGTCGCGGCGTGGGCGAGTGTCGCGCTCGCGGCAGGGCACGCCAGCCTCTACTACAACAACGGATGGGCGCAGACGAACGGTCAGCGGTTCTCGCTGGACTTTCTGCCGGTGTTGATGGTGCTGGTGATAGCCGGCGTGCGGTGCGGCGCGGGTGGGTGGTGGCGCTGGCTGGTGGTTTATGCGATCGTGCTGAACATCGCGGCGCTGGCGATCGTGCCCGCGCTGGCGCGGGCCATGGCGTAACTCGGAGCGCTCGTCCGGGACCGCGGCCCGTCCGGCCCCTCCAGCGGCACAACGCCACGCGGGCGCGCAGGGCCGCGACTCACCGGATTTTCACAACGGTTTTAGACCCGTGTCGCATACTGAGGCCAAGCCGCTGTCGTGGCGAGGGGGGGGGCGTCGGGCGTCGATGCCGACGCGTTGCGCGACGGCGCCGCGGACTCGCCCGACCGGGCGGAATCGTCGCTCGGCGGCAGAAAGGCGCCCATGGCCGACATCACGCACGACCCCGCCGGCCCGCGACGCGAGCATCACGAAGTCGTTACGGTTCTCGGCGCGTTGCTCCGCCGCACGTCGTGGGGCGCCGTCATCGCCGGCGCGGTCGCGAGCATCAGCGTGCAGATGATCCTGACCGTGCTCGGAATCGCGGTCGGCATCACGACGAACGACGTGGTCCTCGGCCGCGAGCGCATCCCGCAGGGCTTGCAGGTCGGCGCAGCCGTGTGGTGGCTCGCCACCGGGACGGCGTCGCTGTTCATCGGCGGGTGCGTGGTCGGCCGATTCACCGGCATGACGCGCAGCCCGGACGTTCTGTTGCACGGATTCACGATGTGGGCGGTTACGGCGCTGTTTGGCTTTCTGGTCGTCACGGCCGGGGCGGGCGCGCTGTACGGGACTTCGATGGATGCGACGTACGTCGGCTCGCGCGCGGTCTATGAGGGGCAAGCGGAGGGCGAAATCGTCGTTCGCACGGGGGTCGGGGCGACGGATTCCAATAGCGATGGCCATCGCGTAGTCGTAACGCAGGATGAGGCGCAGCGCTTTGTGCGCTCGGCATCCTGGTGGACGCTTCTGGGGCTGACGCTGGGGATCGCCGCGTCGCTGAGCGGATGCTGGCTTACGGCGCCGGATCGGATCGTCCTGCGACCGGCGTCGGAGCGAGTCGTGTAACGGCGCGCACAATCGCTGCGTCAGGCTTGCCCGGCCGGCGCGATCGGCCGGCGCGTCCAAAACGAATAGAAAACCGGCAGCACGAGCAGCGTCAGAAGCGTCGACGTGATGACGCAGCCGATCACGACCATCGCCAGCGGCCGCTGCACTTCCGCCCCGACGCCCGTGTTGAACGCCATCGGCACGAATCCGGCCCCGGCCACCAGCCCGGTCATCAGAACCGGGCGGAGGCGCGTCATCGCCGCTTCTCGAATGGCCGCGAGCGGCGGCGTTCCACTCGTCAGCAGATCGCGCAGGAACGATACGTACACCATGTCGCCCAGCACCGAGACGCCCGACATTGCGACAAACCCCACGCCGGCCGAGATGCTGAACGGCAGATCGCGCGCGTAGAGCGCGAAGATTCCGCCCACCGCCGCGAGCGGGAGCGTCAGAAAAATCCGCAGCACGTCGGCAAGCCGGCGATACGTAAGGTAGAGCAGCGAGAAGATGAGCGCGAGCGCCGCGGGAACGACGAACATGAGCCGCCGGCTGCCGCGTTCCAGATGCTCGAACTGTCCGCCGTAGCGCACAAAATAGCCGGGCGGCAGCGCGACTTCCGCGGCGATGCGGCGCCGTGCCTCGGCGACCAGACCGCCCACGTCGCGTCCGCGCGCGTTGCATTGAACGATGGCGCGCCGCTTGCTCCACTCGCGCTGGATCGTCGACGGGCCGTCGAGAATCTGAAGCTCCGCGAGGCGCGCCAGCGGCACGCGCTGCCCCGCCGCGGTCGGAACGAGCAAGCGCCCGACGCGCTCCGCATCGGCGCGGTACTCGTCGGGCAGCCGCACGGTCAGCGGAAAGCGAATCTGCCCCTGGCGGATTTCTCCGACCCGCACGTTGCCGATCGCCGAAACGAAGTCGAGCACGTCGCCGGCCGGAATGCCGAAGCGGGCAAGCTGATCCTGGCGGACGCGAATTTCCAGCAGCGGCTGGCCGGTGACCTGCTCGACGGTTACGTCGGCCGCGCCGGGGATCTGCCGGAGGACGCGCGCGATCTCGTCACCCAGCCGCGTCAGCTCCTCAAAATCGTCGCCGAAAATCTTCACGCCCAGATCGCTGCGGATTCCCGCGACCATCTCGTTGACGCGCATCTCGATCGGCTGCGTGAAGATCGTGCGCATCGCGGGCATCCC
>CAZHIE010000206.1:0-6925 GCA_964532435.1 uncultured Planctomycetales bacterium
CCCGCGAACGTGGAGGGCTGTTTGCGAAGATCGCGCCGACGGATCGGCGCGCGTGCGACAGGCGATTCGCTTCGGCGTTCCGAAGCGACTGGAGGTAGGGCTGTGGCGTTCGTAGTCGTCAAGAAGGGCGCCTGGGGGCAATCGCCGCCAATGCCCGCGCATCAGTGCAGGGTCAATTCAAGCGGTTCGCTTGTGTTACAGGCCGAAGCGCTCGCGCGGGCTGGAATCGACGGTGAAGCCGTGGTGCTCGCCGATGCCGGATCGCTGCGCATCGCGATCCGCTCGCCGCGTGCGGACGACGCCGCGGACGAGCGCGTCGCTGTGCGGCTGAACAAAAACAAGGCGACGGGCAAACCGAGTTCGCTCCGGTGCGTATCCGTCACGGCAGCGCTTCGCGCGCTGAGCGTGGAACCCAAAGAAGTCGGCGGGAAGTATGCGCTGGTTTCAAAGGAAGACCTGCGCATCGTCCAGCTCATGCTCAAGCCCGGCGTGCGGAAGCCCGGCGCAAAGCGGCCGGCGGCGAGCGGGCCGGCGGTCGCGGCTGCCGCGCATGCCGCGCCCGTTATCGACGAGGACGACGGGCTAAGTTGCGAGCACGTGGACGACGACGCGGATGACGTGGACGGTGAAACCGCCGCAACAAGCGCTTCGACGGCGCCGCCGATCAAGCGGCCCGCGAAGCCGCGATTCGCAAGCGACGACTGAGATTTGGCTGAGTTGGCGCGGCCGGATGGTCCGGTCGCGAGAAATAGAGTGGGCCGCAAGCGCTGAAACGCCCGCGGCCCGGTGCGATGCCTGAGAGGCGAATTATGGCAACCGAGACGATCGAACGCAACAGCGACGTGCAGGACGACGACGTGAGCGGCGCTGCGCCGATTGGCGATTCGCCGGCGAGCGACGCCGACGAGTTCGCAGGCGAGCCGACCGCGGCCGTCGTCGATGACGTCGCGGTCGATGGGGCGGCGTGCGACGGTGACGGTCCGGGCGGACCGGACGACGATGACGACTACGAACGCTGGCGGCATCACAACCAGCCCGCGATCGAACGTGAGGACGAGCGCGCATTTTTTGAAGCGCTGCAACGTGCGGCGCGGCGCATCGCGGCGGGCGAGTTCGGCGAGCGCGCCAAGCGCAACGCTCCGGACCCGGAAGAGCCGCGGCTGGAAGAGCGATTCGAGAGCGGTCGCGAAGCCGGCATGAAGATGCTTCAGACGCTGTTCTTCATGGGCGAAACGCTGGAGCGCTGGCGCGAGGATGGCGGCCCGAGCGACAACGAGCTCGACGGAATGAACAACGTGGTGGGCCAGCTCGCGGACGACATTCACGACATTTCCGCGGTGTTCGACCACATCAAGTATCCGATCGGCTGGGGCCAGCAGTATGACAATCAGCCGGCGGCGCTGGTCGCGCTGTCGCGCGGCGCTGTGCTGGCAATGCGCAATCTGGCGCGGGCGGCCGGCATTCCGCCTGACAACACCAAAGAGCTTTCGTGCCGCGTTGGCTCCGCGACTGCACAGGCGGCCATGCTTCTGCTCGCGGCCCGGCCGGACGCGGTCGCGATCGTGCAGGCGTTCTGGGCCGCACGCAACAACGGAACGGACCTGACCGGAGAATGGATGCGGCCGTTTGTGCCGGCCGGCACGGACGTGCTCGCGGCGTGCTGTGGCACGCTCGCGCCGCAGGCGCCGGCCGAACCGACGTAAGCGAAGGATGTTCGCGGCCGGCTCGAAGCCCGTTCGGACGGGCTTCGAGCGCCGACCGCAAGGCGAGTGATGGATCGAACCCGCGGGCACGGATGCCCGCACTTTCACGCAAGGATGCGACGATGAACGAAACGCGAAAGTCACTACTCATGGTTCTGCGGCAGGAACGCCGCGACGAACTTCAGGCCGGCAAGGTCGTGTTCGGAACAGAGCGCGGCTACGTAGACGAACTGCTTCGAGGCATCAACAAACCGCGACTCACCGATCAAGAGGTCCGGGAGCTGGCAATCGGCGAAGCACACGACGGCCGGCCGGACCGCGGCGCCGCATTCGCCCGCGGCCTGGGCGACGCCGCCGGAGAGCCGCCGGGACGCAGCGAAGGCTGGCGTCAGCTCGTCCGCGGGCTGGGGCTGGAGGATTCGGCTCCGCTCGCGGACGCGATCAAGGCCGCGCTGTGGCGGCCGGATCATGCGAAGCGCCTGCTAAATCTGCCCGCGGGCGAGGCGGATGAGGTCGCTATCGAGACGGCGATTCGCGCGCTGTGGGGCGAAACGCCGCGCCGCGAAAAGATAATCGCGGCCAGCCGCGCGTGCTTTGCCCGGACGCGCGAGACGAATCGCGTTGCCTGCTCGGAACGCACGTGGGTCGGCGAAACACTCCGGCTGCTCGGTATGCCGCGCGTGAGCGACAACGAATTCCGCGAGCTGGGTTTCTCTGTGGAGTAGGCGAGCCGCGCCGCGGCACGCGGCGCGGAGCAACGGGCACAAGGCCCGCGTCGCGGGCAGGGATGCGACGCCCGAAGTGCGGGCAAGAAGGATGCAAAAGATGGAAAAATTTTCGGCCATGATCGATCTGAATCGCGAGGAGTCGGCGGCTGAGCTTGAGGTGCTCTGCTCCAAGGAGCAGCTTACGGAAGCAGACGTATCGCGCGTTATCGCGCTATGCAAGGCGCTGGGCATCTCCGGGGCGGTGGCGGACCTCGCGATCGCACTGCACGCCGAGCGGCGCGGCTGTGAGGCGCACGCGGCGACGCTCGTTACGGCGGAAAGCGGGGCCGCGGCTGCACACGGGAAGTACGAGAGGATTCTGAGCGACCAGGCCGCAAGCGCAGCTCGTTTCAAGACGGCACTTCAAGATGCGGACGCAAAGATCGCGATCGCCAATTCCGAAGTGAACGGCTGCAAGGCCGCACGCAAGCGCGCTCTGGAAATCGACCGCAAGCTGAAGCTTCTCTTCGGCCGCGAAGAAAAGTCTTGCATGGTTCCGACCGCGATGGCCGCCGGCGTTCGGAAAGAATGGACGGCGCCCGGAGTCGGCCCGATCGGCACGATCGGCACGGAGCAGGACGACGACTAGCGGTGGAGCTTCCCGGTGCGGCGCGGGCAGGGATGCCCGCGCCGCCGCACGGGCCGGGCACGGACGCCCGGCGGCGGATGGACGGCAACGGAGTGCAACACGTGAACGGCGACGAATTCACTTCCAACATCCCGGCCGGCGACGACGACGCGCCCGGCCGGCCGGTCGCGGCGCTGAGCGACCGCGAGCTTGACGACCTAGAAATTCAGGTCCGGGCCGGCTTCCCGCTCGACCCGACGCAGTCGCTGCGGCTTGTCGTGTGGGCACTAGAGCTCCGCCGGCGAACGCTCGCAATGCTTGAGGGAATGGCCGCGGCATTTCCGGCGATCGCGAGCACTCTCGGGCAGCAGAATCGAACCGTGAGCGGCCTGCTCGCCGCCAACGAAGAGCTCCGCGAAACCGTCGGCCGCTGTCTGGATGCGGAGCGCGGCCGATCGGGCTACGGCGGTGCGGCATGAGCGATTCCCCGAAGGAAATCCTGCGTTATTCGCTCGACCTGTCGGAGGTCGAGAGCGGCGCGGCGCGCTTGCAGCAGCTCATCGGCGAAATCGGCCGACGCAAGGCGGCCGGGCAGGAAACGCTGGGGCTCGAAGAGCAATTGCAGCGCGAAGTCGCGGCGCTGGGAAGGCTGGCGCCGCAGACGAAACAGGCCGCCAGCGCGACCGACGAGTTGCTGAAGAACAAAGAGCGGCTGGCCAGCGTGGTCGGGCTGCTGGGCGGGCAGTTCGGCGGGCTTGTCAGCCAGCTCTCCAACGTCATCGCGTTGGCAGGAACGGGCGGCAAGCTTCTGCTCGGCTTCGGCGGCGCGCTGGCCGTCGTGACGGTTGGCATCGAGCTGTATCAGCGATTTTCTGCCTCAATCAAAGAGGCCGTCGAGCAGCAGCAGAAAATGAATGCCGCGCTGGATGAGGCCAACATGTCCCGGCTTCCGCAGGCCGAGAGCATTGCCGCGGAGCTGGCCAAGAGCGGCGCGGCGACTGCGGAAAACGTCAACGCCGCCAACGCGCTCGACGTGAAGCTTCGCGAGCGGTTCGGCCTGCCGGCGGCCGTTTCGCGGAACATTGCCGCACAAAGCGTCGCCGCCGGCATCGGCGACGTGGAGCAGGCGGCGCAGCTCGCGGTGCTCTCGATGCGCGGCGCCAAGGTCGATTCGCCCGATGCCGCGCGGCGAGCGATGGAAGTGGTCCAACAGCAGGGGACCGGGGCCGACCTGCTGGCTGAGGCGCAGGAATTCTCGCAGACGCCCGGCGCGATTCACGCCCGCGCCCTGGCACTGGGCGAAGAGAAGATGCCGCCGCGCACGCGGGCCGTAAACGACGCATTCGACTCACTGAAACGGGCCGGCACGCTGCCGGCGGGTGTCGATTCGGCCGAGAAATTGCGCGGCCTGATCGATGAGTATGAAAAACTCGACGCTGCTACGCGCGACTACAACCCGCGCGTCGTCACGGACCCGACGCAGTACGCGCCGGCGCTGGCGGCCATGCGGAAACGCGACGCCTTCGCTGCCAAAACCGGCGTGCTTCCGGCCATGCAATTCATCGAGCAGGTGGAGGAATTGCAGAGGGGCGAGCGAGAGAGCACGCCGTCGCCTGTTTCTCCGGGCGCGCCGGGCTCGGAGCGCGTGGGGCAGACCGTGACGGTTGTCAACAACGACAACCGGACGATCCAGATCACCGGGACCGTCTACAACGGCGGGGCGCGGAATCCGCTGACGTACAACAAGCCCGGCGCGGCGACGTTTGGCGGGCACGACCGGGCCGCGCCGAATTGAATCGAATGCAGCCGAGGCCGGCTGCGGTCCAGCGTATCGAGGGCGGCGCGACGCCGCCGCAAAGGAGGTCAACGGCAAATGCGAATTCTTCTGGACGGTCGCTGGGCGACCATAGGCAAGGCGGTGCCGCTCGTCACAGAACGAACAGCATCCCGGTCGACAACTCTCGGCCGCGCGGATGCTTTGGCGCAGCGCGGCGCGGCCGATGCGCTGCCGCACCAGCGGGCATTTCTGAATCGAATCGAAGCGGTTCGCGATCGCGACCAACTTTCGTACCGCGAGGCGCGCCGCAAGGCGATGAAGGAGGCCCCGGACGAGTACGCGGCGTTTCTCGGAAACACACACGTTCAATGAGGCCCCGTCTGAGGGCGGAAAGGAAAAGCCGAATGACGATCTCGCAGAAGATGGAGATGAAACGCAAGGCCTGCCGCGGCAATGAGGCTGTCGAGCTGAACGCGCTGTGTCAGGAGGAGAAGCTCAGCACGAAACAGGAAGCCCGGCTGATCGATCTGGCGGAGAATCTGGGCGTCGAGCCGCGCGCCATCGACCGCATGATCGAGTTGTACGCCGAAATTCGGCGGCTGAATTCGCTCAGGGATGGGGCCGCGTCCGTTCACGCCGAGTGCAAGCGACTGAGCGCCGAGCATGAGGCGTTCACGGTCGAAACAGAGCGCATCGCGCGGGAACGCAAGTCCCGCGGCGACGCGCTGCGGAATGAGCTGCGCCGCGTCGGCCTACTCGACACCGAGTCGCAACATGCTTGCGCGCAGATTTCAAGCGCGCAGGGTGAAGTCGACAACATCATCGCGGCGTCGGCTTCCGGGATGTCGTTGGAAGAATTCCGCGCGGCCAAGCGGATGGAGCGCGACGCGGCGCAGGAGCGCGCCTGCGCCGGGACCATGACAATCGGGCTGCCTCGCGGCGAAGCTGATGCAGACGCCGACGCCCCCGCACCCGCGCCGCGGGATTCTCTTGCCGGACTCGATCGTCTGTAACGTCGGATTGGCGGCGCTGCATTGTGCGACGTTCGCGAGCGGCGCGGGCTCGGATGCCCGCGCCGCGTTCGCCGAGGCGGCTCAGAAAGCGGGAGTAGATCAATGACGGGCAAGGATGAGTTCCAGGGAGTGCCGACGGTTGTCGAGCCGGCGCCGCCCGCAGAGCCGGCGCCGCCCGCTGCTGGGGCCGTTACGGAGTCGCCAGAGATTATGGCGGCTCTGGCGTCGCCGCCCGAGTCGGCGGCGGCCGCTTCGCCCGAGATTGGAAACGCCGCCGGCTTCCAGGAAGCGACGGCCGAACTGGAGCGCCGCCATGCCGAGGCGATCGCAATGCTTGAGAGGTTCGCGGCGCGGTTCCCGGAGGCGCGGCGGCACATCGTGCAGATTATCGACGTAGTTCGCGGTGCGGCGAAAGCGCTGAGCGCCCTCAAGGCGGGACAGTGACGATATGCCGCAACCGCCGCCCACATTCTCGCTGCCGGAGCTGGTGCCGTTGCACGACAGTTCGCCGCCGCCAGAGCTGGCGCCGCCCGTTCGGGGCGCCAGCTCCGCTCCGGCCGGGCCGGCCGCGGACTCGGCGTTGTTCACAGGGGCGGAGCGCTTGCCGGACGGCTCGAATTCGCCGCTGGCGGCCGCACGCGGCGGCGCACCGGCGCCCGGACGTGCGTCGGGCCGGGCAGAGCCGCAAAGCGGCCCGGAGCGGTTTGGCCCGGCCGCGCCGCACTGTGCGAGGTGGCCGACGGCTCCGACCGTTCCGACGCTTCCGACGCTGCCGGTGGTAGCGACGGTTACAGGCGCCGCCGACACTTCGTCGGCCGCCATGGCGCTCGGTCCGGCGCCGGCGCAGCGAGCGCGGCCGGAGCAGCTTCGAGAGGCGTTTGAAGGCGGGTCGAATCGGTCGCGCTGAGTGTCGCGCAACCGGTCCCGATCCGCCTATTTCTTCTCCGGAATTCGTGGGGGATTCAGAGATTCCCTGCGCTCGACGATGTTCGGTTTTTTATGACACGTGTTCGGTTTTTTTTGACGCTGACTATCGAATCGGTCGCGCTGAGTGTCGCGCAACCGGTCCCGATCCGCCTATTTCTTCTCCGGAATTC
>CAZHIE010000207.1:0-6878 GCA_964532435.1 uncultured Planctomycetales bacterium
TCGACGCCGGGCGCATCCGATCCGAGCCGCGCTCGCGCTTCGGCCGAAGCGCGCAGCTTGAAACTCGCGGCCCGAACCCTGACACTTTCGCCCAACGGAAGGCGCGGCCGTGCGGCCGTGCGGCCGTTCAGCCGCGCCGCCGCCGAAACGCCGTATCGGGAGCACTCTGCCGTGCGAAAGCCCGTCATTCTCATCACCGGCGCCAACGGCGAGATCGGCCACGGCCTGATCGAGCACTTCGCCGCCCGCGGCGATCAGCAGGTCGTCGCGCTCGACCTCAATCCGATCGACGAACGCCTGCGACGCCACTGCGCCGCGGCCATGTCCGGCGACATCCTCGATCAGAACCTGCTCCAGCGGCTCGTCAGCGAATACGAAATCCACTCGATCTATCACCTGGCCGCGCTGCTCAGCACGCGCGCCGAATACACGCCCGAAACCGCCCACGCCGTCAACGTCGAGGGCACGCTCAATCTGCTCAAGCTGGCGCACGATCAGTCGCGCTGGCACGGCCATTCGGTGAAGTTCCTCTTCCCCAGCTCGATCGCGATCTACGGCCTGCCCGACGAGCCGACCAAGCTCCGCGCCGGGCGCGTGCGCGAGACGGATTTCAATTTCCCGACGACCATGTACGGCTGCAACAAGCTCTACTGCGAGCAGCTCGGCCGTTATTACGCGCTGCACTATCGCCAGCTCGCGCGCGAGCACGCCCCCAGCGGCGTCGATTTCCGCGCGATCCGCTTTCCCGGATTGATCAGCGCGGAAACGTTGCCCACCGGCGGAACCAGCGACTACGCCTCGGAGATGATCCACGCCGCGGCCCAGGGAAAGCCCTACGCCTGTTTCGTCGCGCCGGAAGCCTGCATCCCGTTCATGGCCATGCCCGACGGCGTAAAAGCGCTCGTGTCGCTGGCGGCCGCGCCGGCGGACAGGCTGACGCAGCGCTCGTACAACGTGGGCGCGTTCAGCGTCACGGCGGCGCAGATTCGCGAGCTGGTGGTGGCGGCCTATCCCGATGCGCGCATCACGTATCAGGTGGATCCGCCGCGGGCGGCCATCGTGGCGACGTGGCCCGCAGACGTGGACGACACGCCGGCGCGGCGCGATTGGAACTGGTCCCCCGATTACAACCTGCAACGCGCGTTCCGCGAGTATCTGCTTCCGGGCATTGCGCGGCATTACGCGCCGGATTGAACGCGATCGGCACGGCCGCGCCCGCCCGACGCTACCGCTCGCCCCCGAGCGACCGAATCCGCTGCGGCGCATCGTCGACGCGCGTGATGCTCAGTCCGAAATTCTCGCCGACCTTCACCGCCGTCCCCTCGCCGATCACACGGTTGTTGACGAGCAGCTCGAGCGGCGCGTCGACGCTCTTGTCCGATTCGATGATCGCCCCGATCGAAAGCTGCCGCAGCGTCGAGATGCGCATCGTCCGCCGCGCAAGCTGCACGATCACCGGCACGCGAATCCGCAGCAGCCGCATGACGCGATCGTCGCCGGCCGGGGCGCGCGGCGGCCGCGGCGCGGCGGCCGGCGCGACCGGCGGCTTGTCCGCAGTCGCCGCAGCGGGCCGCTGCTCCGCGGCGCGCATCGTCTTGATTTCTTCCTGATCGACGAGCATGTCGTTCCTGCGCCAATCCGCCGCCGTCGCCCCGCGGCGAAACGGCTCTCCGCAATCTCCATCGGCAGCGCGGACGCAGGCGGCGCAGGCAAGCGCCGCGCGGCGGCCGGACTCAAACCGTCGGCTGCCAGCGGCGGTTCCACTCCTCCAGCATCACGAGCGACCAGAGCGCGTGCTCGTGCGACGCGCGGCCCGCCTGGTGGGAATCGACCAGCCCGCGCAGCCAATCCTGGCGGAAGATGCGCGACGAGAGCGAATTTTCGCCCAGCAGCCGCTCGCGCAGCCATTCGCGCAGCTCCTGCCGGAACCATTCGCCCACCGGAACGCCGAACCCCATCTTCCGCCGGCGCAGCACTTCGACCGGCAGACGATCGCGCGCCCAATCGCGCAGAATGCGCTTGCCCCCGTCGCGCCCCAGCCGCCACGCCAGCGGCAGCGATAGCGCGAACGCGACCAGCTCGTGATCCAGAAACGGGCAGCGGCACTCCAACCCGCACGCCATCGACGCGACATCGACTTTCGTCAGCAGGTCGTACGGCAGATAGCTCTGCATGTCCGTCACGATCGCCTTGTTCGCCGCCGGCCCCGGCGCCGCGGCGTGCAGGCTCTCGAACCAGTACAGCGGCTCGGCGAAGTCGATCTGCTCGGCGAATTCCGGCCGATACCCCTCCGTCAGCATCTGCGGCGAGAAAACGTTGATCCATGAGAGATAGCGCTGCGGCGCGGGAAGCCCCAGCGGCCGCAGAAATCGATGCACCCGATTCGTCAGCGACTTGGCCCGCCCGGGCGGCACGAAGCGGGCGGCGCGGGCAATGAGCCGGCGTAGCGGACGCGGCGCGAGATCGAAGCGGGCGGCCATCGCCACGGCGCGGTATCGATCGTACCCGGCGAAGCACTCGTCGCCGGCGTCGCCCGTCAGCGCGACGGTGACGCTCTGGCGCGTCCAGTACGAGACATACCACGTCGGTATCGACGAAGAGTCCGCGAATGGCTCGTCGAAGTGATAGGCGAGCCGTTCGAGAATGCCGATTGCGTCGGGCCGGACGACGTATTCGTGATGCTCGGTTCCGAAGTGCGCGGCGACCTGGCGCGCATACGCGGTCTCGTCATAACGCGGATCGGCGAATCCGATCGAAAACGTCCGCAGCGGCGAGACGCCCAACTCGTGCATGAGCGATACGACGATCGACGAATCGATGCCGCCCGAGAGGAATGCGCCGAGCGGCACGTCCGACACGAGGCGCTTCTTCACCGCGCTGCGCAGGAGCTGAGCCAGCCACGCTTTCGCATCGGCATAATTGCCCACGAACGGCGACGGATTCGGCAGCCGCCAGAACGCGCGCGGCCGGGCTTCCAGCGGCCGCTGCGCATCGACCGAAAGCACGTGTCCGGGCGACAGCTTGCGGAATCCGCGGAAGATCGAGTGCGGCGCCGGCACGTACTGAAAGAGCAGGTAGCGATGGAGCGATTGAACGTCCAGCTCGCGCGGCGCGCCCGGCGTGGCGAGAATCGCCTTCGCTTCGCTGGCGAAGAGCAGGCGGTCGTCGATGATCGCGTACACCAGCGGCTTCTTGCCGAAACGGTCGCGCGCCAGCGTGAGCCGGCCGCGCCGTTCGTCCCACACGCCGATTGCGAACATTCCGTGCAGCCGCTCGAAACAGCCCTCGCCGAATTCCTCGTACGCATGCACGACCACTTCGCTGTCGCTGTCGGTCGCGAACTTGTGCCCGCGCAGCTCCAGCTCCCCGCGCAGCTCCCGAAAGTTGTAAATTTCCCCGTTGAATACGACCCAGACCGTACCGTCCTCGTTGCGGATCGGCTGATGCCCGCCGCTTACGTCGATGATCGACAACCGCCGAAATCCGAAACCGCAGCGGCGATGCGGATCGACGTATCGGCCGTAGTCGTCCGGCCCGCGATGGACGAGCTGACCCGCCATCAATCCCAGATGCGCGGGCTCGACCAGCGCGTCCGGCGAGAGGCTGACGATCCCCGCGATTCCGCACATCAGGCACCCGGCTGGCAGCGCGGACAGATGTGCGTTCCCCGCTGCCCCACGCGCAGCGCCACGATCGGCGTCCCGCATGTGCGGCACGGCGCCCCCGCCCGGCCATAGACGTGCAACCTCTCCTGCATCCGGCCTCCCGGGTAGATCCAATCGAAACTTGTGCCCTGTCGCCGGATCGCCGTGCGCAGCACGTCGCGAATCGCCGCGTGCAGGCGGGCCGCGTCGGCCGGGCTGAGGGCGCGCGAGCTGGCCAGCGGGTGCAGACCCGCCCGGTGCAGGGCCTCATCCGCATAGATGTTGCCGAGCCCGGCGATGGCGGACTGGTCGAGCAGCAGCGGCTTGAGCTGCCGCGCGCGGCGCGACAGCAGCGCATACAGAGCCTGCGCGGTGAATTCCCGCGCCAGCGGCTCCGGCCCCAGCGCGCCGAACAGCTCTTCGCAGCCCGCCGCATACACGATGCGCCCGAACTTGCGAGCGTCGTCGAGCACCAGCCGGCGCTGATCGTCCAGTTTCCATACGGCCCGGGCGTGCTTTGGTTCCGCTTCGCCCGGTTCGAGCAGCGCCAGCCGCCCGCTCATGCGCAGGTGAATGAGCAGAAATCCGCCATCGGGAAACGCCGATCGGCGGCCGTCGCGGCGCTCACGGGGCGCGCGACCGGTGCGCGAGTTCGGCTTGCCGCCCGCGGCATCGGTTTCGAGTCGCAGCACGATGTACTTCGCCCGGCGCGTCACGGCGGAAATGCGGCCGCCCAGGCACCCGCGGCGAGCCGCGGCCGCGCTGGGCAGGGTGTTGCGCGGCCAGTGGGAGACGAATTCGCGGATCGTCCGGCCCACCAGTTCGCCGCGGACGGATCGGACGATGGTTTCCACTTCGGGAAGTTCGGGCATCGTCGGTCATCGTAGCTGACGGGGCGGTTTCGTGCGATGCGAGGAGCGAGGAGTGGCCGTCGACTTTTCCGGATGGTCGCGGCGTCAACCGCCGTTTAAGATACCAGAGCGAACACTCCGACAACGGCGGTCGATGCTTCGGGATCCGGCACATGAATGAATACGGCTCAATACTCGTCGGCGTCGATTTCACGCCCTGCTCCGCGGCGGCTCTGCGCCAGGGGTTGCGACTGGCCGCGGGCATCCGGGCGAACCTCTGCGCGGTTCACGTGATCGACACGCTGGTCGTCATTGAATTGGAGGAGGCCCTGTCGGAGTTCCAGCGGAACATCCGCGAGGGGCTGCTCGCCGACGCGCGCAAAGCCTGGTCGGAATTCGCCGGGACAGTTCCCGGCGCGCAGGCGATTCCGTTCGACGCGACCATCAACAATCGTATCGTCGGCGTCATGCAGGCGGCGCAAAGGCACAGGGCCGACCTCCTGATTCTCGGCGCTTTTGGCCAGGGGCCGGTCGACGTGGGTCTGGGCACCATGGCCACGGCGTGCGTCCGAACCAGCGCGGCCGACGTGCTGCTCGTTCGGGACACGCAGGTCGGACCGTTCAAGACCGTCGTCGCCGGAGTCGATTTTTCGGAAACTTCGGCCCGGGCGCTGAAACGCGCGGCGGAAATCGCAATGCTGGATCGGGCCGAGCTGCGCGTCATGCACGACTTCGATCCGCCGTGGCGCCGGCTGCACTACCGCGCGCCGACGGTCGAGGCGGCGCCGCAGTTCATCAAGCAGTACAGCGATGGATTGTCTCGCCGGCTCGAAGAATTCGCCCGCGCCGCGCTGTCGGCGTTCCCATCGCTGGCGTTCCGGTGCGAATTGTTCGACGACGGCGCCCATCGGAGCGGAATGGTCGCGTACGCCGAGCGAACACGGGCCGACCTGATCGCGCTCGGCACGCGCGGGCGATCGAACGTTCGCGACATCTTCCTCGGCAGCACCGTGGAAAAAGTCCTGAAGAACACGACATGCTCCGTGCTCGCCGTGAAGCCGCACGAGTCGCCCCGCGATTGAACCGGCGCGGCGGCGCGCAACGCACGTCATCCCTGGTAATAAACCATGACCAGCGCCACGACAACCAGCGCGATGACGAGTAGCGCATCGGGCTCGATCAGCCTCCGCCGTCGCTCGACGTGATAGAGCTGGCCGACGATCGCGGTCGCCATGATGACGACCGCCCACAACGCGGTCGTGACGTGCGTCGTCGAGACGCGCGAAAGCAGCGGCCCGTCCGAGGCCAGGTCGATCGGCAGAAGCATGGCCATGTTGAACGCATTGCTGCCAAAAATGTTTGCGACCGCCAGGTCGAAGGCGCCCATGCGGATCGATGCCATGGTCGCGACCAGTTCCGGAAGCGACGTGCTTGCGGCGACCAGCGTCGTGCCGACGAACGTGTTTCCCAACCCGGACAACTCGGCGACCTGGCCGGCGGACCGGGCGACAAACGGGGAAGCGATCAGAATCACGACGGCGGCCGCGGCGAACTGCGCGATGGCGCGACGCAACGCGCCCGGCGCTCGCGCACGCGCGGTGGGGCCGACGGCCGTCTCCTGCGCCGCCATCCGCTGATCGTAAACAACAATCCGGATCCCCATGACGTACACCGCGAACACGATCGTGCTCCCCAGTCCGACGCCGCCCAGAGAAACTCCGAGCCGCGAAACGAGCATCAGCCCCGCCAGCGCCGTAAGCGCGATGGCCATCGCGCCGGAGAGCGCGTGCCGGGCCGCGGCGCGCGACAACATGCCGCCCTTCGATTTCGTCAGCAGGTCCGCCACTGCCAGGATGATGAGGTTGGCCAGGCTGCTCCCCATGAGGTCGCCGACCGCCAGATCGTCCAGGCCGCGCAGCGCCGCGTTCACGTCCACGCTCAGCTCGGGCAGCGAAGTTGCGCCGGCCAGGAGAACGCCGCCGATCACCAGTCGTCCGAGGCCCGTAAGTTCGGCGATGCGATCGGCGGCGCGGGCCAGAAACGTCCCGGCGACGATCACCACCATCGCGGCGAGAGCAAACTCGAGGATCGCAAGTGCCACGGCCGCGCTGTCCTATTGTGCCGGGCACAAGATACTTATTCCCGGCGACGAGCGAAACCGACCCGCGTTTCGGGCGTGGCGGCCCGCGCCCTCGCGCGGCCGGAGCGGCGCACAAGAGCCAGCGCCGGCGGCGGCGGGTCGGCCGACCGCGCGAAGACGGGTGGCGCAAGCTTTTGGTGCGCCAACGTGTGGTCTTCTGGTGGCGCGGAATCGTGGCCTCCCGCCGACCCCTCACTTGCGTGGGGGGTTCGGATCGCATTCCCCTTCGTGGCTTCGTCGCTC
>CAZHIE010000208.1:0-6847 GCA_964532435.1 uncultured Planctomycetales bacterium
CCCGCGAACGTGGAGGGCTGTTTGCGAAGATCGCGCCGACGGATCGGCGCGCGTGAGATAGGCAATTCGCTCCGCGGCAGCGGAGCGACTGGAGGTAGAGCCGTGGCGTTTGTCGTCGTGAAAAAAGGCGCGTGGGGAAAAGCGCCGCCGATGCCGGCGCACGAGTGCCGGCTGAATTCCAGCGGCTCGCTTGTGCTCCAGGCCGAAGCTCTGGCGCGAGCCGGCATCAACGGTGAGGCGGTCGTGCTCGCAGACGCCGGGGCGCTACGGATTGCAGTCCGGGCGCCGCGCGCGGACGACGCCTCGGATGAGCGCGTCGCTGTGCGGCAGGCGAAAAGCAAGGCAACCGGTGCGGCTACGTCGCTGAGACAGGTATCGGTGACGTCCGCGCTGCGCGCGCTCCAGGTGAAGCCCGAAGAGGTCTCCCAGAAATACGAGCTCGTCACGAAAGACGACCTGCGCATCGTGCAGCTCATGCTTAAGCCCGGCGTGCGAAAGCTAGCGAAGCGGCCGGCGGCGAGTGGGCCGGCGGCCGCGGCTGCCGCGCATGCCGCACCCGTTATCGATGAGGACGACGGGCTTGGGCGCGAAAGCGTGGACGACGACGCGGATGACGTGGACGGCGAAGCCGCCGCAATAAGCGCTTCGACGGCGCCGGCGATCCGGCGCCCGGCGAAACCGCGATTCAGTAGCGACGACTGAGCAAGACCCGCCTGCGGACAGGCGGGCTCGGAAGCGAGCGAGCGGCCGGGATGGTCCCGGCGGCAAAAGAGAGTGGCCGCGAAGCGCTGTAACGCCCGCGGCCCGGTGCGATGCCTGAGAGGTGAATCATGCTCGAAACCATCGAGGAACGCAACACGATCGAACGCAACAGCGACGTGCAGGATGATGAAGTGACCGCTGCGCCGACCGCCGATTCGCCGGCGAACGACGCCGACGAGTTCGACCCGGACGACGAATTCGCGATGCGCAAGCGCGAGCGCGAACAGGCCGAGCGGGAACGCGCGGCGCGGGACGAGTGGGAAGAGTCGGAAGTCGGGCACGTGCTCAAGGAGCTGACCGACTTGCAGCGCGGCGTCGGTCGCACGGCCGGCAAGTCTTCCGCGTTCCGGGCCGGATATCGCGATGTGTTTCCGGAGCCCGATCCGGTGCAGGCATGGAACGAGCAGGATGGCGCGGCCGGCGAGCTGAGCGAGCGGCTCGCGCTGGCCGTCGCGACGATCGAACGGTGGGAGGAGGGCGCCGCGCGCGACTGCCCCGTGATCGTGACAGAGCAGGAGCTGGCGGGCATGGCGCATGTGCTCCGCGATGTGGCGGAGGGGCTGGAATCGCTGGGCGAATTTCTGGACGAGCAGGGCGGCAAGCTGCTCGGCTGGGGGGGCATCGTGGGTATGTCGAGGCCGCTGGGCGAGCCGCACCAAGAGCTCGCGGCGCTGGCCGTGCTCACGCGGCATTCGTTGCTGGCGATGCGGCGCCTCGCGCGAGCGGCGGGCATCTCGCCTGACGTGCGACAGTCGCACGGTCCTTGCCGCGCCGGTTCGATGATCGCACAGAGCGCGGTGCTGATGCTTGCAGCGCGGCCGGACGCGCCGGCAATCGTCAAGGCGTTCCAGTCGGCGCGCGAAAACGACTCTGAACTGACGGGCGAATGGATGCGGCCGTTTGTGCCGGCAGGCACGGACGTGCTCGCGGCGTGCTGTGGCACGCTCGCGCCGCAGGCGCCGGCCGAACCGACGTAAGCGAAGGATGTTCGCGGCCGGCTCGAAGCCCGTTCGGACGGGCTTCGAGCTCCGGCCGCAAGGCGAGTGATGGATCGAATCAGCGGGCATGGATGCCCGCACTTTCACGCAAGGATGCGACGATGGACGACACGCGAAAGTCACTTCTGGCGGTGCTGCGGCAAGCACGCCGCGACGAACTTCAGGCCGGAAAGGTCGTTTTCGGAACGGAGCGCGGGTACGTCGACGGCCTGCTCCGGGGCATCGACAAGCCAAAACTCACCGATCAAGAAGTCCACGAGCTGGCGATCGGCGAAGCCCACGACGGCCGGCCGGACCGCGCCGCCGCATTCGCCCGCGGCCTGGGCGACGCCGCCGGAGAGCCGCCGGGACGCAGCGAAGGCTGGCGTCAGCTCGTCCGCGGGCTGGGGCTGGAGGATTCGGCTCCGCTCGCGGACGCGATCAAGGCCGCGCTGTGGCGGCCGGATCATGCGAAGCGCCTGCTAAATCTGCCCGCGGGCGAGGCGGATGAGGTCGCTATCGAGACGGCGATTCGCGCGCTGTGGGGCGAAACGCCGCGCCGCGAAAAGATAATCGCGGCCAGCCGCGCGTGCTTTGCCCGGACGCGCGAGACGAATCGCGTTGCCTGTTCAGAACGCACGTGGGTGGGCGAAACACTCCGGCTGCTCGGGATGCCGTGCGTGACCGAAAACGAATTCCGCGAGCTGGGTTTCTCTGTGGAGTAGACGCGCCGCGCCGCGGCACGCGGCGCGGAGCAACGAGCACAAGGCCCGCATCGCGGGCAGGGATGCGACGCCCGCGGGGCGGGCAGGAAGGATGCAAATCAAATGGGACGTTTCTCGGAACTCATCGACGTGAATCGCGAGCAGGCCGCTGCGGAGCTTGAGGCTCTGTGCGGCAAGGCGACGCTTACGGCGGCGGACGAATCGCGCGTGGTCAGTCTGTGCAAAGCATTGGGCATCGGCGGGGCCGTCGCAGATCGCGCGATCGCTTTGCACGCCGAGCAGCGCGGCTGTGAGGCGCACGCGGCGACGCTCGTTGCGGCGGAGGGCAATGCCGCGGCGGCGCACGGGCAGTATGAGAGAATCCTGCGCGATCAGGCGGCGAACGCCGAGCGCTTCAAGACTGCACTCCATGATGGGGAAGCCCGGATCGCGCTTGCCAATTCTGAAGTAAACGGCTGCAAGGCCGCACTCAAGCGCGCTCTGGACATCGACCGCAAGCTGAAGCTTCTCTTCGGCCGCGAAGAAAAGTCTTGCATGGTTCCGACCGCGATGGCCGCCGGCGTTCGGAAAGAATGGACGGCGCCCGGAGTCGGCCCGATCGGCACGATCGGCACGGAGCAGGACGACGACTAGCGGTGGAGCTTCCCGGTGCGGCGCGGGCAGGGATGCCCGCGCCGCCGCACGGGCCGGGCACGGACGCCCGGCGGCGGATGGACGGCAACGGAGTGCATCACATGGACGGCAACGAATTCGCTTCCAACATCCCGGCCGACGACGACAACGCGCCCGGCCGACCGGTCGCGACGCTGAGCGACCGCGAGCTTGACGACCTAGAAATTCAGGTCCGGGCGGGCTTCCCGCTTGATCCGGCGCAGGCGCTGCGGCTGGTTGTGTGGGCGAAAGAGCTCCGCCGCCGCACGCTCGCAATGCTTGCGGGAATGGCCGCGGCGTTCCCGACGATCGCCGTCACGCTGGAGCAACAGAACCGGACCGTAGGCGGGCTGCTCGCCGTCAACAGCGAGCTGCGGGAAACCGTGGGCCGCTGTCTGGACGCGGAGCGCGGCCGATCGGGCTATGGCGGTGCGGCATGAGCGATTCACCGAGGGAGATTCTGAAGTATTCGCTCGACCTGAGCGAAGTCGAAAGCGGCGCGGCCCGGCTTCAGCAGCTCATCGGCGAAATCGGCCGACGCAAGGCGGCCGGGCAGGAAACGCTGGGGCTCGAAGAGCAATTGCAGCGCGAAGTCGCGGCGCTGGGAAGGCTGGCGCCGCAGACGAAACAGGCCGCCAGCGCGACCGACGAGTTGCTGAAGAACAAAGAGCGGCTGGCCAGCGTGGTCGGGCTGCTGGGCGGGCAGTTCGGCGGGCTTGTCAGCCAGCTCTCCAACGTCATCGCGTTGGCAGGAACGGGCGGCAAGCTTCTGCTCGGCTTCGGCGGCGCGCTGGCCGTCGTGACGGTTGGCATCGAGCTGTATCAGCGATTTTCTGCCTCAATCAAAGAGGCCGTCGAGCAGCAGCAGAAAATGAATGCCGCGCTGGATGAGGCCAACATGTCCCGGCTTCCGCAGGCCGAGAGCATTGCCGCGGAGCTGGCCAAGAGCGGCGCGGCGACGCCTGAGAATGTCAACGCCGCCAACGCGCTCGACGTGAAGCTTCGCGAGCGGTTCGGCCTTCCGGCGGACGTTTCGCGGAACGTCGCCGCGCAGAGTGTGGCCGCCGGCATCGGCGACGTCGAGGGGGCGGCGCAGCTCGCGGTGCTCTCGATGCGCGGCGCCAAGGTCGATTCTCCCGATGCCGCGCGGCGGGCGCTGGAAGTGGTCCAGCAGCAGGGGACCGGGGCCGACCTGCTGGCCGAGGCGCAGGCATTCTCGCAAACGCCCGGCGCCATTCACGCCCGCGCCCTGGCGCTTGGCGAAGAGAAGCTGCCTCCAAGAACGCGGGCCGTGAACGACGCATTCGAGTCGCTGAAACGGGCCGGCACGCTGCCGGCGGGTGTAGATTCGGCCGAGAAATTGCGCGGCCTGATCGATGAGTATGAAAAACTCGACGCTGCTACGCGCGACTACAACCCGCGCGTCGTCACGGACCCGACGCAGTACGCGCCGGCGCTGGCGGCCATGCGGAAACGCGACGCCTTCGCTGCCAAAACCGGCGTGCTTCCGGCCATGCAATTCATCGAGCAGGTGGAGGAATTGCAGAGGGGCGAGCGAGAGAGCACGCCGTCGCCTGTTTCTCCGGGCGCGCCGGGCTCGGAGCGCGTGGGGCAGACCGTGACGGTTGTCAACAACGACAACCGGACGATCCAGATCACCGGGACCGTCTACAACGGCGGGGCGCGGAACCCGCTGACGTACAGCAAGCCCGGCGCGGCGACGCTGGGCGGGCAGGACCGGGCTGCGCCGAATTGAATCGAATGCAGCCGACGGCGGCTGCGGTCCAGCGTATTGAGGGCGACGCGACGCCGACGCCGACGCGAGCGACGGAGTAAGTGGCATGGGCTGGCTGAGTCGAATGATTCAAAGCTTCGGACCGCACGACTCGCGCGGGCTGACGCCGGCGGCGGAGAAGCCGCCGGAAATGCAGCCGGGGGCGGCTGCGGTCCCAGACGGGCAGACAGGGGCGGCCGTCGCTCCACGCGAACAGTCGATCCCGCTGGTCCGGTTCGAGCGCGACCAGGTGCTTCCGGACGGGCGCGAGATTCTGCGGAACCTCACGCCGCAACGGATCCAATCGATCTTCGGCAACGCGACGTGGGACATTCGCGAGCAAATGGAACTGGCCGAGGCGATGGAGGAATCGCACGACCATCTGCGCGGCACGCTGCAACTGCGGCGGCTGGCGGTGCTCGGATTGCGGCGCACGATCGCACCCGGCGACGCGAAGGATGCGCGCAGCGTTGAAGCCGCCGCCGCGGCTCGGACGCTGATCGCCGGCGCCGACTGGTTCGATGAGCTGCTTGAATATCTCATGCGGGCCGTGCTTCAGCAGTACGCCGCCGCGGAAATCCAGTGGGACACGGGCCGGCCGCTCTGGACGCCTACAGGCTTCCGACCTGTCGAGCCGCGGCACTGGGCGCTCGACGCGCAGGGCGAGCCGGTTTTCAGCAGCCGGGCCGACGGGGCGGGCGATCCGATCGCGCCGCAGGCGGGGCGCTTCATCGTTCACACGTACAACGCCACGCGCGGCCGGCCGGGCAAGTTCGCGCTCGTGCGGGCCGTGGCGGTGCTGTGGTTCGCGGCGCAGCTTGGGCTCAAGCAGTGGGCCGCGACGGTGGACAAGTACGGCCTGCCGTTTCTGCACTTCCAGTACGCCGACGGAATGAGCACGGCGCAGATTACGGAAGTCTGCCGCACGCTGATCGCGCTGGCCGCCGACCGCGTCGCGGCCACGCCGCCCGACACGTCGCTGGAAATGCACGACCTTCCCAGCGCGACGCCGCACGCCGAATTTCAGGACTTCTGCCGGCGCGCGATGAGCAAGCTCTTGCTGGGGCAGGACACGGCTCAAAATGCTCTGCCACAACAGGGCACGGGCGCTACGCTGGCCGGCGAAGTCCGCGACGACATTCGCAACGGCGACGCGAAGCTGCTGGCCGCCAGCATCAATGCGGGGCTGCTCGCGCCGTGGTGTCTGTGGAACTTTGGCGCGGACGTAGCGCCGCCGAAGCTGGCGCTCGTGGTCGAAGAGCGGAAAGAACCGCAGCGCATCGCGACGCTGATCGCCGGCGCGCAGGCGGTCGGCCTGGCCGTGCCGCGAGCGTGGGCATATGGCGAGTTGGGGATTCCGCTGCCGAAGCCGGGTGCGGAAATCCTGCAACCGCCGCCGCCGCCGGACCTGGCGCCGTTGCACGACACTCTGTCGCCGCCGGAGCTGGCGCCGCCCGTTCGGGGCGCCAGCTCCACGCCTGGCGGGGGTGACCGAGCTTCCGGGCGGCTCGCGGCGCGGGGCGACGGGCAACCAACGCAGCCGACAACGATTGCGGACGCCGCGGACGCCGCGGACGCCGCTGACGCCGCGGCCGTCATGGTCGGCCCGTCGCATCCAATTCGCCTCGCGGGTGTCGTGCTTGGTCCGACGCCGGCGCAGCGAGCGCGGCCGAAGCAGCTTCGAGAGGCGTTTGAAGGCGGGTCGAATAGTGACCGCCATAAAAAAACGGACAAATTCCCGGGCTGGCGAGCCGGTCGTAAGGGCTTGATTATGCGGCAGTTATGGGGGCGAGGTTCGGCGGAAGAATTCACGCCATTGCGCGCCAAAATTCCGAATTGAGATTCAGTAACTGTCTATGGTGACAGCTGTTACGATCGAGTCGAATTACCGTAATTCCCGGCGAGTTCGGTCGAAATTCGCGTATTCTGGAATCGTTCGCTCCTCTTTCAGAATAAAC
>CAZHIE010000209.1:0-4783 GCA_964532435.1 uncultured Planctomycetales bacterium
TACGTCGTCGCATAGCCGGCCGGATCGTTCAGCGCCAGCACGTAGCCATCGATGTCGGCGTTGTCGACGAAACCGTCGCAGTTCATGTCGCCGTGATGAATCGGCGGCTGCGGCACGCGCACGTTGAGCGCGATCGTGCTGGTGGTGTGCGGCTTGAACAGGCCGAGCTGCGCCGGGCCGTCGACCGGCGGACGATCGCAGTCAAACCCGAAGTTGTACATCGTGCCCCAGCGCAGCGCGTTGGAGTTCGGGTTCTGGGCGAACGTCTGCGGGCTGTGCCACACCAGCGTGTTGGGCGTCTGCTCGCGGACCCAATCCGTGTTGTCGTACGGCTCGCCCGAGTGATAGAATACGTCGTGGAAGTAGAAATTCGAGACGTTCGCGAAGAACGGAATCGGCACGGTGAACGACCCGCCCGAACGATCCGACGAGAGGTTGTAGACCGCGTAATCGTAGCGGTACATCCCGCCGCCCAGGTCCGTCACCTTGTGGGCATAGTGGAAGCGGCCTTCGCTCGGCACGTCGGCCGTGCCGTCGAGCACGCGCGTGTCGACCACGCCGGCGCCACCGCCGTTCGCACGCCACGCCAGAATGCCGGGCGAGCCGATCACGGTCGAGCCCTGAGACGTCAGGTCGAACGTCGACTGATTGACCGCGATGCGGCGATACGACGCGTTGTTGTTGCGATTGCCGCTGGTCGCGTCATCGGTGCCGACATAGATGCCGTCGGCAAAATAGAGCGCGCCGGCGGTTTGCAGATCGGTCTGCATCACCTGGCAACGCTTGAAAATCGCGTTGCCCGTCGCGGTCGAGTAGCCCGCGAACGCGCCGCTCCAGGCGTTGATCGCCGAACGGGCCGCCAGCCGGCTCTGCTGCTGGTTCCAACCCGCGCCGTACACGTCGAGGCAGCCGGCGCCTAGAACGCTGCCGCCCTGGCCGTTGCACGCCATGCCGCAACCCGTGCCGGCCGCGGCGCAGCAAGCCGTCTTGGCGAAGCTCAGGCCGATCTGTTCAAGCCGGCCGTTCGCCAGGCGGAACAGATTGAACGCCACGCCGGGCGTCGTGGTGTTGGTCCAGGCCAGGTTCTGCGTGCCGACGTTGCACGTGCCCGTGCCGAACGTGTACGCGCGGATGCCGCCGACGTTGCCGTGATTGGCGTAGTCGACGATGTCGCGATACTGAACGTCCGGGCCGACGTCGCCGCTGGGTGGCTCGATCTGCGAATCGACGCGCGGGAACACGTCGACCTGCAGGTCGAAGTTTTCCGGCCGATCGACCCGGTTCATGATGCGGATGTGGTAAAGCTGGCCGGCCAGCACATCGACCGCAGCCGGATGGATTTCGATCAGGTCGCGCACGCTGGAGGTGAGCTCGATGCCGCGCGGCGGGCAGGCGCTCCATATGGCGAAGTCGAAGTTGCGCTCGCCGTTGGCGTCGCGCAGCACAAGCACGCCGTCGAACGGCGCGAGGTATTGATACCACAGGTCGTTGGGCGCGTCGGCGTCGTCGCGGCCGTCGTCGGTCGGCGTGGCGCCGGCCAGCGAGCCGGAAACCGTTCCCTCAGACACGAGGATCGCGCCCGCGCAGTCGTCATTCACCGCCTGCGCCAGCGCCAGCGATCCACCCGCCGCCCCGAGCGCACAGGCCAGCGCGGCACTGAGGCCCTTCTGCGTCCACTTTGTCATCGCACGCTCCTTCCAGATTCCCGGCTCACCCGAGCACAACCGACGAGAACATGTTCGTTCGGACGGGAGTCTTGCCAACACACACGGATCAGCCGGCCGCCGCCGCGCGCATCGCAGCGCCGGCCGGATCGATAGAATGCCCTCTCGGGCCGCTTGCACCACGTAGCCTAACTCTCCCCAGCCGTCGGGACAATGACAATTTGTCGTTTCCAGTCTGCCATTGCGGGCTCGCAATGGCGGATTTGCGTCGCCCGCGCCGCGGGGCGGGCAAAAACCAAGCGCCTCGCACGCGACGGTTCAGCCGAGTGCGAGGCGCTGTGCGGAAATACGCAATCCCGACGCGCCGCCGACGGGCGGGTCGATCCGACCCGCGCCGTCGCTGCGCAATTCGCTATACGCAGCCGCCGTTCAGGATGCACGCGACGAAGGCGTCGATGTCGCCGTTGTCCGTGCTGCCGTCCTGGTTCGTGTCGCCGTTGAGAATGTTGCAATCCGGATACTGCGTCGCGTAGGCGGCCGGGTCGGTCAGCGCCAGCACGAATGCGTCGATGTCGCCGTTGTCCACGACGCCGTCGCAGTTCACGTCGCCCAGCGGGAAGCTCGGCGGCGGCTGCGGCACTTTCACCGCAAACTGCACGTCCTGCGGCGTGTGCGGCTTGAACAGCTCCAGCGTCGCCTGGCCGTCGACCGGCGGACGATCGGCGATGAACCAGAAGTTGTACATCGTTCCCCAGCGCAGCGCGTTGGAGTTCGGGTTCTGCTGGAACGTCTGCGGGCTGGCCCAGCGAATGCTGTTCGCGTCGACCACGCTCGACCAATCGGTGTTGTCGTACGGCTCGCCGGAGTGATAGTTCACGTCGTGGAAGCCGACGCCGCTCACGTTGATGCCCGTCGTCTTCGGAACGGACAGCGCGCCTCCGCTGCGGTCCGACGTGATGTTGTAAAGGGCGTAATCATATGTCCACGTGCCGTTGCCGTTGTCCGTCACCTTGCACGCGGCGACAAAGCGGCCTTCGTCCGGAACGTCCACGTTGCTGATCGTCACGCGCGTGTCGGGCACGCCGACGCCGCCGCCGTGATCTCGCCACGCCTGGATCGCGGGAATGCCGAGGTTCATCGCGCCGGCCATCGCGAGGGCGCCGCCCGCGCCGACCGTGGCGCGCTTGTACGAGCAGTTGTTCCATGCGTTTTCCGGCGACTCGTCATGCGCGAGGTACTGGCCCTCGACGAAGTAGAGAGCGCCGGGGAACGAGGCCGTGTTCAGGTCGGTCGCCGGAATCTGGAGACGCTTGTAGATGGCATCGCCCGACTGACCCGGGGCGGTCGGGAACTGGCCGGTGAACGCGTTCGCCGCGCTGCGCGGCGCCAGGCGGCTCTGTCCGCCGTTGTAGCCGGAGGAGTAGATGTCGCGACAGCCGATGCCCAACATGCTGCCGCCGACGCCGTTGCACGGAATTCCGCAACCGCTGCCGGCCGCGGCGCAGCAAGCCTGCTTGCACCAGCCCTGGCCGATCTGAAGCAGCCGGCCGTTGTGCAGGCGATAGGCGTTCATCGCCATTTCGGGCGTGCCCTGCCACGAATTGCCCCACTGAAGGTTGGCCGTGCCGATGTTGCACGTGGCCGTCGCGAGCGAGTAGGCGTAGATGCCGCCGACGTTGCCCCAGTTGGTGACGTCGCCGCAATCGGAATAGACGACGTCGGCCCCGGTGCCGCCGCCGCCGCCCTCGGTCGAATCGACGGTGATCGTGAACGGGCCGCCCGCGCCGTTGCTGAACGACGACACGCGGATGAAGTAGTCTTCGCCGTTGGAAATGACCGCGAAAACCGTGGACTGAAGACCGCATGAGTCGTCGTTGCAACTCACTTCGGTACCCGTTCCGGGGCACTCGTCCCAGACGCCCAGCACCGTGTCCCACGACGCGCCGCCGCAGGTCGCGACCGTCAGCGTGCCGTCGTACGGCGCCGTGAACACGTACCACACGTCCGGACTGTTGCCCGAGGATCCGCACGTGCCCGCGCCGTCGCGCGTCGCGCCCGTGAGCGTGCCGTTGTACGAGCCGCCGTCGATGACGGGGATCGCGTTCGCACAGTCGTTGTTGGCCGGTTGCGCCAGCGCGCACGCCGAAAGCACCGCCCCCGCGCCCAAACACAATGCAATACCACGGATTCCGTGACGTGTCGCACCCATATCGAACTCCCTAGATTGTGAACCGGGTGGGGGAGCCGGCCGCAGAATGGGATTCCGCGGAAATACGCCAGCCGACCCCTGCGCATTTTCCATATTACCGGATCGGGCGTCCAGCTCCAAGCAAAATTTCGGAAACGCGAAAAGCCGACCGCTCGTTCCCCGCCGAAGCGCCGCGCAATCGCCAACCCCGCCGGTCCATGATTCCCCCGCGCTTGTGCCCCGCCGCTGGCGCCCACATCATGCCCGGCCATGTCAAACCCCCGAATGACGCGCCAGGCGCAGGCCCGATTCGCGCTCGCGGCGGCGCTCGCGGCGCTGACCGTGTTGAGCGGCTGCACCGACCTGAGCTATCACCGACTGAAAATCGGACAGGAGCGGCGCGAATACGAGCGCGCGTTCGTCGAGGAAGACGCCCGCAGAACCGATCTCGGCATCTGCTATCTGAAGACCAGCCGGCTCGGACGCACCGACGCCATCGTCCTGCTCCTCTCGCGCGACCAGCGCGTCGCGGCGCGCTTTCAGGCGACCAGCCTGTCGCGCGACTGGGGCGTCGCGGTGCGGTCCGGCTACCGCCTGCGCGGCGAGATCGATCCGCGAATGCTGGAGATGGGATCGACCGGGCCGGTCGACGTGCTCCGCGCCGTTGCCGACGAATTGACCCGCAGCGAAGGCGAAAAACTCGTGCGCGAAACGCACGCCTGGATCGCCGCCGGAATCGTGCGGCTGCTCCAGACGCAGCCACATGAGGGCGACGAGGGGCCGGCCGGCGAGCGCCTGGCCGAATGGCTGGAGCGCGTACCGCCGGGCGGGCGTGGCGAGCTGTCCACCGACGCGCAAGGCGTCTGTCGGTTCACGTATCAGCAGGGCGTGCGGCCGTAACGCTGGACCGCAGCCGCCCCCGGCTGCATTC
>CAZHIE010000209.1:4883-6835 GCA_964532435.1 uncultured Planctomycetales bacterium
GTGGACCGCAGCCGCCCCCGGCTGCATTCTGTGTCGGAAAAAAGCGCGCCTGCCCCGCCGAAAAAACCGCTCTCTCTTGCCAATTATCGCTCTTCCACTTCCGCGATCATCATGTGGATCAGGTCGCCGGCGAAGCTCATCACGTCCTTTGCCGTCGCCGCGCCCTCGGGGCTCCGCAGCGCGGTCTTCAGAGCGGGCATGTCGTCGAACCAAAGCTCGGCGACGAGATGGTAGCGCGGTTCGCCCATCGGCGCGCCGACAATCTTGTTCAGCGTCATTTTGCGAAGGCCCGGCAGCTTGGCGGCCAGCGGCGCATGGATGCCGTAGTAATGCTGGTCGAACGCAGCGGGATCGGCGGCCTTCTTATAGACAGCGATCAGCTTGACCATGACGAAGTCGCTCCTCGCGAATCGAAGGGATCTTTGCACGCCCGGCGCGCCAGCGCCGATGGCGGCGCGCCGCGCTTCGCCGCCGACGTTATCCCATCGCGGCGGCACGGTCCAGCCGAGCGGCGCGTCGCGCGAGCAGCGCGGCGCCGATGACGCCGGCGTGGTCGCTCGACAGCGGCGCCCGAGTCAACCGGAATTGCGGATCGTCGAGCGGGCCGAGCAGCGGCGCCAGCGCCAGCCGGGTCGCGTCGATGAGCCAATCAGCATGTTCGACCGCGCCGCCGCCGAGCGCGACGCACTGCGTCGCGTAGATGCGGCTGATGTTGGCGATCGCAATCGCCAGCGCGCGGGCCGCGCGATCTCGATCTTGCGGCGCGGCGTTCGCCAGCGCCGGGCCGCTGGCGACCGTCTCCAGACAGCCGCGCGAACCGCAGCCGCACGCGGCCGCACATTCGCCGCTTTCCACAATCAAGTGCCCGAAGTGCCCCGCGCCGCCGCGCGTGTGGCGAACGAGTTCGCCGTCGAGAATCACGGCGCCGCCGATGCCCGTGCCGAGCGTGAGGTAGGCGAATCGCGCGACGCCCGCGCCCGCGGAGAGCGCCGACCATTGCGCCCAGGCCGCCGCGTTCGCGTCGCTGTCGATGGCGCTCTCGCGCCCGAGCGCTTCGCGCAGCCAGCTCTCGACGTGCAGCCCTTCCAGCCGCGGGAGGTTCACCGCGCGCAACATGCGGCCCGTCGCCGCGTCGCGCGCGCCGGGAAGCGCGACTCCGATCGGCTGCGCCGCCGACGCGTGGCCGAGGCTCGTCACCTGCTCGCGCAACAGCCGCCCGAGCGCGACCGGGTCGCCGCCGGCGGGTGTGGGGGCGACGCGCAAGTCCTCGATGCGCCCATTCGGCGCGACGCGCGCCACGCGCGTGCTCGCGCCGCCAACGTCGATACCGATCGAGCCGGCGCCGTGCCCTGCTTCCACGCTCATGCGGATGGCCGTTTCACTTGAGTTTGAAGAGCACGTCGACCTCGACCGACGAGTTGAGCGGCAGTTCGGCAACGCCGACGGCGGCCCGCGCGTGTCGGCCGGCCTCGCCAAACACCTCGCCCAAAAAATCGCTCGCCCCGTTCGCGACCTTGTGCTGCTCGACGAAGCCCTCGTGCGAGGCGACATAGACGGCGACTTTCAGCACACCCGCGAGATTGTCCACGCCGCCGGCCGCGTCGGCCGCCACGGCGAGCGCGTTCAGCGCGCAAAGCCGGGCCGCCTGCTGCGCGGCGGGCAGGTCGGGGCCGCCCGGGCCGCCGACGCGCCCGGTATGGACGACCTTCCCGTCGCGCAGCGCGATCTGGCCGGAGAGATAGAGCAGGTCGCCGTGCCGGATGGCGGGGACGTAGGAGCCGACCGGCTTGGTGACGGGTGGGAGCGTGATCTGCAATTCCTTCAGGCGCTCGCTCGGCTTGGACATCTGCGTCGGCTCCTTCGATGGGGCGTTGGTCGCTTGCGGGCTGCCGCCGCGGGGCAGGATACCACCGCGGCCGCGGGAATCGCCACGTCTGGCGACCGCGCTTGGC
>CAZHIE010000210.1:0-3741 GCA_964532435.1 uncultured Planctomycetales bacterium
GCCCTCCATTCTGAAGATCGGCCGGGGTGGCTGCCGTCCACGTCAAGTCGCTACACGACCAGCTTGCGCTTGAGGATCTTGCCCGTCGTGCCGCGCGGGAGGTCCGCGGCGATGCGGACCTGCCGCGGCGCCTTGTACCCCGCCAGGCGCTCGCGGCAGAAATCGCGGATTTCCGACTCGCTGGCCGTCGCGCCCTCTTTCAGAATCACGAACCCGACCGGCACTTCTCCGCGAATGTCGTCCCTGACGCCGATCACCGCCGCCTCGGCCACGGCCGGATGTGCCAGCAGGACGTTCTCGATCTCGGCGGGAAAGACATTTTCGCCGGCGATGATCATCATCTCCTTGATTCGGCCGGTGATGAAGACGAAGCCGTCGCGATCGACGCGGCCCACGTCGCCGGTGTGCAGCCAGCCGTCGCGGATCGTGCGGGCGGTTTCGTCCGGGCGGTTGTGGTAGCCGAGCATGACGCAATGTCCGCGAATCACCAGTTCGCCGTCCTGGTCGGGCGGCAGGAGGCGGCCGGCCTCGTCCATTGCGGCGAGCGTGACGCCGGGCAGGGCGCGTCCGACCGAGCCGCGTCGATACGCCCACGGCGTGTTGAGCGACGCGACGGGCGACGACTCGGTCATGCCGAAACCTTCGAGCAGGGTTACGCCGAAGCGCTGCTCCATCGCGTCGGCCGCGCGGGCGGGCAGCGGCTCGCCGCCGGAGATTGCCAGGCGCAGGGACGCGAACGTCTCGCGCGTCGCGCTGCGCGAATGGGCCAGCGCCGCCCAGGTGCTCGCGACGGCCATCAGCACGGAGACTTTTTTCTCGGCGATGGCGTGCAGCACCGTTGCCGTGCTGAAGCGCGGCAGGTAATGAACGCTGGCGCCGAGGAGCAGGGGCGCGAGCGTCATGCCCGTGAAACCGAAGCTGTGGAACTGCGGCAGAAAGCTGAGGAATACCTGGGTCGGGTCGAGCCGCACGTGCTCGATGCAGGCGCGCACGTTCTGCACGACGTTGTCGAAGCTGAGCGACACGCCCTTCGGATCGCCGGACGTGCCCGACGTGTAGAGCAGGACCGCGACGTCGCCCGATGCGGCTGCGGGGGAGGGGGGCCGGCCGGGGATCAGCGTCTGCGCGCCGAGGAGCAGCGTGCGGAGGCCGAGCGGCGCGACGGCCGGGGCGAATCGTTCGATCGTGACGATCAGGTCGAGGTCGGCGTCGCGGACGATCTTCGCCAATTCCTCGGGCGCGAGCAGGAAATTGAGCGGTACCGGCGTGCGGCCGGCGTACCAGCAGGCGAAGAGGGTGGCGGCGCAGGCGGTCGATGTGGGCGCGAGGATTCCGACGCGCGGGCGGGTCGATTGGGCTGCGATTTGCGTCGCGAGTCCGGCGGCGACGGCGCGGAACGACTTGTAGTCGAGCGCCAGGGTCGGGTCGGCGGCGGCGGGGGCGTCGGGCCGCGCGGCGGCCGTTTGATCGAACCAATCGAGCAGCGGATGCATGGGTCGTCCTCCCGATTCGCCAGGGCCGGGAGACATTGTGACGGGAGACGGTAGGAGAAGCCACCGAAAGTAGCGGCGGCGGCATCGAGGGGCTCCGTGACAGTGTGGGCGGGGGAAGTTGTCGCCGTTTTTCGGAGTCGCGTGGATGCGGTCGGCGTCGATGCAGACGCAGCGAAGGGTGGCACAGGTTTCCAACCCGTGCGACGAAGCAATTGCAGCGAACTCGCTCCGATGGTGCAGCTCTCGCACGGGTTGCAAACCCGTGCCACCCACTACCGGCTGTGCCACCCGCTCCCTGCGGTCCGGGCGCCGGACATCTCGTTTGACTGGGACGTTGGAATGTTCTATACTTGCGTCGGATCGGGGTTGCGCAACTCGGTATATTTTTCTCATACATTCGCTTGCAGGGTCGTACTGTAGTATTCCGCATTCCAGCCGCCGGATGAGCGCAGTCTCTCCGCGCGCTTGTTGATAGATACGGATGAGATGTCCGGCGCGATCGCACGCGGTCCGCGCGCCCGCATGGCGGACGCCCCGCGCGCAGTGCGCCAGAATCCTAGATGTTCCGGAAATCGCCGGCGGGCGGCGCCGTGTTCGCACGAATCGCGCCGCGCGGCGGCATGGGAGAGTTCTCTGTGAAGATTACGCGAAGAATCGGGCGCCGGTCGAGCGCGTGGCGTTCCCGCTCGCTGGCGATCGTCGTCGCCCTGTGCGCGTCGCGCTGCGCGGCGCAAGTGGACCTTCAGGCCGGCCCGCTCACGCTGGAGCGCAGCGGGACGCAGGTAATGCTCACGTTCACCTACAGCGTTTCCGCCGCGGCGCCGGAGCGCGGGTACTCGATCGACTTCGGAATCGACGTCAACAACGACGGCCAGCCCGACGCGACTTTCGCCGGCGCGCAGGGCAGCCGCACGCCCGGGATGCACACGATCACGCAGGATGTGACCGGCGGGCTGGGCAGCCGGGAAATCCAGCACGGCCAGCGCGTCATGGCCCGCATCGACCCGCAGAATGGCGTGGCCGAGTCGGACGAAAGCAACAATGCGGCGTTTTCGTCGCTGCGCGTCGATCTTTCGATCCTCGCATTCCAGATTGTCCAGACCGATCTCCAGACGCTGGCGCGGATCGTCTACTCGGTGGACGCGCCGAGTCGGATTCCGCTGGCGCTGCTCCAACTGCGCATCGACCGCGACAACGACGGCGAATTCGAAACGATCGTGTACACGATCAGCATCTCGCCGCAGCCGGGGGTGCAGCAGATCGCGCCGGACATCCGGACGGTGCTGTCGAATCTGAGCGGCGGAGGCACGATGCAGTTGCGGCTGGATCCCGATCAGCGCGTGAACGAGCAGAGCGAGCTGAACAACACGGCCGTCTCGCCGTATTCGCTCGATTTTTCGCTGGTATCGCTGGCGTGGGATGTGCGGAACGGCGGGCTGGGTCCGATCAACGCCATTCTGACGTACCGCACGGACGCGCCGGGCGTTCTTAGTCCGCCGCCGTTGCTCGCGATGGGGATCGACCGCAACAACGACAACACGATCGATTCCATCGTGATGCAGAGCGTGATCGAGCCGTTATCCGGAATCCGCTCGCGCAGTTTCAACGTGCAGACGCTGCTGCACTCCTTCCGCGTGCAGAATGGCGACCGGCTGATCGCGATCGTCGATTACGACAACCGCTTCGCCGAGACGACGGAGGCGAACAACCTCGTCGCCGCAGCCGCGCCGATCGAGGTCGACCTGTGGCCGATCGCGCTGACGCTGGACGGCCACAACGTCGCCAACCTTTCGTGGTCGGTGCTGGCGCCGGGTCGGACGGCCGATTACACGATCGGCGTCTACCTCGACACGAGCGACGGAGAAGGCGGTTCGCCGGATGGGCAGCTTCAGCGGACGGGTTCGCCGCCGGATCTGCTGCTGATGAGTTTTGCCGGCATTCCATCGACGGGCTGGTTCAGCCGGCAGTTGGTGTTGCCGACGCGGCCGGCGGCGGGGCAGCGCGTGTTCGCGATGCTGGATTCGGGAGAGACGGTGACGGAGCTGAGCGAATCGAACGTGCTTTCGACGCTGCGGACGCAGGCGGTGTGCGGCGATCTGAATTGCGACGACGTGCTGGACAACGGCGACGTGGACGCGTTCGTGCTGGCGCTGCTCGATCCGGTGCTCTATGCGGAGATCTACCCGGAGTGTGACCGGCGCGACGCGGATCTGAATGAGGACGACCGCGTGGACAACGGCGACATCGA
>CAZHIE010000210.1:3841-6801 GCA_964532435.1 uncultured Planctomycetales bacterium
GCGCCGGTCGCGCTCCGCACTTCTGAATTCTCAATTCTTACTTCTGACTTCATCCGCCATCGCCGCGTCGATCGTGCGCGCAACGGCGAGAAAGCGGTCCAACTGCGTGGCCTGGAGCACGCTGGCGACGAAAGGCGTCAGGCGGGCCAGGACCACGCGGCCTTCCTGCAGGTTGGCCTGGGCCGTGATGTGGACGAGCTGGCTCAGGCCGCGCGAGTTGACGTACGGCACGGCCGACAGGTCGAGCACGACGCGCGAGCCCGGTTGGGCCAGGCAGCCGCTGACCGACTCGACCAGTTCGCCGTCGTCGCTGCCGTCGAGCGGGCCGGAAAGGCGGATGATCGTCACTTCCCCCTGCTTGCGAGTTTCAATTTCCACGGCTGGCGCTCCTCCGGCGGCGGCGCGGCGGGCGCGCCCGGCAGTTCCTGCGCCCAGCTTGCTCGCGCCGTCTGTGGGGTGCATCGGCTGATCGGCGGGGGAGCGTGAGGGCAAGGGAACGGTGAAGAGGGAACGGGGAACGGGGAACAGGGAATAGCGACCAGGGAACAGGGAACGGGGAACAGGGAACAGGGAACAGGGAAAACAGACCAGGGAACAGGGAACGGGGAAAAAGGGCGCACGGAAAACAGACCAGGGAACAGGTGGGGAGCATCGGCCTCTGGCCGGTGCGACCGAGATCGGCCGGAGTAAACCCGCACCGACTGGAAGTCGGTGCGACCGGACGCTGGCTGCAGGCAACCCGCACCGGCCAGAGGCCGATGCTCCCCCCAAACCGGCTGGAAGCACCGGCCAGAGGCCGATGCTCCCCCATCGGCCCCCTCTTCCCTCTTCCCTGTTCGTTGCTCCCTGTTCCCTGTTCCCTGTCCCCTGTCCCCTGTTCCCTGTCCCCTTTCCCCTGTTCCCTGTTCCCTGTTCCCTGTTCCCTGTTCCCTTTTCCCCCCTTCCCTCCCCCTCACTTGGCCGGCGTCACCGTACGGATGTGCAGCTCCGCCAGTTGCTTGTCGTCCACCGGGCTCGGGGCGAGCGTGAGCGGGCAGGCAAACGTTTTCGACAGTTTCGGAAACGCGAACGTGTCGAGCAGGCTGTCGAGGCCTTCGAGCAGCATCACCATGCGATCGACGCCCATCGCGAATCCGCCGTGCGGCGGCGGGCCGTGGCGGAGCGCGTCGAGCAGAAAGCCGAATTTCATCTTCTGCTCTTCGGGGGTCAGGCCGAGCAGCTTGAAAATCTGCGACTGCACGTCGGCGCGGTGGATGCGGATGCTCCCGCCGGCTAGCTCGGTCCCGTTGACGACGACGTCGTAGGCCTTGGCGCGCGCCTTGAGCGGCTCGCTTTCGAGCAGATGCACGTCTTCGTCCATCGGCGCGGTGAACGGGTGATGCACGGCGTAGTAGCGGCCGTCGTCGGCGTGATACTCGAGCAGCGGAAAGTCGAGCACCCAGAGCACATGCCACAAACCGGGCGGGATGAGGCCGCGCCGCCGGGCCAGCTCTTCGCGCAGGAACGCGAGGTATTTGCAGACGTCGGACTCCGGGCCGGCGGCGAAGAAAATGGCGTCGCCGGGCTGGGCGCCGGTCCGCTCGCACAGCGCGCCGACCAATTCGGGCGTGGCGAAGAACTTGGCGACGCCGGTCTTGAACATGATCTCGCCGTGCGCCGCGGCGGCGCCGGGCTCGGCCTTCTGCGCCTTGAGGTAGGGCAGGCCGCCGGCGCCGGAGCCTTTGAGATACTCGGTCAGATCCTTTTCGATCTCACCTTGCGACATGCTGGCGCCGCCGGGCAGGCGAATGCAGCGCACGACGCCGCCGGGCTTCTCGAGCGCGGTGGTGAAGACCTTGAATTCGGTGCGTTTCGCGATGTCGCTGACGTCCTTGATGCGGAGGTCGTAGCGCGTGTCGGGCCGGTCGATGCCGTATTCGGACATGGCCTGCTGGTAGCTCATGCGCGGGAAGGGGCGCTGCAGCTCGACGCCGAGAAGCTCCTTCCAGACGCGGACGAGATAACCCTCGGCGACGCGGAGCACGTCTTCGACCTGCACGAACGACATCTCGACGTCGAGCTGCGTGAATTCGGGCTGGCGGTCCTTGCGGCTGTCCTCATCGCGGAAGCAGCGGACGATCTGCATGTACTTGTCGAAGCCGCTGATCATGAGGAGCTGCTTGAAGAGCTGCGGGCTCTGCGGCAGGGCGTAGAACTCGCCGGGGTGCTTGCGGCTGGGGACGAGGAAGTCGCGCGCCCCTTCGGGCGTGCTCTTGGTCAGAAACGGCGTTTCGATTTCGATGAAGCCGTGCTCGTTGAAATAATCGCGAATGATCTTTACGCCGCGATGGCGCGTGCGCAGCGCCCGTTGCATCACCGGGCGGCGCAGATCGAGATAGCGATAGGCCAGGCGCAACTCGTCGTCCTTGACGCCGTTGTCGTCCTCGACGGGAAATCGCGGCGTCTCCGACGGGCTGAGTATGTCGATCTCGCGGACTTCGACCTCGACCTCGCCCGTGGGGAGCTTCGGATTGACGAGGCCCGCCGGCCGCGCCACGACCTCGCCGCGGACGCAGACGCAGAACTCGCTGCGCAGGCGGCCGGCGCTTTCGTGCGCCGTCGGGTCGGTTTCCGGGTTGAATTTGAGCTGGACGATGCCTTCGCGGTCGCGCAGGTCGATGAAGACCATGCCGCCGTGGTCGCGGCGCGTCGCCACCCAGCCGCACAGCAGAACGGATTGGCCGAGGTGTTTGGTGCTGACCTGCCCGCAATAGCAGGTTCGCTGGTTGTACGCGAGCGGCATGGCCGACTCCCCGAGTGTTCGCGGGCGGCGGCGCGGCCGCGGGCCCGAACCAACTGCGGAGAATCGGGACGGCCGATTCCCCGTGCGCCGGCGATGGCGACAAGCAGGGGAATATACGGACGGCCGGCGTACAGCGTCAAAGATCGTCAGTTCGTCGCGCGGGCGAAGCATCCCAGCG
>CAZHIE010000211.1:0-6720 GCA_964532435.1 uncultured Planctomycetales bacterium
TTCGCACCGGCCAGAGGCCGATGCTCCCCGTTTCGGAAACATCGCCAAATCATCTGCCAACCACGCTCTGTCCGCCCCCGTTGCCCGAATCACGCATTCGCACGATCATCTGCCCCATGGCAGAGCCGCAATCGCCCGACGCGCAACCGCCTCGCCATGTCTCGCCGCCCGAGAGCCGCAGCGCTCCGACCATCGTCCGGCTCGCCGGCCTCGCCCTCATCGCAATCGCCGCGTACAGCCTCGGCCGAACCGGCTGGGCCCGCATACTCACCGAAGCGCCCGATTTCGAATACTTCTACAAGGCCGGACGATCGCTCGTCGAAACCGGCTGCCAGGATCCAGCCTATGACACGATGCCGGACGGGACCGTCGTGGCGCGCGGCACGCTCGATTGGTATCTGCCGGCTGTGCCGCGCCTGTTGTCGCTCATCGGCTGGCTGCCGTATCACGTTGCCGGGGCGGTGTGGCTCGGGTCGAACCTCCTCGCGATGCTTGCGACGGTGTGGATGCTCGGCCGGCATGTTTCGGGCCAGCCGCCGCGCGATTGGGCCGTGTCGCAGATCGTTCCTTTTGCCCTGGTCGCGTTCTTCTGGTCCTGGGAATTCCGGCTGAATCAGATCAACGCGCTTACTTTGGTACTGATCGCCGGCAGCTTCGTGTGCTGGCAGCAGGGGCGCAGCGCGGCGGCCGGGCTGTGGCTCGGGTTGGCCACGCTGCTGAAGGTCACGCCCGCGCTGCTCGTGGTTTGGTTCGCGTTGAAGCGGCAATGGCGGGCTTGCGCGGTCGCGATTTCGGTCGTGCTGCTATTCGGGCCGGCGGCCGACGCGGTCGTGTTCGGGCCGGCCGAAACGATCTCGCAATACCACGGGTGGTTCGAGCACGCGGTCGTCGGTGGGTCGGCCCGCGCCAACATCGTCGCCCAGCGCGAAATGGATTGGCGGAACCAGAGCGTCGGCGCGGTGCTGAGCCGCTGGCTGCACCCGACCAACTGGGCCACGACGTGGGACAACGACCCGCGCTGGCACGACGACACCGCGCCGCAGACGATGAACGTCGCCAACCTGCCGACCGCGCAAGTCGGGCTGCTCGCGACCGCCATTTCGGGGCTCAGTCTTGTCGGCCTGATCGTCCTGGCGCGTCGGCCGGCCGCGGCGCTGTCGCCGTGGGCGCTGCGCGTCGAGTGGGCGCTTTTTGTTCTGGCGATGTTGTGGCTGATGCCGGTTGTTCGACGATACCACCTGATCTGGCTGCTGCCGGCGCTGAGCGTGCTGTCCGCCGGCGTGCATCATCTCGGGCGCAAGCACCCGTGGACCGGCGGGGCGCTCCTGGCGGTGCTGCTGATCGCGATTTGTCCCGCGTCGATGCTTGATCGCGCGTGGGAGGCGCGCGGGTTTCTGCTGGCGATGATCCCGCTGGCCGCCGCGCCGCTGATCGCGCTGCACTATCAGATACTGCGCAATCCGGGTCTGCTGCCGAATCCACCACGGGCGCCGAACCGTGCGGCCGCGGCGACGGGAAGGGGGGCGGCGTGTCCGGCCTCCGGCTAAGTGCCGCGAAGATCGCGTGGCTCGCGCTGCTGCTACTGGTCGGCGGCGTGTCGCTGCGCCGCGCGCTCGACATGGAATTCGATTTTCATCACTTCTACCGCGACGCGGAATACGCCTGGACGCACGGCGGACAGCTCAACCCCGTGCTCGTCGCCCCCGACGCCGCGCGCCAACGGCAGCTTCCGTTCTACCTGCCGGCCGTGACGATTCTCCTCGCCCCGCTCGCGGCCGGCGGACCGACGAGCGCGGCGATTCTGTGGGCGGCCGGCCAGGTGGCGTGCCTCGGCTGGGCGCTTCGCATCCTGCGTCGCTGGGCGTCGGCAGGCGAAGTTTCGCAGGCGAATCCGGTGCTGATTGCGGCGCTCCTGTCGCTGCCGATGATTTTCGAGGCGGCGAAGTTCAATCAGCTCAGCTTTCTGATCCTCGCGCTGGTGCTGGCCGGTGCGGATCGCGTCATTGGCGGCGCGCACGAAATGGGCGAGTCGAAGCGCGCCGGCGTGTCCGCGCAGCTCGTCGGCGGCGCTCTGCTCGGCTTCGCGGCGTTCGTGAAACTGCTGCCCGTACTGCTCCTGATCTGGCTGCTGCTGAAGCGGCGCTGGACCGCCGCGAGCGGCTTTGTTCTTTGCGCTACGGCGAGCGCGTTGCTGCCGTGCCTGATCGTGCTCGGCCCGGACGGCACGCGCGCGGCCCATCGCGAGTGGTGGGATTACAACGTTCGCGGCGCCGCGGCGGCAGCGCTCGTCCGGCCCGAGCTGCGCGAGCACTTTCTCGACCATCGCAACCAGGCCATCGGCGCCGTCGTCGCGCGGCTGTGCTGGGCGGATCATCCCTACCGCGTAGCGTGGCAACCGCTGAATCTGCCGCTCGAACTCTGCACGCGCATCGGACAGGCGCTCGCGGCCCTGCTGCTGGCCGCGCTGGCGATCGCGATGCGGCAACCGGCGGCCCGGCTTTCCGTTCAGCGGCTGCGGGCCGAGGCGGCCGCGATGCTCGTCGCGATGATCGTGCTCTCGCCGTTGCTGCGGACGTACTACTACGTATGGGCGCTTCCCGCGCTCGCGATGATCACGCTCATGGCTGTCGGGTCCGCGGCACCGCGCGTGCGCCGACTCGGCGCGGTGGGCCTGGTGGTCTGGATCGTGGGTCTTATCGCGTGGATGAGCCCCGCGGCGCGGCTGGCTGGCGCGAATCTGCTGGTGCTGACGATTTTCGGGGGAATTCTGATCGTGGCTTCGCGCGCTGCTTCGCCCCTGTGGAACGCGACGGCAGGGGGGCCGTCCCGCGCAGCGCGACCGCCAGCGCCTTCCGATCCAGCGTCGCCAGCGCATACGCACTGATCTCCGCCGGCGTCAGCCACGCATGGCGCTCGTGCCGCGCGAGCCGAATGCGCCCGCTCGTCCACGCACATCGAAATACGTGCAGCGTCAGCTTGCGATGTGTAAACGCGTGCTCCACGACGCCGAGCTGGCCCGCCGCACGCGCGCGAACGCCGAAGTCATCCCGCAACGCCCCTTCGAGCGAGTCCGCCGCGATCGCGCCGTCGCGCAGCTCTACTCCCGGCAGCTCCCACAATCCGCCCAGCAGCCCCGCCGGGCGGCGCTGCACGAGCAGAAACCGCCCGCCGCGTTCGACGAGCGCGCAGACTGCGGCCACGCGCGGCGCCGGCGCCCGCGCCCGCCGGCGCGGGAGGACGTCGGCCGTCCCGTCGGTCGCGGCGCGGCACCAGCGCCGCAGCGGGCAGATTTCGCAGCGCGGCCGCCGTGGCGTGCAGATCAGCGAGCCGAGGTCCATCAGCGCCTGGTTGAATTCGCCCGGCGCGCGGCGATCAAGCAATCCCTGGGCCAGCCGCCACAACTTCGCGCTCGTGGCCGGCGCCTCAATCTCCTCCCTCACGCCGAACAGGCGCGCCATCACGCGCTTCGCGTTCCCGTCGACGGCCGCAACCGGCTCGCCCGCGGTAATGCTCGCGACCGCGGCGGCGGTGTATTGGCCCACGCCGGGCAGGCGCCGCCATTGCTCGGCCGTCCGCGGAAACACGCCGTCGGCCGACTCGGCGATCTGGCGCGCGGCGCGATGCAGGCTGCGGGCGCGCGAGTAATAGCCGAGGCCCTGCCAGGCGTGGAGCACGCGATCGAGCGGCGCGCCCGCCAGGTCGGCGACGGTCGGAAACTCGCCGAGGAATCGCTCGTAGTAGGAAATGACCGTCGCGACGCGCGTCTGTTGCAACATCGTTTCGGACAGCCACACTCGATACGGGTCGCTCTCGCCGCGCCACGGCAACGTGCGGGCCGCCGCGCGATACCACGCCATCAGGGAGCGTGTGCCGTCGCGTGCGGCCGGTTGCCGGGTCGCCCTCCCGTTTCGCAAACGCTTTGCCGCCACGGTTTCGGACTGTACGGCCCATCCGCCGGTCCCGCCAACGGCGGCATTATCGCACGATCTTGTGGTCCGCGGGAATTTCGCAGAATGCGCTACCGCCGGCGACCGCGCCGGGTATAATGGGGCGAGTCGGCGCCTTCGGGTCTGCCGAGCATTTTCGCCGTATTCGGACGATCCCGCAAAAGCCGGTTCATATCCGGGATTCCGCCACGAGGCCGGGCCTGCGCGGGTGTGTTGGACCAGGGATTAGGCAATCCTGGCGTCGTCCGGTTTGTCGCGCGCTCGCCGGCGGACGGGCCATTACTGCGCTCTGCGCCGTCGATCACATCTAGGCGCAGCGCGGAGGTCGGGTCGCATGAGCACGGGAAACGTCAAGTGGTTCGACACGAAGAAGGGCTACGGCTTCATTGTCGGGCCCGGAGGCCAGGACGTCTTCGTCCATTACACGAACATCGAGGGCGACGGGTTTCGTGCGCTCCGCGAGGGCGAAACCGTTGAATACGAAATGCACGAAACCACCAAGGGGCTCCAGGCCAGCCATGTCCGCCAGATGGTGGCCGCGCTGACCTGACCCATCGCCGCACCGCCCGCGGCCGCAGCTTGGAAGTGCGAAAACGACGGGGTTCGCCGGCGCCGCACCGCGCGGGGCAGCCGGCGTGGGCGGTCTCTATTTCGCGCGGCCCGTTTGTATGCCGGGGGGGCGCTGTGGTCAGTCCACGCCAGGGAAGCTTAGAATTGTCGTCGACGTTCGCGATCGCCGAACCTCGTTCGCTTCCTCGCGCAGGAAAACGCGTGGCCACGCTTATCGTTCTCCAGGGGCCGGACAAGGGCCGCACGCTCCGAACGGAGGACGATCTTGTCCTGATCGGCCGCGGCAGCAACCAGATCCCCCTCACCGACCAGACCATCAGCCGCCGCCACGCCGAATTGCGGCTGAGCGAAAACGGCTGGATCATCGCCGACCTCAACAGTGCCAACGGCACGTATGTCAACGGCGTGCGGATTCAGAAGCCGCATCGCCTCAAGCACGGCGACCAGATCCGCCTGGGCAGCACGCTGCTCGTCTACGGCGGCGACGAATCGACGCAGAAATACGCCGGCGGGGGCATTCCCTCCGATCTTGTCACGCTCGACGCCGGAAGCCGGGCCGTCGACGCCGCGATCATGGCGAGCGTCCCGTCCAACGAGGACAGCATCGTCATGGCCGCGCCGGAAACCGCGTACGCGGTCAAGGCGTGGAACGTGATGCGTCAGTTGACCGACGTGATCGGTTCGCTGCTTCCGCCGGAGCAGCTTCTGGCCCGCGTTCTCGACCTGATATTCGAAGAGGTGGAGGTCGACCGGGGCGTCATCTTCGTCCGTGACGAGCCGACGGCGGAGCTGTTGCCGGAAGTGGTGCGCTATCGCGGCCGGCGCGGCGTGGAGGAGGAAGACGGCAAGTCAGTGATCGTGTCGCGGACGATCATCAACCACGTCGTAAACCTGCGCGAAGGCGTGCTCTGCTCGAATGTCGTGGCGGACAAGCGCTTTCAGAGCGGCAAGAGCGTGCAGAACCTGGGCATGCGCTCGGTAATCTGCTGTCCGATCCTGGCGCGCGAGCAGATTCTCGGCGTGATCCACCTCGATTGCGCCGTCACGCGCCACACGTACAACGAGCACGAACTGCGGCTGATCACCGCCATCGGGGCGCAGGCGGGGCTGGCCGTCGAAAACGCGCGGCTGGTGCAGGTTCAGGTGCAGCGCGAGCGTCTCGCGGCGGCGGGGGAGACGGTCGCGTACCTGTCGCACTACATCAAGAACATTCTGCAGGGCATGCGCAGCGGGGCGGACGTGGTGCAGCGCGGGCTGGACCGGCGCGATTTCGCCGTCACGTCACAGGGCTGGCGCATGGTCGAGAAAAACCTCGACCGCGCGTACAACCTGATGCTCAACATGCTGGCCTTCAGCAAGCAGCGCGAGCCGCGGCTGGAAATGGTGCAGATCAACCGCATCGTCGACGACGTGGTCTCGCTCGTGCAGAAGCAGGCCGACGATTCGCAGGTCGTGCTGCTGACCGATCTGGACGACAGTGTGCCGCCCGTGCCGCTCGATTATGAGGGCGTGCATCAGGTCGCGCTCAACATCCTCGAAAACGCGATCGACGCCGTGCCGCGCGGCAAGGGCGTCATCAACGTCCGCACGCGCTTCGACGCGCAGCGGCGCGAAGTGCTGCTGGTCGTGGCCGACAACGGCCCCGGCGTGCCGCCCGAGCAGCGCGAGCGCATTTTCGAGGCGTTTCACTCGACCAAGGGCCACGCCGGAACGGGCCTCGGCCTGGCCGTCGCGCGCAAGATCGTCGACGAACACTCCGGCCGGATCGAGATCCAATCCCCGCCCGAGGGCGGCGCCGAGTTTCGCGTGCATCTGCCGCTGGCGCAGGAGCGCATGCTGGGCGCGGGCGAAACACAGGGCCCGCCGCGGCGGTGAGCATCGGGGGGAGCAGGGATTGGGGATTGGGGAGCGGGGATTGGAAAATCCGAACCCACCACGCAAGTGAGGGGCCGGTGGGAATGCTGAATGCCGAATGCTGAATGCTGAAGTAAGAGAATCCGAGCCTCTCACGCGAGTGAGGCGCCAGAGGAGGGGAAGAGGGATTGGGGATTGGGGATTGGGGATTAGGGATTGGGGAACAGGCGTATCCGAGCCTCTCACGCCAGTGAGCGGCCGAATTGGAGGGCAGCCGCCCTCGGCTGCATTTCGCTCTTCGCCCGTCAGGGCGCACGATGGTTGCCAGGCGTTTCAACGCCTGGACCCG
>CAZHIE010000212.1:0-6667 GCA_964532435.1 uncultured Planctomycetales bacterium
AGGTGCGCTCGTCCGCCCTACCGGGCGGAAAGAAGAAGAGAGACAAGTTGCGCTCGGGTCCAGGCGTTGAAACGCCTGGCAACCATCGCGCGCCCTGCCGGGCGAAGAGGCGGTTCGGATTCTCTTACTTCAGCATTCATCATTCGGCATTCAGCATTCCGGCCGGCCCCTGACTGGCGTGAGGGGTTCGGATCGCATTTGCCTTCGTGGCTTCGTCGCTCGGTGGCTCCGTCGCTTCCCAATGCAGCCGAGGGCGGCTGCGGTCCAATTCGGCGCGCTTCCGCCCCGCGCACCGTTCTCATCGCGCCGCGGCTGCGTCCGATTCCGCGATCGTGCGCAGATCTTCCACGTCCTGCTCCACGCACTTGCGCATCAGCGGCCCCATCATGATCGCCGTCATCGGCGACATCAGCTTGGCCGCGAACGTCAGCGGCCGCGCGACGAGCGACACGTCCACGCGCGTGCGAGATTCCTCGACCTGAAACCGAAACGTGGTCTCAATTCGGCAGCCGCAGCTCGTGCAGCCGATCGTGTAGTGCCTGTCCGGCGCCCACGCGCAGATTTCCATCACCTCGCTCGCCTCGCGCCCGAACATGATGCGCGTCTCGCGAAAGCGCGAGCCGAGCGCGATCGGCCCCGGCGTGAGCATCTCGATGCGAACGATGCCGCGGACGCGCTGCGGGGCCTGGGCAAAATCCGAAAAGAGCGAAAACACGCGCGCAAGCGGGGCGTAGATCAACTTCGAGATGGCGAACTCCGACATGCACGAAACTCCGTCCCGAAGCCGCTCGCGCTGCGAATCCTGCCGCGCTGCCGAGGCGCGCAGCAGGTTCGCCGCGCGCTACTCGCCGCCGGGGTTCCGCAGGCGGAGCCGCGTCAGCCCGCGCCGTACTGATTCATGCTGCATGAACAGCTTCCATACCAACCCGCTGCGCAGATTCTCGATCGCCAGGAGCATCGGTCCCTGATCGATCCCCGTGTAGTCGTCGCTCGCGAATTTCTGATCCAGATTGAACGAATCGACGAAGCCGTAGCCGCCTTCGGACGGATCGCGCCACGCCAGCGGCTTGCCTTCCGCATCGCGCAGCGCCGCAAACGCGCGCAGCGCCGCGATGCTTTCCTGCGGCGTGAAGACAACGGCCGAACCCGCCGCGTAGGGCGCGATCGTGCCCTCGAACCACTCGTCCTGATCGCTCAAGTTCGGCTTGACCTGCGGCACGATGTAGCCGTCGCGCGCCGCACACGCGCTGAGCCCCCAGCGTTCGGGAGAGAGCGTCTTGAATCGCCCGGCCTGCTCGATGCAGCGCTGGCGGTGCGTCAGAACGGCGCGGCGCGAGTTTTCGAACCAGTCGACGCGCGGCGCATCGACGCCCAGCGCCGCCGGATCATCAACCCCCAGCGCGCGATAATCGACGTAGCAGTGGCTGAAGAAGTAGGTGAAGAGCGTCCCCGGCCAGGACACGACATAGGGCGGCATCTGCTGGTGCTGCTGGATCGTGCGGCGCAGTCTGTAGTACAGCTCCGGGGCGACGGACCGGGCCTCGACCGGACCGCCGGCCGCGAGCAGGTAAATCAGCCGTTCCTCGTCCGAAGCCAGATACCAGTGCCACTCGATGAACTTTCCGGGGCCGTCGAGCTTGGCCGGGTCGTCGGGCTTCCAACCCATCGACAGAAACCCGCCGGGGGCGACGGCGAACGCGCGCCAATCGGTCTCGGCGATGAGCGCATCGCACATTTTCGCGACGTCTCCGCCGAAGTACGACGACGCGACGATCGCACCGGAAAGGAACAGCGCGTGATCGACCGTGCTCGCCGTAATCTCGAAGCCTTCGTGCGAAAGTCCGCCCGTGTTCATGTCCGGAAAATGAAGAAACACGCCGAATTTGCGGTTGTCCTTGCGCGCGGCGAGCGACTGCAGCACGCGCTCCGCCCGCTGCCGCGCCGCGTCGCGCGTCACCCAGCCGCGCTCGACGCCGATCGGCAGCGCCGCAAGCTGGAAGCCAACCGCGGCGATGCTGGCGACCGGCGCTTTCTTGCGGTCGCGCGCGAGCTGCGCGGGCTGGCCGACCTCCTTCCAGAAATAGTCGAAACAGCCGCGCTGCACACGTTCCAGGAATGCGTCGTCGTCGGGCGACGGGCGGAACCGGGCGGCGGCCTGCGTCTCGGCGGAGCGCAGAATGTCGCGATCGGCGGGGCGTGATTGGGCGTCGGCCGGGCAGGTCGCCCACATTGACACAACTGCCGCAATGGCAAGATGTTGACAGCGCATGGCCGCGAAGGTACGCTTGACTGAAAGCGTTGTCAATCGCGGTCGCACCGAAAGTGCCGCAGCCCATAGAGGAGCGCGCCAGCCATGTCCGTTTCCATCGCCGACGTAGCGAAACGGGCGGAAGTTTCGATCAGCACCGTTTCGCGCGTGCTCAACCGCAGCGAGCTCGTCAACGAGCGGACGCGCCGCCGCGTCGAGAGCGCCATCCGCGAGCTCGGCTATCAGCCGAACGCATTCGCGCGCGGGCTCATGCTTCGGCGCAGCGAGCTGGTCGGGCTGGTGCTCCCGGATCTGCACGGCGAGTTCTATTCCGAGATCATTCGCGGCGCGAACGCGCAGGCCCGCGCGATGGAATACAACCTGCTCGTTTCCTCGTCGCAGGACGGCGACGACAGCCAATCGCTGCTGCGCGCGCTCCGGCAGCGCTCGCTCGTTGACGGATTGGCGATCATGGTGTCCGAGGTCAACGACCGCGTGCAGCAGGAGCTGCGCGGCTTCCGCGTTCCGTTCGTGCTGCTCGACGACGACGTGGACGGCGTGGCGCACGACAGCGTCGTCATCGACCAGCGGCACGGGGCCGTTGCGCTGCTTCAGCATCTCGTGCAAAACGGCGTGCGGCGCGTCATCTTCGTCGGCGGATTGGAGACGAACCTCGACACGATCGCGCGGCTCGACGCCTGTCGCGAAGTGCTGAGCCAGGCGGGGCTGGCGCTCGCCCCGCGCGACGTGTTCCACCTCGACTATCAGTACGAATCGGCCTACATGCTGGCCGCGCAGAACGCCTTCGGCTGGGCCGGCGCGGGCGCATGCGTCTTCGCAGCCAATGACGAAATGGCGGCCGGCGTCGTTGCGGCCGTGACGGCGACGGGCGTGCTTGTTCCGCGCGATCTGGGCGTGGTCGGGTTCGACGACACGCGCGTCGCGCGGATGACGCGCCCGGCGCTGACGACGGTGCGCGTTCCGATGTCCGAGATGGGCGCGCGGGCGATCGATCTGCTCTGCCAGCGGCTGGCCGATCCGAAACGGACGCCCTGCCGCGTCGTGCTCAAGCCCGAGCTGGTGGTCCGCGAATCGTGCGGCGCGAAGCGCTGAAAGGCGACATGTTCCCTCTCCGACTGGCGGCGGCGGCGCTGCTCGCGGCGCTCTGCGGCAAGGGGTTCGCCGCGGCGCCGCCCGACTGGGCGGACGAGTTCGACGCGGCGGACTCGTGGAAACTCATCGCGTCGGACGGCACGCGCGCGTCGCTGATCGTTTCGCCCGATGCGCCCGGAGCGCTGCGGCTCCAATACGAATTCACCGGCGGCGGATTCTGCGTGCTGCGCCGCGACGTCGATCTGCCGCTCGGCGAGAACTACCGCTTTACGCTGCGGCTGCGCGGCGCGGGGCCGCCGAACAATCTCGAATTCAAGCTGATCGACCCGAGCGGCGAGAACGTGTGGTGGCTCAATCGCCGCGCGTTCGCGCCGCCGGCCGAGTGGACCGACCTGCGTACTCGCGCGCGGCAGTTTCAATTCGCGTGGGGGCCAAAACCGGGCGAGAAACTCGCGCGGCTGAGCGCAATCGAGATCGCCGTGGCCGCGGCGGAAGGCGGCGCCGGCTGCATCGACTTCGATCGCGTGGAATTCGAACGCCTTCCTCCGGCGACGTCCGCCTCGGCGCTGCCGCGCGTCTTTCTGACGGATGCGGACGGGCGCGAACGCGATGCCGGCGTGCTGCCCGAGGATGGGCGACTGGAGAGCGCCGCGAGCGGCGCGTCGCTCGTTCGCCTGGATCTCGGCGCGGTTCGCGAGATCGGCGGGCTGGCGATCGAGTGGAGCGACGAAAATCGGCCGCAGTCGATCGACGTGCAGACCAGCGCGGACGGCGCGACCTGGGGGACGGCGTTCTCGGCAACGCGGACTCCGCCGGAACGGGCGTGGATCGCCCTGCCGGACGCGGAGGCGCGGCAGGTGCGCGTGACATTCGGCGCGGCGGCGAGCGGCGGCGCGGCGGAGGTGACGCGGCTGCGCGTTCTGGACACCGAACTCGGCGCGTCGCAGAATCGGATGTTTGAGAGAATCGCCCGCGAAAGCCCGCGCGGCCGATATCCGCGTTATTTTCTCGGCGAGCAGCAGTATTGGACCGTGCTGGGAGTGGCGGCCGATCGCCGCGAAGCGCTGATGGACGAAGCCGGCGCGATCGAGCTCGACCGCGGCGGCGCGCGGCTCGAACCATTCGTGCTGCTCGATGGCAGGCTGTTGACCTGGGCCGATGCGGAGATCTCGCAGCGCCTGGTCGAAAACGATCTGCCCACGCCGATCGTGACGTGGCGGGCCGGCCCGCTCGAACTCGAGATTCGCGCAATGGTCGACGGCGCGCCGGACGCAAGCCGCGTAATCGCGCGCTATCAACTTCGCAACACGGGAGCGGCTTCGTGCAGCGCACGGCTGATGCTCGCGCTGCGGCCGTTTCAGGTGCTGCCGCCGTGGCAGGAGCTCAACCTGACCGGCGGCGTCGCGGCGGTGGAGAGCATTGTGCAGAACGACCAGCTCATCCTGTGCGGGTCGTCGCCCGTCATGCCGTGGACGCGCTTCGCGAAATTTGCGGCCTGTGCGTCTGACGAGGGCGAAATCGTAGAGCACCTCGCGCTCGGCCGGCTGCCGCAGGGGCAGGGCGCCGATGATCGGCGGCGGCTCGCGTCGGCGGCGATCGAGTTCCCGTTCGAGCTGGGGCCGGGCGAGTCGCACAGTGCGTTTGTGACGATCCCCCTGTCGCGCCTATCGGAGAGCGACCCGTGCGGAATGTCGGAGGCCGCCGCGGAGAATCGCTTCGACCTGCGCTGGGCCGCGGCGCAGCGGGCGTGGCGCAGCGAGCTCGACGGCGCCAAGCTGCGGCTGCCGCCCGGCGCCGTGCGGATCGAGAACACGTTTCGCACGATGCAGGCGTACATACTGATCAACGCCGACGGGCCGGCCATCCAGCCCGGCTCGCGCACGTATGAGCGAAGCTGGATCCGCGACGGCGTGCTGACTTCGGCGGCGCTGCTCTACACCGACCGGGCCGAGCGCGTGCGCGAATTCGCCGACTGGTATGGCGGGTTCCAATTCGACTCGGGCAAGATTCCGTGCGTCGTCGATCGGCGCGGCGCCGACCCGGTACCCGAGCACGACAGCACCGGCGAGTACATGCATCTCGTGTGGCTTTGCTATCGATTCACGGGCGAGCGCGAGTTTCTGGAGCGACACTGGCCGCGCGTGATGCGCGGTGCGGCATACTTGCGCTCGCTTCGCGCACAGCGCCTGACGGCGGAGTTCGTCGAAGGACCGCCCGAGAAGCGCGTGCTGGCCGGCCTGCTGCCCGAGTCGATCAGCCATGAGGGCTATTCGGCCAAGCCGATGCACTCCTACTGGGACGATTTCTGGGCAATTCGCGGATTGGACAGCGCGGCGCGGATCGCGTCGGAGCTGGGCCACGGCGCGGAGGCGGCGGAACTCGCGAGCTTGCGAGACGACTTGCGCGAATCGACGCGCGCCTCGATCGCCCTGGCGATGCGCAGCAACGGCATCGAGTACATCCCCGGCTGCGCCGAGTTGGGCGACTTCGACGCGACGTCGACCGCGACGGCGGTGTTCCCGTGTGGCGAGCTCGCGCACCTATCGCCCGACGCGCTGCGTGCGACGATCGACCGATACATGCGGTTCTTCCGCGATCGGCGCGACGGACGCGCCGAGTGGCGCGATTACACGCCGTATGAACTGCGGCTGGTCAGCACGCTCGTGCGGATGGATCGCCCCGCGGAAGCGCGCGAGCTGCTCGAGTACTTTCTGACCGATCAGCGCCCCGCGGGGTGGAATCAATGGGCGGAAGTGGTCTGGCGCGAGGCGCGCGCCCCGCGCTTCATCGGCGACATGCCGCACACGTGGGTCGGGGCCGAGTTCATCTGCGGCGTGCGCAGCCTGTTCGTTTACGAGCGCGAGCGCGACGACGCGCTGGTGATCGGCGCGGGCGTGTCCGTCGCGTGGCTCGCGGCAAAGGACGGCGTCGCGATCGAGAACTGGCCGACGGAGTATGGCGCGGCGTCGTGGACGGGACGAGCGACCGCCGGCCGGCTGGAATTTTCGCTGCACATGACCGGCCGCACGCCGCCGGGCGGTTATGTGCTGCGCGTGCCGCAGACGGCGCGGCCGATTCGCACGGCGCTGGTGGATGGACAAGAGCGACCCGTGGGCGAGTCTGGCGAATTGTTGCTGCGCTCGGCGGATTGCAAGGTGGAATTCCCGCTCGGGCCGTGATGGACGCGGGGGGCGCGGATGAAGCACCCGCGGGATCCGAACCCACCACGCAGGTGGTGGGCGGCGGAAGAGGAGAATGGGGGTTGGTCCACACTCGCCTCGGAGGAGCGCCCGACCCTCTTCCAGC
>CAZHIE010000213.1:0-6598 GCA_964532435.1 uncultured Planctomycetales bacterium
GCGCCGAGCGCCTGAAATGTGCGGATGTAGGTGTTCTGCACGGACGCGTATTCGGCCAGCCGCCGCGCGACTGGCTCGGCGTCGAAGGCGTAGGCCGCCAGCTCGCGCTCCAGCGCGGTGGCAAGCTCGGCGCCGGCTCGCGGCGCGTCGATCAGGAACAGCCGATAGCCCGTCGTGCCCGGAAACAGCCGCAGAAACGCGCTCTCCGCGACGATCAGCTCGCTCTGAAGCGCACTGCCCGAGAGCAGCGCGACAAACCGCAATCGCTGCGGCTGGCCGCGCTCGTCGATGATCTCCAGATCCTGCCCGAGGCCGGAATGAAGTTGCCAGCGCACCGCGGCCTCGTCGCCGATAGCCGGGATGGCGCCGTCCGGAAAGTCCTGCTCCAGCAGACGCCACGGATTCTCGCGCGTCGCGGCGTCGCGGCTCTCGACCGCCGCGAAGCGAAATCCGCCGCGCTCCAACAGGTCGCGCGGCGCGCCGGCCAGGCGCGGATTGGCCGCGCGATACAGACCCAGGCAGCTCGTCTCATCGCCCGGGCGCAGGCGCAGCCGCTGCACATGCGCTTGCGAAAGCGCCGCCGACAATTCATCGGACAGGCTGAGATGTTCGCGGCCCGTCTCCGTGTTGAGGTCGTCGACCAGCGGCGCGGCGCTCTCCGCGATGTACGCGAACCCGCCGGAGGGTCCGCCGCGGTCGCCGGCCGCCCCGACGTCGACGATGCGAAACGCCTCCAACGAGACGATCAGAAACGTCGCCATCGCGACGAGGCCGACCGTAAGCAAGCTGCGCCCCGGCCGCCGCGCCGCCGAGCGCAGCACGAAGCCCGCGACGCTCATGCGCCGATCGACGTCGTCGGAAGATGGAGATTTCACGAGGCGCCAGCGGGGCGCGTCGAGGAGCGCCGCTCGAATGACGAGGACGCCGCAGCCCAGCGCCGCCGCGCCCGTCAGAAAGTATCCGGCGCTCTGCGCGATCCAGCCGAGCGCCGCCGCCGCGCCGAGCAGCAGCGCGGCCGCCCCGGCGACGCCCGGCACGATCCAGCCGAGCCCGCGCTCGCGCCGCAGCGTGCCCTCCAGGGCCGCCCCGCCGGACATCAGCCGGCGCGGCGGCCGGCGCAGCAATCCGCGCGTCGTCAGGGCCAGCGCGCCCAGCGAGAGCGCGAATGTCGCCAGCGCACCGATCGCGACGCTGGCGATCGACACGTGCAGCTCGAGTCGCGAGATCCGTACCGCGTCCGACCACAGCGTCTCCAACCCCCACAGCATCAGCGCGGCATATCCGACGCCGGCCGCGGCGCCGATCGTCGCGCCGCCCAGCGCCAGCGCCGCGCCCTCCATCAGCAGGCCGCGGCGAATCTGTCGCGGCGCGTGGCCGATCGCCAGAAGCAGACCCAGCTCGCCGGCGCGCTGCTCGACCGCGAGGCGCATCAGCATCGCACCAAGCAGCAGCGCCGCCACAATGAGGAAGAAGCTGAAGCCGATGAACAGGCCGCCGAAGTCGACATTTCCCTGGCTGGCTTGCAGCGCCTGGCGGCGGACCGGCTCGAAGCGCAGCCCCAGATCCGCCGGGGCGACCAGCTCGGCCAATTCGTCATTCAAGGCATCCGCGGGGCGCTGCACGCCCGCGTCGCGCAGCGCCGCCGACGGCACGCGAATGGACGTCAGCCGGCCGAAGCGTTCGCCGTCGCGAATCCACATCCGCACGCCATCTTCCAGCGAGATGAACGCCTTGGGCGTCGCGCGGTGTGCCGCCCAGAAGCGCTCGTCGCGCGGCCGGATGCGCCGCAGATCGACCGGAAACGGCGCGTCCCAGTCCGTGAGCGATTCGGCGGTGGTGATGCCCGGGTAGCGCGGCGCCAAGCGCGGATCGGCGGCGCCGCCCGAGAGCCGCAGCAGCGCGGTCAGCGTGAACGTCGATGAGAATTCGGATTCCGCGCCGTCGGGACCGTCGACGAGCGCCGCCAGCTCGATCGGCTGCCCCAGCCGCGGCAACAAATCCGGCCGCGTCCACTCGCTCAGCCAGATTTCCCCGGGCGCGAGTGCCGATGGGCGCGAACCGGCGAATTCGAGCGTGTCCTCGAACCACGCGGTCGCATCGATGGCGGTAACGACCGAATACGGAACGACTCGCGGCGCCGCCAGCGCAATGCGAAGCCGATCGGCCGGCGACGCCAGCGACCGCCACGCGCGTAGCGAGCGCTCGGCCGCGTCGCGCGGAACCACCGAGATGCGATCCGCCAGATAGGTCAGAACTTTTGCGACCCGATAGCCGTGCCGGCGGCAAAGCTCCAGCGCGGCGCGTTCGACCGGAGGCTCGAGAAACAGACTGTCGCTTTCCAGCACAAATGCGCCGTGCTGCGCATCTTCCGACCAGCGGATGCCGCATTGGCGGAGCGTGATTTCGCGCCGCGCGAGTTGCCGCACGTCGGACTCGGAGCGCTCGGTCGCGCCGATCGGCAACAACAGCACATTGGCCCGTCCGGCGCGATCGATCGTCCGTTGCAACGTATCCATGTCGACGAAAGCGGTCGCCGGGGCGCGCTGTTGCGGCGCGAGCGCGAAGCGGCCGATGCCGGCGGCAGGCAGGATGCCGGCTACGGCGCCGCGCAGCGTGGCCGTGTCGCGGTCGCGCTTTCCAAGCAGCGTCTCGGCCGGGATGGCGGCGGGCGAGCCGACGCGCAGAAGGACGTCTTCCCCCCCTCGCACACCAATTGCGTCGGCGAGCGTCTGATTGACGATCAACCCGCGCCCGCGCAGCGAAGCCTGAAGCTCGGAGGCGGCGCTGCCCGCGGCTGCGATCGGCCAGAAATCCTGCCGCACGCCGAAGATCTGGATGTGCGCGATCTGCGCCCCGCTGTTCGGATTGGACGCGCCGCCGGCCATGAAAATCGCCGGGACGGCTTGCTGCGCGGCTGCGTCAGCGGCGTCTTCGAGCGAAGCGCGGCGGCCGCGCGGAATCTGAAAGAAGCGCTCCGACCGCAGCGCCCAATCGACCGAGCCGAGGCTTTCGAGCGCCACGCTGCGCAGGCTCCCGCGGAGCGAATCGCCGACCAGCAGCGCGCCCGTGAGCGCGGCCGACGCGACCGCAACGCCCAGCAGCACGGCGGCGTTGCCGCGCCAGTAGTAGCGCATCGTTCGGAGGTGGAACTTTGTTCTTGTCACGCGAATCCTGCATGGCCGCAGCGAGAACGCGGCGCGAATGTCACGTCTGCGCCCCGCCGGGCAGGGCCGCGCCGGCCTCGTTTGGCTGCGGCGCGCTCGGATCGCCGATCAGCTCGCCGTCGCGAAGCACGAGCCGCCGTTCGATGCGCTGCGCCAGCGCCTCGCTGTGCGTCACAAGCAGCAGCGCCGCCCCGTCGCGCGCATACACCTGCGCGAGCAGCCCGCCGATTTCCTCCGCCGTGCGCGCGTCGAGATTGCCCGTCGGCTCGTCCGCCAGCAGCAGCCGCGGCCGATTCACGAGCGCCCGCGCCAGCGCGACGCGCTGCCGCTCGCCGCCCGAAAGTTCGGCCGGGAAGTGATCGGCCCGCGCCAGCAGCCCGACCTGCTCCAGCAATCCGCGGCCGCGCCGCGCCGAGGCGGCCGACTTGTCCGCCAGCGTTGGAAGCAGCACGTTTTCGATCGCGGTGAGCTGCGGAAGGAGGTGATGATCCTGAAACACGAAGCCGATGCTGCGGTTGCGGAACTCGGCCAGGCGGCGCTCGTCGAGCGTGGCCACGTCGACGCCGCCGATCTCGACCGTGCCCGCGCTGGGTGGTTCGAGCGTGCCGAGGATGCTGAGCAATGTGCTTTTGCCCGATCCCGACGGGCCGGTGATCACCGCCGCCTCGCCGGGCGATAGCTGAAGCGACACGTCGCGCAGCACGGCCAGCGGTCCGGCCCGGCCGCCGTAGGTCTTCGAGATTCCGCGCGCAATGAGCACCGGCGGCATGCGCGTATGATAGATGAGTCGGCGCCGTTGTGGCGATCTCGCGGGCAATGGGGAACTCCGCATTGAACGTGAGCCCGGCGGCGCGCCCGCTCCGGTCGCGTCACCCGGCCGGCGTGGAAGTGACAAAGCCCGCCCGCGCTTTCTCAAAAATTTTCCAGGATTCTTCGGCCATGCGGATGTCGGTGAATCGCTCGCGGACGGCCGCCCGCCCGGCGTCGCCGAGCCGCGTCCGCAGCGCGTCATCTTCGGCGAGCCGCAGCAGCGCGGCGGCCAGTTCGCGCGGATCATTCGGCCGCACGAGCAGCCCGCCGCCTGTTTCCTCGATCAGCTCGGGAAAGGAGCCATGCGCCGGCTGAACGACCGGCACGCCGCAGGCGAGCGCTTCGAGCACCGGCAGGCCCTTCGCCTCGGGATAGCGCGTTGGCAATGTGAATGCGTGAAGACCGGCGAGGAAACGCAGCTTTGCGTCCCAATCAAGCTCGCCGTCGAAGACCAGGGCGTGGCGCGGATCGCGCCGGTCGAAGCGGTCCGCCGCGGCCAGCGCGCCGGCGGCTTCGACGTCGCCGGGGGTTCCGGCGCAGCGGACTTCGATCGCGCGCGGCGATTCCCACAGCCCGCGGCAGGCGTCGATCAGGAGCGGAAAGCCTTTGTCGGCGGAGATGCGGCCGAGGTAGCCGATGCGGAAGCGATCCGGCGGCGGGGCGGCCTGGGGGAACTGGTCGGCGGCGATTCCGAGCGGGGCGTAATCGATGCGCTCTGGGGGAAGGCCGAAGAATTCGGCGGCGCGGCGCGCGTAATAGCGCGATACGGCGATGTGAAGGTCGATCGCGTCGCTGGCCTGGCGGATGAGGCGCAGCGCGTCGGCCCGCTGCGCCGGCGGCAGCGCGTCGATGAACTGGTCTTCGCCGCTGAGCGTGCAGACGATCGGCGCGCGAAGCTCGCTGCGCATCGCCTCAGCCGCCCCGGCGAAGAGCAGGTTGGGCAGCACGATTACGTCCGGCTTCAACTCCCGCAGCAGCTCGATCAGGTCGTCGAGTTCGCGCGCCTGGTTGCCGCGCGGCCCGCGCAGGACGGAGAGCGTCAGGTCGGCGACGTCGGCCGGCGCTGTGCGGGCGGCTCGCGCGCCGACGGCGCGCAGCAGCGCCGGGCTGGCCAGCAGCCGCGCGAGGGCGCGCGGCATCTTCCGCGCCCACGCGAATCGCTCCTCTAGGAAGACGGAAATGCCGCCGTAGCGAATCCGCTCGCTACGGGCGGGCGGCTCGTCCGTCCGCAGCGGCGTGTAGAGCGGAACGAGCAACACGTCGCGGCCCATCGCCCGCAGCACGCGGACCAGGCGGTTGTCGCGCAGGCAACTTCCGCAATACATGCCCCCTGCGCCGGCCGCCAGACACGCCACGCGCATCGCGTTCACCTGTCGAAGAGTTGAGATTGTCTTGATGAGCGCTGAGCGTTACGTTCCGTCGCGAAAGTTGAGCGCCAGACGTCCGTCGGAGATGGTGTGCGGCGCGCCGGGGGGAAACATGATGGACCGCAGCCGCCCTCGGCTGCATTCGACCCGAGCCGCGCGAATCGATCACGAATCGCTTGAACATCCGACCCGCAGCCGGCGCATCGCGCCGCGCTCCCTTACGGTCGCGGCTCTGATCCGATTTTGGAGCGCGGCGCGAGGCCCGCGGCGCAGCGCCGGAAGCGGGGCTTCCGTTTTGCTGCGCCGCGGGCCTCTCGCGCGACAGTGCTGCCGCGGGCCGGCGTCAATTGACGATCAGGCCCACGAATGCGTCGATGTCCTTGTTCGTGACCGCGCCGTCGGCGTCGACGTCGGCCTTCTGCCGGTCGCAGCCGGGGAATTGCGTGTCGTAAAGCGCCGGATCGAGCAGCGCCATGACGAATCCGTCGATGTCCTCCGAATCGGACGTGCCGTTGCAGTTGAGATCGCCGGCGCCGGGGTTCTGGTTGTAGAGCGTGTTCACGCGACACTGGTACGTGAACGTGATGGGGTTGGCCGGGTCGGCCGGATTCGCCAACTGACCGACGCCGTCCCAGATCATTTCAATCGTCGCGGGCGAGCCGGTGGAATCGACGACGCCGACCGACGCGCTCGGCAGCGTCACCGGAGAGACGAGGCCGAACAGGGAGAGATCGGCCCCGAAGTGGATCTCGTATTGCTCGCTCGTGGTGAACTCGCCGGTGGCGGGGTCGAACGTGCCGGTGGACGAGCCGGGCACGATCTGGACGACGATGTTGCCGGTGCTGATTCCGCCGGGCAGCGTGAGCGGCTCGACCTGCTGGTAGTAATTGACGAAACGCGCCGTACCGCCCTGCGCGTCGATGCGCAGCAGGTATTCGGTGCTGGTGATCGTGGCGCTGGAGATGCCGCCCATCTCCGGCCCGAAGTCGAGCGAGAAGCTCGACGGATCGGCCGGGTTGTTCTGGGCGGCGAGGATTTCGCCGGCCAGAACCCGCGACGACGGGCTCAGCGCGGGATCGACCACGCCGACGGCGCAGAACAGGCCGATATGCGCCGGCACAGCGAGGGCCAGGCGAAGACGATGACTCATCGTGCGGACGTTGCGCATCGGAATCCTTCCTTTCGAGACTGGGAAATCGCGATCGGTCCGAACCCCGGCAGCGTAAGAACCCGCCGCATGATTGGCAAGGCGATCCT
>CAZHIE010000214.1:0-6572 GCA_964532435.1 uncultured Planctomycetales bacterium
GGAGCGCCTTCGTGCTGATATCACAGGGCTAGCGACCCAACGTCGCGCTCGCTGACGCTCGCGGCTCTGAAACGCGCGCGGGCCGCCACGCGGTGTCGGACGCGGAGGTCCGACGCTACCGCGCGCAGGTCGTTCCGTTGGAGGAGTTTCCATGTCGCGGCGGCACGTCTACATCACCGACTTCTGGAACGGCGAACCGGATGTCGAGCAGGCCGCGCTGGCCGGCGTGGCGGAGGTGGTCGCGCTCCACGCGGCCGATGAATCGCAACTGCTGCCGCGCGCGGCCGACGCCGACGCCCTGCTCGTCTGGCACGAGATCCGCCTGACGCGCCCGACGATCTCGGCTTTGCACAAGTGCCGCGCGATCGTGCGAATCGGCGTCGGATTCGACAACGTCGACCTGGCCGCCGCGCGCGAGCGCGACATCGTGGTCTGCAACGTCCCGGACTACGGCATCGAGGACGTCGCCGATCACGCGCTGGCGATGACGCTGGCGCTGGTGCGGAATCTGTCGCAGTTTCAGGCCGACTTCCGCGCTCGCCCGCTGTACTGGAACCCCCGCCGAAACATCCGCCAGCCGCGGCTCCGCGGAATGGTGTTCGGCATCGTCGGCCTGGGGAACATCGGCAGCGCGACGGCCATGCGGGCCAGGGCGTTCGGCATGGACGTGCTGGCGCTCGATCCGTTCATCAAGAGCGGCCGGGACAAGGCGCTGGGAATCCGCATGGCGGACACGCTGGAGGAGCTTGTTTCGCAGAGCGACGTGGTCTCGCTGCACGTTCCGCTCGACGAGACGACGCGGAACATGATCTGCGGCGACGTCCTGTCGCGGTTCAAGCCGGGCGCGCTGCTGGTCAACACGGCCCGCGGGCCGGTCTGCGACGCGCGGGCCGTGCTGGCGGCGGTGGAGTCGGGCCGGCTGGCGGGCGCGGCGCTCGACGTGCTGCCGATCGAGCCGCCGGCGGAGGACGATGCGCTGCTGCGCGCGGTGCGCGACCCGGCGCACGTGGCGTATCACCGCGTGCTGCTGACTCCGCACGCGGCGTTTTACACGGAAGAGGGATTCGAGGAGATGCGGCGCAAGGCGGCGCTGGAGGCCCGTCGGGCGCTGACGGGCGAGCGCGTCCGGAATCGCGTGAATTGAGGCGAGCGCGTGCCCGCGCCTGCTCGCGCGGTCACGCGAATCGGCGGACGACCTCGTGCAGGCCGTAGAACCCGAGCGCGATCGCCGTCATCGCCAGAACGATGTTGACGAACGTGATCGCCGTCGAGCGGGGCAACTCTCGCGCCGAAGCGGCTCGCGTGGCGCGATACACAAGCGCGACGCACAGCGCCAGCGGCGGAAACATCCACAGCCGCGCCCCGGCGGGGAGCTTCAGCGGATGGACGAAAATCCAGGCCAGCAGCCAGTATCCCATCATCGCGGTTCGCCCCCGCTCAGCGCGCTTTCGGCGGCGCCGTCGGCCTGCGCCGCTCGCTCGTGATGAAACGTCGCGACGCCGAGGTGGGCGCGCGAGAGCGCGTCGAGGATCGCGAGGATGTTGAGCAGGCCGGCGGTCGCAAGATAAATCTGCGCGACGTCGGACTCGGGATAGAAGCTCTTGTAGCGGGCCACGTCGTCCTTCGGCACGTGGATGGCGCCTGCGGCGGCCCATCCGGCGGCCGTGTACCCGCCGCAGCACATCTCCGCGGCGAAGAGCCAGAAATTGCCCTTCGGATCGACGGAATACTTCACGCCGCCGACGGCCAGCCCGATCCAGTACGGAACGCTGATCGCGACGAATAGCACGATCGCCAGCCCGCGATGACCGAGAACCCAGTGCCCCAGCCCCGGCACAAGCCAGGCGAGCAACCCGGCGGAGATCGTGCGGGACTGCGGATCGGATGGTAGTGCCAAGGCTGCGCTCCGGGGCGTCAATCGAGGCCGCAGGGTCCGTCAGGGTCGCCGCAGCGGCCGCAGCCGCCGGCGCGCGGCAAATCCCGGCTCGGAGCGGCGGCGGCGCGCGCGGCGAAAACGCTCAGCTTGCGCTCGATCTTTGTCGTTCCGCAGCGCGGACAGGCCGTGCGGCGCTCATCCTCGGCCGCGCGGATGAGCAATTCGAAGTCTGCGCCACAGGAAGCGCAGTGGTATTCATAGATCGGCACGCTGGGCACTCCCGATGACGGCGGGAGTATAGGCCGCGCGCTGCGGGGCGGCAATCGGCGGCCGCCCGCGGCGGCACGGGCGCCCCGCCCCTCTCGCGCCGGATTAGGATTCGCGTTGATGAATAGAACGCACGACCGCCCGCGCGCCGCGCACAAGCTGCTGCTCGTCATCGGCTGCGCCACGCTCGTGTGGTCGGGCATCGCGCCGCGCGACCGGCTCACGTGGGCAATGGAGGTAGCGCCGGCGGCGCTGGCCGGCGCGCTGCTCGCCGCGACGTACGCGAGATTCCGGTTCACGACGTTCGCGTATGCGCTGATGCTGGCGCACGCGATCATTCTCATGCTGGGCGGGCACTGGACTTATTCGGAAATGCCGCTGTTCGACTGGCTGCGCGACGCGCTGCATCTCCAACGGAACCACTACGACCGCGTGGGGCATGTGGCGCAAGGCTTCTTTCCCGCGATCGTCGTGCGAGAGCTGCTGTTGCGCACGTCGCCGCTGCGGCCGGGCGGATGGCTTTTCTTCCTGACGACCGCGAGCTGCCTGGCGGTCAGTGCGGCGTATGAGTTGGTCGAGTGGGGCGCGGCCGGACTGTTGGGGGAGTCGGCGGATCGATTTCTCGCGACGCAGGGCGACGTTTGGGACACGCAGTGGGACATGCTGCTGGCGCTGCTCGGGGCGCTGGCGTCGCAGGTGCTGCTCGGCCGAGCGCATGATCGGGCGCTGGCACGCATCCGCGGCTCGGATCGGACGCCGGCGGCATGAGCCAGCGGTCGCTGTGCGCGCAATTGCGGGAAATTGACATGAAGCCCGGCCGGAGGATTTGCGTCGCCGGACGCGGAGGTTTGACGCGACCGGGCCGATCACGGCGTCGGACACAGAGATCCGACGCTGCAGCCGCACCGGCTGGAAGCCGGTGCTACCGGCTACGCTTCGCGCCTCCGTGCCTCCGCCCCTTCGTGCCTCCGCCCCTTCGTGCCTCCGTGCCTTCGTGCCTCCGTGCCTCCGTTCCCCCGTGCCTTCCGCTCACAACTCGTATTGGCTTCGCTCCTCATCGGAAATCACGTCGGCCAGGCGGATGCGGACGTAGTCGACGTCGATGAGCACGTCCTTGTTGGCGGCGTCGGACGCGTTGAACGCGATTTCCTCGAACACCTTTTCGACGATCGTGTAGAGCCGCCGTGCCCCGATGTTCTCGAGCATCTGGTTGGCGCGGTACGCCATCTCTGCCATCTCCGATATCGCCTCGTTCGCGACTTTGACGCGCACGCCCTCGGTCGACATGAGCGCGACTTGCTGCTTGAGCAGTGCGTTTTCCGGCTCGGTCAAAATGCGCTGATAGTCTTCGGCCGACAGGTCCGACAGCTCCACGCGCAGCGGAAAGCGCCCCTGCAACTCGGGCATCAGGTCGGACGGACGGGCCTGCGTAAACGCACCGGCTGCGATGAAGAGAATGTGGTCCGTGCGGATGGGGCCGTGCCGCGTGTTCACGGACGTGCCCTCGACGAGCGGCAGCAGATCGCGCTGCACGCCGCTGCGCGAGACCTCGGGCGGCCCGCCGTCGACCCCCCGGCTGCCGCAGATCTTGTCGATTTCGTCGAGAAAGACGACGCCCGACTCCTCGCAGTTCCGGCGGGCCGAGCCGATCAGCGCATCCTGATCGATCAGGCGGTCGATCTCCTGTTGCGTGAAGACCTGCAGCGCGTCGGGGACGGGCAGCCGCTGGTGGCGTGTGCGCGCGGGGGCCAGGCGCTCCATGAACTGCTCGAACTCGGGTCCGAGCTGCTCCAGGCCCATCGAACTCATGACGAGGGCCGGCATGGCCCGCTCCTCGAACGACACCTCGACGGTGCGCTCGGACAACTCGCCTTCGCGAAGCTGCGCGCGGAGCTTCTCGCGCGTCCGCTCGCGCCGCTCGCGCTCGTCGGCGTCGCTGCCGTCGCCGCCGGGCAGCAACTGGTCGAGAATGCGGTCTTCGGCCGCGCTGGCCGCTCGATCGCGCACTCCGCCGGCGGCGCGCTCGCGTTCGAGCGCGACGGCGCGGTCCATGAGGTCGCGGACGATGCCGTCGACGTCCCGGCCGACGTAGCCGACTTCTGTGAACTTGGTCGCTTCGATCTTTACGAACGGCGCGCCGGTGAGCTGCGCCAGGCGCCGTGCGATTTCCGTCTTTCCGACGCCGGTGGGGCCGATCATCAGGATGTTTTTGGGGCTGACGTCGTTTCGGATGTCGGGCGGCAGGCGCAGCCGGCGCCAGCGATTGCGGATCGCGATGGCAACGGCGCGTTTCGCTTCGTCCTGTCCGATGATGTAGCGATCCAGCGCCTGCACGACCTGGCGCGGTGTGAAGTTTTCCATGGCCGGCGTCGTCCGATTCCCTGTGCGCTGGCCGCCTGGCGGCGGCGCCTCGACACGTTCCCGATAACGCGATCATAGGCGAGCGGCGGCGCGGGCACTATCGGCCGGGCCGCGCTCCGTAAGGAAATCGCCGCCGGAATCGAAACATTGCGCCGGCGCGGGGGTAGAATGCTGTAGGTTTTCGCAGTCCCGCGAGCGATGGTGAGTAAGCCCCATGAATCTTGACGAGCTGCGTGCGAAGTTTCCGATCGCGCGCCATTACAACTTTCAAAACCACGCGGCCGTCGCGCCCCTGGCGTTGCCGGCCGCCGAGGCGATGGCAGGATATGCCCGCGAAATGGCCGAGGCGGCCTACCTGCGCGGAACGTATTACCGCGCCGCCGAGCGGGTGCGCCAGTCGGCCGCGCGCCTGCTCAACGCGGACACGAGCGAGGTTACGTTCGTCAAGAACACGTCGGAGGGCATCTGCTTCGTCGCCAACGGGATTCAGTGGGTGACCGGCGACAACGTGGTCAGCACGTCGATGGAGTTCGCCGCAAACGTCTATCCCTGGATGAACCTGGAGAGCCGCGGCGTTTCGGTCCGCTGGGTGGCGGAAGAGGACGGCCGCATTCCGTTCGACCGGCTCGCGTCGGCGATCGACAAGCGCACGCGGGTGGTCGCAATCTCGTGGGTGCAGTGGTGGAACGGCTTCCGCATGGACCTGACGCGGCTGGGCGAGCTGTGCAAGGACAAGGGCGTGCTGCTCTTCGTCGACGCGATTCAGGGGCTGGGCGTTCACCCGATCGACGTGAAAGGGATGAACATCGACTTTCTGGCCGCCGACGGGCACAAGTGGCTGTGCGGGCCGGAGGGTGCGGGCCTGTTCTATTGCCGGCGCGAGCTGATCGGTCACCTGCGGCCGACCGAGATCGGCTATATGTCGATGAAGCACGGCTACGACTCGCTCGAGAAAAAGATTGACCTGCACGACGACGCCCGGCGCTTCGACAGCGGCGTTTACAACCTGGCAGGCGTTTGCGCACTGGGCGCGTCGCTCGACCTGCTGCTCGATTACGGGATCGACCAGGTCCAGGTTCGCGTCAAGCAGCTTACGGACGCGCTCGTCGCCGGGTTGAAGGCGAAGGGCTGGCAGATTCACAGCCCGCGCACGGCCAGCGAGTGGAGCGGCATCATCTCGTTTTCGTCGGACAAGCACGATCTCGACGCGCTGCGCAAGCACCTGCGGAGCGAGTTCAAGATTATCGTGGCAAACCGGCTGGGCCGGCTCCGCGCCAGCCCGCACTTCTACAATTCGCTGGAAGAGATTCAGCAGCTCATCGACGCGCTGCCGGAGTAGGCCGCCCGCGCAGGCCGGCCGTCGGTGGTGGTTTTTGAAGATGGGCGTATCCGCGGGCCGGCCGGCAGCGGTGGTTTCCGAAATTGCGCGTATCCGCAGACCGGCCGCGGCATCCAACGTGGATAGCGTGTCGTACGCGGGCCCGTTGCCAGAGGTCGTCGAGGGCGCTTCACGCGGCGTCATTGCCGGAGGTCGTCGAGGGTGCTTACCTGTCGCGAGGTTCTCGATTTTCTGGCCGACTATGTCTCGGCGGAGCTGCCGGAAGCGCAGCGTGCGGAGTTTGAGCGTCATCTGTCCGTTTGCCCGCCGTGCGTGGCGTACTTGAAGTCGTACCAGGCGACGATGCGGATGGGGGCCGAAGCGTTCGACGACGTGGACGCCCCGCCGCCGCCGGAGGCGCTGGTCCAGGCAATCCTCGCAGCGCGCCGCACGACATAAGGCGAGCGCCGGCGCGCCGGGCGACGTCGCGGGAGCAGCAGCGCGTCGGACGACGTAACGGGAGCGGTGGCGGCGGCGACGTCGGGCGACGTAAGGGGAGCCGCGGCGCGTCGGGCGACGTCTCGGGAGCAGCAGCGCGTCGGAAGACGTAAGGGGTGCGGCGGCACTTCGGGGTTTTGCAGCCGGTGAGCGCATGTTCACGCGGAGTAGCGCGAGAGCACCGCTCGCGGCGCGCGCTCGTTTTCGCCCGGCAGGGCGCGCGATCGTTGCCAGGGGCTTCAGCCCCTGGAA
>CAZHIE010000215.1:0-6526 GCA_964532435.1 uncultured Planctomycetales bacterium
AATGCAGCCGAGGGCGGCTGCGGTCCACTCCTTTGTCTTCGCCCGTCAGGGCGCGCGATGGTTGCCAGGGGCTTCAGCCCCTGGAACGCGGCGCTCCTCTTCCTCTCTCTTGTCTTCGCCCGACAGGGCGCGCGAAGCTGCATGGAAGCGCGCTCGTCCGCCCTGCTGGGCGGAAAGAGGAAGAGAAAGAAGGTGCGCTCGTTTCCAGGCGTTGAAACGCCTGGCAACCATCGCGCGCCCTGACGGGCGAAGCGGCGGTTCGGATTCTCTTACTTCAGCATTCAGCATTTGGCATTCAGCATTCCGGCCGGCCCCTCACTGGCATGACGGGTTCGGATGTTCTTACTTCAGCATTCAGCATTCGGCATTCAGCATTCCGGCCGGCCCCTCCCTGGCGGTCGGGGTTCGGATCGAATGCAGCCGTGGGCGGCTGCGGTCCAAATGCAGCCGGGGGCGGCTGCCCTCCATTGTGTCAGAGAGCGCACGTCACCGGCGCGCTCGCCGACCAGCGCGCAAGCAGTTCCGGCTGTACGTCGACGCCCAGCCCGAATCCGCGTCGCGGCCGCACGCGCCCGCCATAGCCAAAGCGAATCGGCCGGCGCGTCACGTCGCCGCGCATCAGAAACCCGCCGAACGCTCCTTCGACATAGCCGACTTCGGGGCAGGCTTCGAGAAACGCGAGCCCGGCTGCGCTGAGTATGCTCGTTTCGCCGACGAGACAACCAAGCTGGACGCCGATCCCCGCCGAAAGCGCCCGCCGCGCCAGCCGAAGCGACGGGAGCAGCCCGCCATTCTTCGCGAGGCGGATGTTGAACACGTCGACGCCGCCCTCGCGGATCAGCCGTTCCGCATCATCCGCCGTAATGAGCGATTCGTCGGCGATGATGCGGCAGGGCGTCTCTTCGCCGAGCACGGCCAGGTCGGCGTCGTGACATTCCGGGAGCGGCTGCTCGATCGCCTCCACGCCGCGATGCTTGAGAAACGGCAGGGCGTCGCGGAAATCGGCCAGCGACCAGCCCGCGTTGGCGTCGACGCGCAGCGTGGCGCGCTCGCGCTCGATCGGGCCGCGCAGAATCTCCCACGTCCAGTCGAGCCGCTCGCGCCAGCCGGGCGTCGCCACTTTGAGCTTGAAGTCGCGAAGACCATAGCAGCGCTGCACGCGCAGCATTCGTTGCAGCCGGCGTCGATCGCGGCCGACGACGATCCCCGAATATCGCGCCTGCCCCAGCGAACCCGGCGCGCCGAACCCCGGCAGGCCGAGCCAGCCGGCCGCATCCGCCGGGCGCCGCCGAAACGCGCGGCCGGCCAGATCGAGCAGGGCCAGCTCGACGGCAGCCCGCGCCGCGCAGACGACGCGACCGCCGGCCGCGTCGGGCAAGGCGTCGATCTGTTCAATCGCCGCGATGAACGAATCGGCGCTGATCGTCGCGATCTGTGGGGCGAAGAGCGTCGCGACGTCCTGCACGACGGAGTCGCCGGTTTCGCCGGTGACATACGGCCGCGCGAGGGTCTCGCCATAGCCGGTGTGCTGCGCGTATGGCGCGGCGGCGGCGACGTCGACGACAATGGGGTCGGCCTCGGCCCGCGCGGCGGCGGCGTGCTCGAAGCGCAGGCGCATGGGGATCGCCAGCCGTCGGATCGTCAGCGTTCGGATTCGCAGCGGTGCGTTCATGGATTGCCGGCGAGACGCGCCTTCAAATTGTGGCTTCCAGTCGAATCTCCAGCCGCTCGCCTTCGCGAAGCGTCACGGCCTCATTCAGCCGCACAGTCGCGCGATTCAGCTCCGCGCCGAGCGTCGCGGCCAGCTTCTGCGGGGCGGCGTTTTTGTCCGCGGGTCGATGCATGCATTCCACCGGCGTAAAAACGACAGTTTCCGGAGTGGTCAGCCCGATCTCGCGCAGCGACACCATTCCGCCGCGCACGTCGATCTCGCAGGTCTGAAAGAAGGGGCTTCCTGCCGGCGCCGCGCGGCGCTGGCGGACAATTCCCCAGCCCTGCGCAAACGTGATCACCGCCGCGAAATCGTCCGGATCGACCCGCGGCTCGATTCGCAGCAGGCCGGCGGGGCCGTCGTATTCAAAGCCGAGCAGCGCGCAGTATGCGCCCCAGCTCGCCAGCGCGCGGGCGTAGTGATCGCCGCACTCGACCTCATTCCACGGATTGTGCCGCGTTCCATCGTAGCGAACATCGAGCGCTCGCAGCATGACGAGTGCCGCATCCAGCATGGCCCCGTTGCCGGGGCTCGCTTCCCAGATCATCCCCGCCGCGACCTGATACTCGATCCCCGTCCACACTTCGTCGCGATAGCGCACCGGCTCGCCCGGACGCCCGCCGCGCGGCCAGGTGCAGACGAACAGCCCGCCCTCGCCCGGCCGCGCGAACCAGCGCTCCGGCGCGTGCCGGGTGTTGAGCGGGCCGACGTCGGGCGCCCAGTTGTACCGATAGACGGAGTGCAGTGCGGCCGCCACCTGCTTGGGCGGAAGGATGGGGCCCAAGCCGAGCAGCCGCGCCCAGTTCTGCCCGAAAAGCTGATCGCTCAGGCAGCCGGCGCCATACTGAAAGCGATCTTTCGCCCCCGGCGGGATGCGCTGCTCGAAGTATTCGCCGTTGAAAAGATTGGCCGCGATCCAGTCGCGTCCGCGCTGGAAAAGCGCGTGATACCGATCGGCGACGCGCGGCTCGTTCATCAGCCGGGCCATCTCCTCGCCCGCGCGAAGGGCCGCCAGGTAGAGCGCTCCGACAAACGTGTTCGGCCCTTCAAAATTGATGTCGTACGTGTTGTGCTGGCTGTTCTCGATGACTCCGTCGGCCTCGCCCGCCGCCTCGTCCTGGCGAATCAGGTATTCGAGCGCCATGCGGATGCGCGGCCAGTATTCGCGCAGAAAGCCGTCGTCGGCGCTGTTGCGATGTTCGCGATAACACTTCAGCACGGCGCCGGCCTGCCCATCGGCGGCGTAATTGCGGTCGGAGCGAAACCCGACCAGGCCGCTGGCCGGGTCGAACCCCGCGCCGAGATCCTGATGCGTGCGCGTCGCGCGGGCGAGTTCGGGGAACAGGAACGCCTCGCCCTGCGCGTAGTTCCAGACGTGCGTGCAGGTCCCCTCGCAACAGCCGACGCCCTCCCAGGCCCAGAATCGCCCGCTCTTCCACCACTGACACGTGCCGGTCGCCAGTGTCGAAATCGGCATCATCAACCGCTCGGCCAGCCACCACGGCAGCGTCGTTTCGCGGTAATACGCGTCGGCGAAGTCCCGCGTTCGACGGCGCAGGTCGTCGAGCCGCGGCGCGAGCTGCCGCGCGACGTCGGCCGCGTCTTCGAACCAGTTGGCGTACATCCGCCCGCCGCCGGTGTGCAGATTCGGGAAGTGCCACGCCACGACGAAATCGACAATGCCGGATTGCTGCGCGGGAATTTCGATCGTTCGCGCGACCGCGCCGATCAGCGGCTGCTCGAATCCGCCGCGCAAGCCCAGCGCGTCGGGCAGGTCGCGCTGCGGCTTTCCGAGCATGAACATGGGCCCGGCGTGCGGCTCCCTCGGCGAAAGCTGCTTCACGAACGCCTCGACCGAGTCGATCCGCGGCCACGCTTCGCCCGGGCCGAGCGCCGCCAGCGCCAGCGAGCCGAAGCCGGGCGCGGCGCGGTCGAATTCCCCATAGCCGGCGGGCAGCGCGTCGGACAGCGCGATCTCGTCCACGTTGACGTGTCCCCACGGGCCGGCCTGCGCGTCGAGAATCTCGAGCCGCGCCTCGCGCCCGGCCAGCGAGCGCACGTCCCAGACGCGCGGTTCGAGGCGCTCGTTGTTGCGGCCCGCGGCGGTTCGCAGGGTCTTGCCGTCGACGAGCAGATTCAGGCACGTCTTGCCGGCATGCGCGCCGCCGCCGATGCGGAACGTCAGAAACGGCATATCGAGCGTAAACGCGCCGGAGAGCATCCGGCCGCGCTTGTCGTCGTCGCTCGCGTACGAATTGACGAGCCGCTTGCCGGCGAACCCGCTCACCGGATTCTGCGTGGGCAGCGTCCCGGCGGCGGGCGCGTCGCCGAATGCGTCGCCCTCGATCGTCCACCCGTCATACGTGCCCGACTCGAAGTCGAAGAGCATCCGCGTCTGCGGCTTGCCGGCGGGCAGCGGCGGCGGCTCATGCACCGCGTCCAGGAAGAGCAGCGTGCCGGCTTCGAAATCCGGCCGGCCGGCGTTGCGGCGCTGCACGCTGATGGCCGAGTCGAGTTCGCTCAGCACGGCGTTCTGAAGCCAGCCGCCGATTGTGGCGCGCAGCGGCGCGGCCGTGCGATTGGTCACGGTGAATCGAAGCACGACGGCCGGCCAGGCAGAGTTGCGCGCGTCGCCGGGCGTAAATGGGCTGAACGCTTCGAGGTCGACATCCACCGGCGGCGCCGCGGGTCGGGCGCTCGTCGCGCGATAGCGGATCTTCGCAACCGGGTATTCGCCGGCGAACTCGATCTCGTCGAAGCCGGCGTCGTCGAGCGTCGCGCGCGTCGTCGCGCCGGCGCCGTCCGTAACGGCGATCGCGAATCCTTGCGAAATGGAGGACTCCGGCCGATACGTGCGGTAGTTCTCCGCTCCCCAGCCGGAGGAATAGTGCCGCCCGTCGACCTGCCAGCCCGCCAGCGTGCCGTCGCCGCGCACATACACTTGTCCCGCGCCGATTCCGCCGCAGGGCATGCCGATCGTCGCGCGCGCCGCGCTTCGATACACGCGCTGCGCGCCGCGCAGGCGCAGCCGCTCGATCTCGTCCGGCGCGATGCCCTTGTCCGCGGGGATCAGCCGGGCGGGCGCGGATTGCGGCGCGGTGGCCGCCTGCGTCAGCACGGTCAGCGAAACCGGGCTGGCCGCCGTCGCGGCCAGGCCCGCCGCCGATCGCAGCACGTCGCGCCGGGATACAGGTGTCTTGCCGTCCATGTTCGTCTCCGCCGCGTCAGACGCGCGGCGCGCGCTTGCGCCGCTCGTCGAAAATCGCTCGCTCCAGCGCTGCCATGATCGCCTCGAAATGCGCGCCGATCGGCTGCGAAACGTGGCCGTAGAGCGATCCGATCGTGGGCTGAAGCACGCACCCGACGACCAGCTCGACGGCCAGGTCGCGATCCACGTCGCGGATTTCGCCGGCGGCGATGCCGCGCGTCACGACGTCGCGCAGCAGCTCCATTGCGCTGGACGCGGGCGGAACGTAGCTCGCCAGCTCGTGCTGGCTGAGCAGCAGGAAGCGCAGCAATAGCGGATTCGTCTCCGCCCAGTCGAAGAAAGCCCGGACCATGGCGCGCAGGCCCGGCGCCACGTCCGCGTGCGCCGCGGCCGCGGCGCGCAGCAGGCTCATCAGTTCCAGGTAGTGATGCTTGTAGACGGAGCCGGCGAGCTGGTCGCGATTCGCCCAGTAGCGGTAGAGCAATCCGGGGGATACCTGCGCGGCGTCGGCGATGTCCTGAATCGACGTGGCGTGCAGGCCCTTGCGGCACACGACCTCGACGACGCCGCGCTCGATGTTCGCCCGCTTCTCGATTGGTCGAGACAAGTCGCGCTCCGCTTGGGATCCTTGCGGAATGATGCGTCGAGGCGCGCGGCGCGGCAAGGCGGGCGCCGGCGGATTGCGCGCGCTCGGATCGGCACGGCGCCGGACGCGGAGGTCCGGCGCTACGGCACTCGGACCGATGGCCACGCCTCCGGGGCCGACCGTCCGCATATCATGCCGCAATGCTCGAACGAGTCCGCATCATCCTTGTCGAGCCGAGCGGTTCGGCCAACGTCGGGGCGGCCGCGCGGGTCATGGCCAACATGGGCCTGTCCGACCTGCGCATCGTCGCGCCGCGCTGCGACGTCGCGGGCGAGACGGCCACCAACTTCGCCGCGCACGGGCGGGACGTGCTCGCCGCCGCGCGCGTGGTGTTCGACCTCGACGAAGCGCTGGCCGGTTGCGTCAAGTCGTATGCCACGTCGTCGAAACTCGGCCTGTATCGCCGTCAGTCGGCCGAACCGCCCGACGTGGCCGCGGCCGAGCTTGTGTCGCTGGCGTCGTCCGGCGGCGCGGTCGCGGTCGTTTTCGGGCGCGAGGATTTCGGCCTGCGGACGAGCGAGCTGCTGCGGTTCGACGGGTTGATCACGATTCCGTCGGCGGACGGTTACCCGGTGCTGAATCTCGCGACGTCGGTGGCGATCGTCTGTTACGAGCTGCGGCTGGCGCAATTGTGCGCGGCGGGACAGCCGGCGCTGCCGATGGCGCTGCCGGGGGCCGCGGCGGACGATGCGCAGAAGCGCGTGCTGTTCGAGCGGCTGTTCGACGCTCTGGAGCGCGTGGGGTTTCTGTGGGGTCAGAACCCGGAGCATCTCAAGCACGCGCTGCGGCAGATTTTCGGCCGGGCGAATCTGTCGCAGAACGACGCGGACATTCTGATTGGGATGGCTCGGCAGATTCGCTGGTACGTGGAGCATCATCCGCGTCGGGACGACTCGTAGAGGCGACGCGCGACCGGAGCGGCGCGTGCGAGCGCAGCGAGCGATCGCACGATCCGAGCCGC
>CAZHIE010000216.1:0-6480 GCA_964532435.1 uncultured Planctomycetales bacterium
GCGCGCCCTGACGGGCGAAAGGCAATGATGACGAAACCGGAGAGCGGTCGATACGTCGGCCGCTCATCCGGTTTCGTTTGCGCTTCTTACACGGATGCGTCTACGGGCAGCCGCCGGCTAGCAGGCAGGCCACGAAGCCGTCGATGTCGCCGTTGTCCATGGCCCCGTCGTCGTTGATGTCGCCGTTGGACAAATCGCAGTTCGGGTAGGCGTCCTCATAGGCCGCCTCATCCAGCAGGCCCAGCACGAACGCGTCGATGTCGCCGTTGTCGACCGCGCCGTCGCAATTCATGTCGCCGAGCGTGCCTCCGCCGCAGGCGGTGACGGTCAGCATGGCCGCCGCGCTCGTGTCGCCGCCGCAGTCGTTGTACGCGGCACAGTCGTACATGCCGGCGTCCGCCGTCGTGACGCCCGTGATCGTCAGATTCGTGGTCGTAGCGCCGGAGATGATCGACCCCGAGCCGGTCGGGCCGTCATACAGCACGAGGCCGTCCTTGCGCCATTCATACGAGGGGACGCCGTCGCCCGAGCAGGTGACGGAGAACGCCGCCGTGCCGGCCGCGCACACGCTGACGGCGGCGGGCGGCGTGACGACGGTGGCGGCCGCTCCGAGCCGCAGGCGTGCGGCGGCGCTGGTGACGCTGCCGCACTGTTCGGTGATGACGCAATCATAGAGACCGAGGTCGGGTTCGGTGACAGCGCTGATCGTCAGGTGCGACGTGAGCGCGCCGGTGACGAACGATCCGCCCGCGGTCGGGCCGTCGATGAGTTCGACGCCGTCCTTGCGCCACTGATAGCTGAGCGGTCCGGCGGCGGACGCTTCGACGTCGAACGCGGCGTTTGCGAGCCGGCAGGGCGCCTGCTGCGTGGGCGAGCGGTTGATGATGATGCAGGGCGCGCCCGTGACGGTGCCGTAGTCCTTCAGATCGGCGCGAAACGTGGGGCCGTAGATGTCGATGGCTTGATACGCGACGTGCGGCGCGCCGGTTTCGTCGACATCGACGCTGGTTCCGTAGCGGCCGAGAATCACGCTCGGCCCGGGCGAGCCGTCGCCGTCGAACTGTGTCACGACCCAGCCGCCGGCGTCGCGTCGCGCGAGGTACATGTCCTCGTTGGCGGTCATTCCGAACGAGACAAAGGGCACGTTGTCGTCGCTCAGCGCCAGGGCGACGGAGCTGCCCCACGAGTCGGCGACGATGGTTTCGAAGACCCACGCGCCGCCGGACTTGTAGGCGTAGATGATTCCCGCGGCGCCGTTGAAGGCCATGCGCGGGATGTCGTCTGTGCCGATCGCGAGCGAGGGATCTTCGCCCAGCACTCCCAGCGGCTCCATTTGCCAGGCGCTGTTCGGCCCGCCGGGCAGCGTCGCATACGTCATCGGGCCGTAGGCGTTGATCGAGTCGGAAGGCTGCGCGAACGCGATGTGCGGCCGGCGCGCCGCGTCGAGCGCGAGCTGCGTGTTGGAAAATCCGATTGTCGGTGTCCAGAGGCCGGTTCCGATGATGCCGTGGTTCGCGCCGCCCTCGACCCACTGCGCGCCGTCGAAATACGTGTAGCGGAGCGAGTGATCGCCGCCGTTGGCGAAATTCATGTAGGCGATGTGCGGGTTGTCGTAGGGATCGAGCACCATCGAGATGTTCGACGGCCCCAGACCGGGCGGCACAGGCACGCTTTCGAGCGTCCAGCTCATTGCCGAGCCGGTAGCCAGGCCGATGCCCGTGCCCGCCGCCGCGTAGGCGATGCGGTAGTTTCCGTCGGTTCCGCGGGCCATGGAGGTGTCGCTGCCGCCGTTGTAGTCCAGCGTGGTCCACTGCCAGGCGCCGCCGCTCGTCCAGGCGAAGCGCAGGGCGTACATGTCTCCATTGGCGCCGGCGTGGTCGTCCTCGCAGTAGTAACTGATGGCCGCGCTGCCGTTTCGTGCGACGATCGAGCTCCAGCCGCCGACCTTGCCGTCGCGGGCCGAGCCGGAATCGTCGACGATGGTGGCCGCCGGCGCGAAGCCCGCCAGAGCGGCGCCGGCCAGGATGGATAGGAGGCTGCGCCGGAATCGCCGGCCCGAGTTTGCAGGTGTCGAACAGGACGCTGGCATGATGACTCCTCTGAATGCGCTCGCAGAAAGACCGAAACGGACGACGGAACCGCGACACGATGCGCGCAATGTCCAACTTCCGGATGCGATCAACACGTCTTTCGTGCTGTGTTTCCGCTGGACTGTCGCGGGCTTGCTCGCCGCACTAAGAAGAGTAGTCAGGGGGTACGTCGAGATACGTGGGGAATCATTGGGGTTCCGTCGCGCCGCCGACGGGACAACCCCGGCAGCATCGCGCGATTGACGGGGAAAACCCGCGCATCTACGGCGCGCCCTCGTCTTTGAGCAGGCCGAGCTCGAGCGCCAGGCGCACCAGGTCGGCCCGCTGCTTCAGCCCGAGCTTTTTCATCAGCCGCGCGCGATACGACTCGACAGTCTTGACGCTCAGGCCGATGTCGTCGGCGATGCGCTGATTCGTGTAGCCCTTTGCAACGCTGGCGAGCACTTCGCGCTCGCGCTCGCTCAGTGCGTCGATCGGCGCGCCGGCGTCCGGGCCGCGCTCCTGCGGCGCGAGCACGGCGTCGAGCGTGGCACGATCGCCGAAGTCGATGAAAACCCGGCCGCGCGCCACGGCGCGGATGGCCGCGAGCAACTCGGTGTCGGCGGCGCTCTTGTTCACATACCCGGCCGCGCCCATCGCGATGGCGGCCCGCACGTAGGCCGGGTCGTCGTGCATGGTCAGGACGACGATCTTTGCATCGGGCGCGGCGCTGCGCAGCCGCTCGACCGAGGCGACGCCGGAGGGTCCGGGCATGACGAGGTCGAGCGTGATCACGTGCGGCCGCACGGACTGCGCCACTTCGACGGCCCGCGCGAGCGTGCCGGCCTCGCCGACGACGTGCATGTCGCTCTGCGCGTCGATCAGCAGCTTGAGCCCGCCGCGAAGTACGGCGTGATCGTCCACAATCATTACGCGCGTCTGGTTCATGCGCTGCGCACCACTCCGGGCAGGCGGGCCGAGATGCGCGTGCCGGCGCCGGGCGCCGACGACGCGCGGAACTCGCCGCCGAGCAGGGAGACGCGCTCGCGGATGCTCTGAAGACCCAGCCCGGCGCCGGACGGTTCCGCCTCGCCGCCGGCCAGGCCGCGGCCGTTGTCCGAAACCTCCAGCTCCAGGTCTTCGCCGGCCAGCGCGAGTCGAACGCGCGCCTCGGTGGCTTGCGCGTGGCGCGCGACGTTTGTGAGCGCCTCCTGCACCGCGCGATAGACGCAAATCTCGACGGCGGGCGGCAGCCGACGCTCCGGCAGGCCGATGTCGAGTGCGATCTGGATGTCCGTTGTCGCGGAAATGCTTTCGCATAGACCCTCGACCGCGGCGCGCAAGCCGAGCTCCGCGAGCGTCGCGGGGGCCAGCCCGCGCGCGATGCGCCGTACGGAATCGAGGCTGCCGGCCGCGATCGGACGGGCAAATTCGGCCCGCTCGCGGGCCTGCGCGAGCGTCTGGGCCTGTTCGATGGCGCGCAGGCTGAGCAGGATGGCCGTCATCTGCTGGCCAAGCTCGTCGTGCAGCTCGCGCGCCAGGCTGGCCCGCTCCTGCTCCTGGACGTCGAAGAGTCGAGCGAGGAGCTTGCCGCGTTGCTCGAACAATGCGCGGAGCGGGCGCACGACGACGCCCCAGAGGGCCGGCGCGAGCACGGCGGTGAGCAGGAGCGCGTCGACGACGGCGAGCAGGACGGCGCCGCGCGCCGGCGGCGACCAGCGCGCGATTGCCAGCATGATTCCCATCTCGATCGTGAACACGAGCGCTAGGATGAGCGTGAAAACGCGGAGCGGCGTCGGGGGCGAGCCGCGCTCGGCCGGCTGGTTGTTTGTCGCGTTGCGCATCGCGAGGTCGCCGACACTGGCCATTCGCGCCACGCACGGCTCGTGGGGCCGCGGGCGGCTCGGAAGCGGATTATCCGCGGCGTGCGTACGATGTACAACGGCGGCTGCGGCGGCGGGCGGTTGTTTCGATGGCGCCGCATCGCGTATGCTCGGCGAGGCTGGAACATACAGCGAAGCTGGAACATTCAGCGAATTGCGCCCGTAGCTCAGCAGGATAGAGCAGCGGTTTCCTAAACCGCAGGTCGTAGGTTCGAATCCTATCGGGCGCGTCTACAGAAATCGCATCGACGCATGGTCAAGCTGCGGACGACGCGGGCGTATGAGGCCGATCGCGATCTGCTCGCGTCGGTCGAGAACCACTATGCGCCGGCCGGGGCGAATACGCTGATTTCCAAGTATGGATGCACAAACGACGATTTCGGCCGGCGGACGACGGTGGCGTACAGCGGCAGTGCGTTTTCGTCGTCGTTCTCGCTGGTCCACGGGTACAATGACCGCAACGAGCTGACGAGCACGACCAAGGGCGGCAGCAACTGGCGGGCGTACGTGTACGACCCGATCGGCAACCGCACGAGCGTGATCGAGTATGGCTCGTCGACGCTGACGACGGTGTTTCGGGCCGCCCGGTGCCGTTGGCGGCGCGATGGGGGAGCAATCGCCGGTGCTTGCCTTGGTGACTGGTTAGTACAAGAGGCTATCGAGTGGTGAACGATAACTGGGACCTGGGCATGGTCAAGCTCGACTTGACACACTTGCGTTACCGGAGCGGCTTCGGAAAGACTTGGTCGGTTGCGCTCACCGATATCCGCGTTATCGGAGAGTGGGTTGAAGACGTGGAACTGGCTCCAACGCCGGATGATCGCTGGTGGGTTTTTGTTCGATCGGATTGCACGTATTGCATATGTCCGATACTGTGCGCTGGAAGTCTATTCATGATGGCGGAATTGCGATCTCGCTTCGGGATTCGGTTGGATCATCAGCTGGTCGGAACAGGGTTGCGTAGTAGGGTGGTATGGCCACTCCAGCTTCGAGAAAGTCCATTGTTCATATACGAGCGAATTCGCCCGCGACGTTGGTCGGAGCTTTGGCGCCACCTTCTGTTCGGCGAAGGCGTCACTGCAAGGCTGAACCCGAAGGTATTACAATACGTAGCGATCGATGGGGCTGGCAATACCCTTGTTGGCTAACTCTGATCATTCGCTAATATGTCACAGTCAAGGGTGCAACATCACAATGCACGCACTGAACGAGGCGTGCCAAGGTAACGAATAGAGGTCTACGCCATGCATCGGTACGCCGGCCTCGTGATGTCGTTCGCGTGCTGCGCGTCAGGCTGTACAGTGCAGTCGGCCTGGCGTACGACACTGGCTCATGTGAGGCAGTTTGTCGACGGCCCGACCCCCTGGGTGGGCGAGTCAGTGATTCTGGCCTATCGCGGGCGCGGCGACCGCGGTGGTACTCCTCTCGGAGCGACCCCGTATCACAGCATTTATCGAATCGACGTAGCAACCGGCACAGTTGAGCAGATTGCCGAGCTTCGAGGACCGGTTGACGCGAGAGTAGTCGGGACAATTCCGCATCACAACACGCTGGCGCTTGACTGCCTTGGCGAGATTCGGGCTGGATCGAATCCTATGCGGGCGAATCCGAAAGACATCATTTCGCTGCCGCCGGGACAATGGTCAACCATTCGATGGTTCCCGCAGCCGCTGCTGTGCGAGCGCAGCGACGCACGGCTGGGGGAACTGCTGGTTGTGGACTTCGACGCCCGGCTCAGCAAGCCACACGCGGTTCATCTCGACAAGCCGGCGCGGAGGATCATCGCCGCGTCGAGCGTACTCGTATTTGAGCATGATGACACGTTGGACGCATATCGCGATGACGGAACGAAACTCTGGAGCGTCCCGCGAGCGAGGGATGAGCGGTTGGCTCTCGCTCAAACCGATCGCGGCGCGAACCAAGCCAACATTTCCCGAAGAGCACTTGTCACGGTGTGTACTGAGGTTCGATCTCGAGGCAGCCCGGAACTCGCGGATGTTGGAGTCTATGAACTGTCTGCTCGGTCGTTGGTGAACGGCGACGTGCTATGGAGGCAGGCGCTGCCCCGCGACAGCATGATCGCAACGGCATTCGAAGCGCACGGGTGCATTGTCGCAACGGGGCTGCGAACAGGGACAGATCAGTCGTTCTGGACGGTCTGGTCGATGGATGGTGCGACGGTTGTTGACACACTGGTGAAGAGTGGTTCCGGAGTATCCACCGTAGTGGATTGGGGCGACGAGGTGGTTGTCGTGGGTACGCCGGAGCACCTGTCCCTGATCCGAGAGCAGCGGTTTGTGCGCGAGTTGTCGCCTGGAGGAACGCCCGTGGGAGTGAAGCGAGGAGTTTTGCTTACTTATAATGACGACGATCTTCTCGACGGGCACGCGCTCGGGCTATAGGAGTCTGTTGAGAAACATTCGCGAGACTGGAGTGCATCGCGCCAGTCCCGAAGAAAATGCAGCCGAGGGCGGCTGCGGTCCATTTCTTCAACGGACTCATAGGGCGTGACCGTGCTGAACGACCGC
>CAZHIE010000217.1:0-6443 GCA_964532435.1 uncultured Planctomycetales bacterium
CTCAACCGATCGCGCGGCGGATGTCGGCCGCGAAGTCGCGGCAGGCGTGCTCGATGCAGCGCGCCCAATCGGCGCCGTAGCGCGACGCGTATTCCTTGTTCTCGAACGCGAACAGCACCGAGCGCGAGGCGTTGACCACCGCGCCGCGCCCGGCCGGCAGGAAGCACGCTCGGCAGGCGTCGGCCGTCCCGCCCTGCGCGCCGTAGCCGGGCACGAGCCAGGGCGTGTGCGGCAGCGCCGCGCGCAGCCGCGCGGTGGACTCCGTGTCCTTTGGCGCGACTACCGCGCCGACGCACGACAGCCCCCACTCGCCGATCAGGCCGGGCCGCGCGGGATCGGCCGCGCCCCAGCGATCGACGAGCGCCGCCATGTGCTCGTAGAAGCGCCGCTCCTGGCCGAACTCGTGGACCTCGTCGGCGCCGGGGTCGCTCGGGCGGACGAGGACGTAGACGCCCTTGCCTTGCGTGCGTGCGATTTCGACGAACGGGCGGACCGCGTTTTCGCCGAGATAGCCGGCGAGCGTTACGGCGTCGGGGATGCTGGTTTCGTCGAGTTCTCGAAAGGCGGGGCGATCGAGGTGTCCGCGGGCGTAAAGCGCCGCGGTCGAGCCGATGTCGCCGCGCTTGACGTCGCCGATGACGAGCGCTCCGCAGGCGTGCGCGGCGGCGACAAGGCGGTAATAGGCGGCGACGCCCGGCGCCTGGAGCGCTTCGAAGAAGCCCGAGTTGATCTTAACAGCCGCGCAGAGCGGCGCGACGACGCGAATCGCTTCGCGGGCGAAGGATTCGAGCGCGCGGGCGGCGGCTTCGGCCGACGAGTTGCGCGGGCGGAGCGCTGCGGGCAGGCGCTCGAGCAAGGGATCGATCCCGACGACGATGGGCGCGCCGCACCGATGTGCGGCGCGCTCCAGCCGATCGGCGTAATGCTCGGGCAAGATGGGCTACCTCGCGGCGCGGCGGCGCTATTCGTCGTCGAGGCCGGTGTCGTCGTCGCCGAAGTCCTCGTCTTCCTCGGCGTCGTCTTCGAGCACTCGGCCGGGCCCTTCGTCCTCGTCGGGGAGGATGTTCTCATCCGGCGGGTACTCGGGCGTTTCGGGGCGGCGCGGCGGTTCGAACGCGGCCGGCGCGACCGTCGGGCGCGGCGGCGGCGCGATGCTGGAGAGGGGCGCGGCGGCGAGCGCGGCCGGCGCGAGCGCCGGGGCGGCGGCCGGCCGGGGCGGCGCCGGGCGGGCGGCGGGCTTCATGGCCGGCTTCGCGGCTTTCGTCTTGGTCGGCTTCTTGGCGGCCTTCTTCGCCAGCGGCCGCGCGGCCGTCTTCTTCGTTGCTTTCCTGGTCTTCTTGGCGGCCTTTCGCGCCGCCTTGGGCGCCGGCTTGCGCGCGGTCTTCTTCTTCGCGCCGGCCTTGCGCGTGGCCTTCGTCTTTGCCGACTTCCTGGCTGCTTTGGCTTTCTTCTTCTTCGCCATGACGCATCCTCGCGTGAATGCCGCGAGCCCGTCGGCTCGCCCTGCCGCGCCGGATTCCCTGCCGGCGCCTGGTGGTCGTCGTCGCTTCGCCGCGCTGCGTCGCGGGCCGGATCAGGCCGGCGCCGCAAAACGGCGAGCGTATTCTCGGGCGCGGGCCACCGTGGCCTGCACTCCCGCCATCCCGCGCTCCAGCGTGTGTTTCGTCAGTGCGAGCGTCGGAATGTAGTAGGCTTCATTCTCGCGCTCGTCTTGCCACGGCTTGTCGGGCCATTCGTGGACGCCGGTGTGTCCGTCGGCCGACGCCAGGGCCAGATATCCGCAACTGCGCACAAAGCGCCCGGCCCACGCGCGCAGCAGTGGGGACTTCTCGCGTCCGAAGCCGCCGCGGCCGTCGGCGGTTTCCTCCCAGATCTGCACGAGCGGCGTGAGACCGAGGAGCATTTCGTTCCACTCTTCGCCGGCGATGAGCAGGCCGGGGCAGCGCCGGCGAATGTCGCGCAGCAACCGCCGCACGCCATCGACCTGGTCCCAGGCGGGGTCGTTGTAGAACACGTTGCACGTTTCGTCGAGAAAGATCGCGTCGATGCCGAACTCGCGGACGAGGCGCTCGACGACGCGCACGAGCACGTCGCGCAGTGCCGGCGGCTGGAGCGCCAGGTAGGAGTGCGCCGGATCGCCGAGGCCGTCGTGGTCCCAGTCGATCTTGGTCAGGTTCTGCGGCAGCCCGAGCCCGTCGCGGATGACGTAGTGCTTCAGATGCTGGTCGTAGAGTCGCTGCCGCATGTTGCAGACCATCGCGTTGAGGTGCGGCATTACGTGAAAGCCGAGCTCTCGCGCGCGGCGGCAGAATCGCGCGAAGCCCGCCGCGCCGCCCAGCCCCGCCGACGGCTCGAACGTCGGGTAATCGCGCATGTAGCGGCCGTCCCAGCCGATCGGATAGAGCAGCGTCTGGTCGGCGGGGAAAAGCCCGGCGAGCGTTTCGGCGGCGGCGGCCATGCCGTCGAAATCGAGATTCGTGCAGCCGTTCCAATCGGTCCCATGCATGTTGACGACGAGGCCGACGCCGCGAAGCCACGCGGGCGCGTCGCGGCGCTGCGCGAAGTCGAGCGCGCCGAACGCCTGGCGCGCGAAGTCGGCGTAGTCGTCGAGCAGCGCGTCGGCCGCGTCGCGCCAGCCGATTTCCCACTCGCTGGTTGCGAAGGCGAAGCTGCGCTCGCGCAGGTTGGCGTCCTGGATGATTTCGAGCGTCATCTCGTCGTCGACGCGCAAGGCGCGGATGCGCTTGAATCGCCAGGGGAAGTCGTGCGTGACGACGGTGAACAGCTCGCCTTCGCCCTGCCACAGGGCGAAGCCGGCGCGCCAGTCGCGCGGGAAATCCCATTGCCGCCACGTGTACGGCGTAAGCGACACGCTCTCCGGCGCGAGCATCGGCATGTTCGGAACGCGCAGCGAGAACTTGATCGCCTTTACCGGGATGGGCAGGTCGCACTCCGCGCCAAGGCGCGCGAGGCGCGGCGTCGCGCCGAGATTGCGCACGATCAGCCGGGCCGGCGCCGGCGTCAGCGATTCGCCGTTCTCCCCGTTGACGAGGTCCGTGCATTCGAAGGCGTCGGGCTGCGCGGTCCAGGTGCGCGCGACGTAGAACGTTCCCTCGGTGGTGTAGACCGCGACGTGGATTGCAACCGGACCCAATTGCAGGGGGCTGCTCTGCATGGAGTTCCTCGAACGGACCGCGCGGGCGAATTATGCCGCCCGTGCGGGCGGGCGACAACGGCACGGCGGCCTCAAGTATAGGACGCGAACCTTCCGATCCCCCAATCGCACGTTTGCCACTTGCGTCCGCGTCCGTCGGGGGCGCGGCGGTCCCCTACTGCCTCGGAGATAAGCGATGCAAGGATTCGCGCGATGGACGTTGCTTTCCGCCGCCCTGGCGGCCCTGCTGGTCGGGACGACCGGCTGCCCGCCGACGAACACCCCGGATGGCGGCGACAACGGGAACGACAACAGCTCGACCGGGAATGACAACGGCGGGAACGACAATTCCGGAACCGGTTCCGGAGACGTTTCCGCGGATGCCATCAGCTTCCTGGGCAGCGCGTTCGGCTCCGTATTCGGCGAGTCGGCGACCAGCTCGTCGCTGACGCAAAGCGCCCGCAAGCCCGTCGCGCAGGAAATCGCCGACGGCGCGACGGCCTGGCTGACGGACCTGGCCGGCAATCGCCTGCTCGACGCGGACGGCAAGGAATATCCGAACATCGACGTCGGAACGGACGGCTCGTTCGAGCTGGGCGAGCTGCCGGTCGGCGTCGAGATCGTTCTGAACGTCGACGTGGACGGCGACGGCGAGGCGGACCTGTTCACGATCTTCAGCGTGCCGGCCGACGACGACAGCTCGGAGACGGGCGAGATCGACGGCATCGTGTGCGATCCGCTGAGCACGCTGGTGTATCACAAGTTCCGCGATCTGGTGGACAACACCGAGCTCGGCTCGCTCAAGGCGTTGCTGAGCTTTGCGGCGCTGATCGAGCGCACGCGCGACGCATTCGAGCACATGTTTGAAGACGCGGGCGTGGACGACGTGTTCACGCTCGACGACATCCTCGGCAAGACTCCGGACGAGCTGCGCGACCTTTTCGACGGGCGCATCCCCGAAGGCGCGCAGCGCGCCATCCGCATGTTCCGCTGGAACATCGACCTGGCGTCGGCCACGGACGTCGAGGGCGTGCTGAAGGCGGCCGCGACGATCCTCGTGCAGGGCGGCTTCATCATCGCCGACGATCCGGGCGGGATCGACATGAGCTACCTGGACAGTCTGCCGGGCGTGTCGATTCTGACATTTGAGGAATTCGGCAATGGGGATGGTTCCGGCGGCGGCGACTCCGGGCAGAACGCATCGGAGTTCCGCCCGACGCTGTACTACAGCCGCGTGACGGAACTCGATCGCAATTTCGTCGACCAGGAAAACGGCCAGAACGGGCCGCGCGGTCCGATCTTCCGCGAGCACATCCTGGCGCAGATGGCGCAACTGTTCCTCGACGGCAAGACGATCTCCGTGACCGACCTGTATCGCCTGATTGTCGACAACGAGATCGGGATGGGCGCGCGTCTGGCGCATCCGCAGCCCGGACGGTTCGAGGAAGGCCCGCCGCCGATGGTGTTCCAGACGGACGACGGCGAGGGCGTCGTGCTCGACATGGAAGAGCTGCGCATGCAGATCCATGAGATCGACTTTGACGAATTCGACCCCGACTCGTTCGAGCAGCACGTCGCGGACGTTCGCGACATCGTGATGGAATTCTTCGCCGATACGCGCGAGCCGACGTACGAGGAGCTGTTCAACGAAATCACGCTGGACCGCATCGGCAGCGTGCTGGAGTACGCGCGTCACGTTCGCGACGCGCGCGCCCACGTGCCGTTCAGCCGCTCCGGCCCGGCCGTCATGTGGGTCGTCGCGACCGACGATCCGCACGCGAATCCGGACGCCGAAGCCGTCACGGTCGACGTGACGCTCAACGATCGCGGCCAGGTGGAGGAGTTCGAGTACAACGCGGCCGGCGACGGCGCGTTCTGGCTGATGTTCGGCCCGCAGACCCCCGACGGCGGGCAGCTTGTCGGTTTCGCCAACATCGAGACCGGTCGCATGTTGCACGATCATCGCGGCGTGCCGCAGTTCCTGGACCTTTCGGACGCGAACGTCGCGAAGGACGTGGACGGCGAGCCGTTCTATGACACGTTCAGCGAGACGGGCGACTTTTACCCCGGCGCGCCGGCGCTGCGCGTTCCGAACCCCGGCTTCAATCCCGAAGAGCCGGCCGACCCCGAGACGAATCCGCCGGACTTCGTGGCGTTTGTGCTGACGGACGAGCCGGGGCCGAGCGGCGAGCCGGTTCGCGTAAACGTGGTCGAGGGCATGTACATCGCCGATCCGACCGGGCAGTACTACGTGCTCTTCCAGGAAGGCACGCAGGAGACGGGCGAGTTTCAGTTGATCGACCAGGACGGCGCGCTGTACACGGATCCGGAAAGCGACAGCGGCGAGGCCGTAACCGTGACGCCCGAGGAGATCGAGGGCGTGGACGTGAGCGCCGCGCCGTTCTCGCGCGTGTTCGGCATTGAAGTGCCGAACCCCGGCTATCGCGCCGACGGCGCGCCGTACTTCGACGACATCGACGAAGACGGCGTGGAAGACGCCGGCGAGCCGACGTTCTCGCAGTGGGCGTTCCTGAACGATCCGGACAACTGGCAGTCGACGCACATCCCGTCGTACTACCGCCGCGGCGACAACGGCGGGTTTGTGACGTTCAACGAGGTGGACTTCGGCTCCGAGACGCCGGCGCTGCTCGACGGCACGCCGCTCGTGCCGCGCAACTTCACCGCGCGTCTGAACGCCTTCCGCTTCGGCCGGCCGAACGTGACGATCAACCTGCTGACGGCGTTTGCGCCGCCGGAGTGGTTCGACGGGCAGCACGGCCTGACCGATGGAACGCGTCTGAATCCGTTTGCGGCGCTGGCGCTGACGAACCTCGTCTTCGACAGCGTGCATAACGTGATCGGCTCGATCGATCCGGACGGTCCGGGGCCGGGCGACTTCCGCGACATTCTGATCGACGCGGAGCTGTTTGTTCCGCCGATCAGCGATCCGGTGGAGCTGATGACGGACGGCATCGGGCTGCTGGCGGAGTAATCGGTCCGCGTAGAGCTGCGCGCCGGGTAATGCCCGGCGCGGGAATTTGGATTTGACGCGCGCGGCCGACGGGTATGGACCGTCAGCCGCGCGTTTTTTTTGTGATTGGATGGGCGCGTTCCGAGCGGGCGGGAATGTGGCCGAGTTCGACGACTTCAGCGTCGACTATGATAACACCCTTGACACGATGCGGCCGCGTCAAAGGCGCGGCCGCCGATCTGGCCATCGACGACGGCGGCGACGTGCAGGTGGATGAGAATTTCAACAGCAACGCCGCGACGCTGGCGTATGATGACA
>CAZHIE010000218.1:0-6437 GCA_964532435.1 uncultured Planctomycetales bacterium
GCCGCCACAAGATCGGCGTACGCGATCGTCTCGGCCTTGATGAAGCCGCGGGCAAGATCGGAGTGAATCCGGCCGGCCGCCTCCACGGCCGTCGCGCCGCGCGGGATGGGCCAGGAGCGCACTTCCTCCGGCCCGGCGGTGAGGAAGTGGATCATGCCGAGCGCGTCGAAGCTGGCGCGGACGATGCGGTCGCGGGCCAGCGCGCCGAGTCCGTAATCCTTCATGAACGCGGGGCGGTCGGCGGGCTCCATCGCGATCAGGTCGGCCTCCAGCGTCGCACAGACGGCGAACGTGGCGGCGGCGTGCGGATCTTCGAATCCGGGCGGCTTGCCGGCGCTCGACTCGTTGACGTTTACAACCACGACGGCCGGCTTCTGGGTGAGGAAGCCGAAACTGCGCAGCATCTTCTCCTCTTCGCCGGGCTGGATGACCCTGGCGAGCGGCTCGTTCTTGTCGAGCGCGATCTGGCAGCGTTCGAGCAGCGCCAGCTCGTGCTTTTGCTGGTCGCGCTCCTTGCTGGGCTTCTGAATGGACTTTTCGAGGCGCTCCATCCGGTTGGTGCAGATGGCGAAATCGGCCAGTAGCATCTCGTCGCGCAGTTCTTTCAGGTCGCGCTGCGGGTTGATGCCTCCCTCGTGCGGCGGAACCGATCCCGACTCAAAGTCGCGAAGTACGAGAACCAGCGCATCCGATTGTCGCAGCGTCGGTAAGTGCTTCTCCAGACCGGCTTTCTCGCCGTCGCCCTCCGTGCTGCCGGGCAGGTCGACGAAGTCAATCGTCGCTTCGGTCCGCTTCTTGGGAACGAAGAGCTGCTCCAGAAAATCCAGCCGCGGCTCGGGGATTTTCACCGCGGCCAGGTGCTCCTCCGATGGCTTGAGTTGTGCGGCCGGCAAGCCGGAGATCGCGCGAAAGAGGGTCGACTTGCCGCAAAACGGGAAGCCGACGAGCGTGACGCGCATAGGCGGTGGTCCTTTGGTCGGCGTTGGCGGCGACCGGGTGAGGGTTGTTGGATCGTGCTCCCGATATAACATAGCGGGTCACCCGGCGGGCGCGTAGAGTTGGACGGCGCCGCGCGGACACACTTGTTGAGATGAAGCGCATGAACCGAATGCTCGCCGCGGCCTCGTTCCTCGCCTTCGCGTTGCTACTGTCCGCGGGCTGCGGGCCGGAGAATTTCCCGAGCATGGCCGATGCTACGCTCGCGGACGCCAATCGCATCGTGGGCGACGGCGACCTGACGCCGAACGAAAAGCGCGTCGAGCTGACGGCGCTGAATTTCTCGCCGCTGGAGATCAATCTCCTCCTGCGCAGCGAGCGGACCGGCAACCAGTTCGGCGGGGATCTGCGATCCGCCTATGAAAAGGTCACCGGCGAGGGGCTGGCGACTCTCACGCCGGACGAGATTCAGATTTACGGCGACCAGGCGAGCGACGTGGACGACGCCCTGAACGTGTCGTTCAACGACGAGACCGCGCTGGACATCCAGCGGTTCTTCGAGCAGAACGGGCTGAACGCCCGCGAAGATCTGGAAGCGTTTCTCGACGACGACGCGAACGCGGCGCTCATTCCGGCCGAGACCGACGAGGCCGAGCTGCGGGGCGTTTTCGTCGATTTCGACCCCGACCGGCTGTTGGATCGCTTGCCGTAGAACCGGCGAGAGCGGGATATCCACGTTTCGCCAATTACAGGGAGATGCAATGAGAATGAGCCGTTTGACGGTGCTCGTGACGGGTGTCCTGGGAATGGGGCTGCTGACGGGCGGATGCCCGCTGTCGCGCACGTCGGACGGCGGGGGCGGCAACCTGCTGACGTTCGTCGGAAAGGTCGCGGGCGAGAACATTACGTCGATCACGCAGGACGAAGTCCAGGTCGCGACGGATTTCGTGATCGATCAAACCGACGCGCCGATCGACCCCCTGACCAACGAACAGGCCGACGCGGTGGTCGATTTCATCGACGCGAACAATCTGAAGTCGGTGGATGACATCCAGCGGCTGATCGACAACCCGGACGACATCGTCATCCCGCCGAGCGTGCAGGACACGCTCGAAGCGCTGATTCAGGCGGCCGAGCAGGGCGCCCAGCAGGCGTGAGCGCGATTTCGGGGCTTGCCGGCGACAGCTCTTGCGGGCGCCGGTGGGCCTGGGCGGGCCGCCGGAAGGGCCCGCCGCCTCCGGGATGCGGAGCGGGCGCGGGGATTGCGCCCGCTCCGTGCGATCCTGTAAAAGGACTAAGAATGTCTTGCGTTTGGGATGCGTGACAGTATACTGCCTGCTCGGTTGGAACTGACGATCGGCGGTAAGGACATCGGCTACGCAGAGATTCGCCTCGCTTCTTGCCTGTCTCGCCTGCTCCTACCTGACGGACCGTGGCGGTCCCTTTCGCATGGACCCGGAAAGCGATGATCGGGTCGTCTGGACGCCCTGCACAGGAGAATTGTGAATGGGCAAGAAACTGTATGTCGGAAACCTCCCCTACACGATCACGGACGCGGACCTCCACCGCGTGTTTTCGAGCCATGGCAACGTGCAGTCCGCACAGGTCATCATGGATCGCGAAACCGGCCGCAGCAAGGGCTTCGGCTTCGTCGAGATGGCCTCGGATTCCGAGGCGCAGGCGGCCATTTCCGCGCTCAACGGCTCGCAGTATGAGGGCCGCGCGCTGACCGTCAACGAAGCCCGCCCGAAGGAGGGCGGCAGCCGCGGCGGCTTCGGCGGCGGTGGCGGCGGCGGTGGTGGACGCGGCGGCTACGGCGGGGGCGGCGGCGGGCGCCGCTGGTAATCCCACTCTGACAACGATTTCCCGTGCGGAGGCCGCCAATCTGGCGGCCTTCGCCGCTTTAATCGCCCGGCGATAACGGTGCGAATCTCCGGCCTGCCTGCCGGGATCTGCCAGCGGCCGAAGCGATCACTCCGGCCGAAAGTTTGCGGCTCAAAGCGACTACGCCAGCATTTCCGTCTGCCCCGGTTTTTCGGACCAGAGCCCCGCCCCACTCTACGTAGCGGTCGTTAGTGACTGTCTTTGAAGTGGTTACGGCCGGCGTGCGGTCCGGAATTCGTCAAAATGTCCGGTTTGTGGGCTTGACAGCGCTTTCGAGCGGACGTAAAAGCCCGCGCAGGAAACGGTGATGCGCGTCGTCTGCGACTGCGCGCGGCGGAGTTTGGGTTCACGGTCTGTCTCCGCTGCAACCGTAGCAAAGGCTGCTCGTCCGGGCCGCTTCGGCGCCGGGCGGCGAAACCGGCGGCGCGTGGCCGGGTTCTGCAATTCGGGCCTTTGCCTGGCTGAGGTATGCGGATGGTACCAAGGCAATCCGCGTTGGGCTTGGACGCCCGTCGTGGAAGGACCGCCGGCTCTTCGAATTTGTATGGACCGTGCGCGGAGCCGCGGAATGGGAGTCCTGAGGAGCACTCGATGAGGAAATGGAGACTTGGCTGGCTGACATCCGCGCTGTTGCTGGGGTTGTCCCCGGCGATCGGCATGGCGGACGATCAGACCGGCGGCACAGCGCAGCCGCACGACGCCGATATCGAGCAGCTCAAATCGCTGCTCGAGGCGCAGCGGCACGAACTGGCCGATCTGCGACAGCAGGTGTCGGCGTCGGCGATGCAGGATGCGGATGCGGCCCGCACGGACGCGATGCGCCGCCAGATCCGCGAAATTCTAAAGGAGTCGGAGTTCCGCGACTCGATGATGTCGTCGGCGCTGCAGGCGGGCTACGACGACGGCTTCTTCATCAAGAGCAGCGACGACAAGTTCAAGATGAAGTTCAACGGAAAGCTGCAGTTCCGCTGGACGCACTACGACACGCAGCGCCTGAATCAGTACCTGGCGCCGGGCCTCAACCGCGACGACCGCACGGGCTTCGACCTGACGCGGGTGCGCTTCCGCGTGAGCGGCACGGCCTACGATCCGAACCTGACCTACTGGATGGAATTCAAGTCGGACGCGCCGCACAACTCGGACTTCGTCTTCGATTCCGGCGGCATCAATTACCGGTTCGCCGACGAATTCCAGGTCATGGTCGGTCAGTTCGGGCTGTCGACGACGCGCGCTTCGGCGCACGGCGGGCAGCAGTTCGTCGACGACCCGATGTTCGACGTGGTCTACGGCCTGGGCGCCTCGAAGGGCGTTCGGTTCTGGGGCCGCCTGTTCGAGCGCAAGTTGGACTGGGCCGTCGAAATCGTGAACGGCACGTCGGATGACGGCAACACGAACGTCGGCACGCCGATCACGGCCGATCCGTCGCAACTGGACGGCAATCCGGCGCTGGTCGCGCGGGCCGTCTGGCACGTGCTGGGCGACAATCCGGGCGAAGAATTCCGCTCGCAGTCGGACGTCGACTTCCACACCGCCCCGGCGCTGGACATCGGCGTTCACTACGTGTTCAACGACGACCAGTACGACACGTTCACGACGCGCATCCCCGTTCCGCGCATTCGGATCGCGGGCCTGGGCGGCGGGTTCGGCCTGGTGCCGACGAACGGTCTGCAATTCCACGACCTCGGCATCGACACGGGCTTCAAGTGGTGCGGCTTCTCGCTGACGGGCGAGTACGTCATCCGCGTGGTGGACGTGCGGCGGGCCGACTTCCAGAAGGGTCCGTTCTCCCCGTGGTACCTCGCGTCGGGCGATTCCTCCACGACGGCCCAGCACGGCGCGTACGTGCAGGCGGGTTACTTCCTGCCGCTGACCGGCGCGCTGGAGAAGAAGGTCGAAGTCGTGGCGCGACTCGGCGGAATCTCGGCGCTGGCCGAGGACACCGAAGGCGCGTGGGAATACGCCGGCGGCGTGAATTACTACATCCACGGCGACCGCGTGAAGCTCCAGATGGACGTGACGCGCGTGTACGAGGCGCCGACGACGAGCGCGTACTCGAGCCTCGCGAACGTGAACGACGAAGCGCTGATCTGGCGCATGCAGCTCGCGCTGGCGTTCTAGGCCGCCCGCGCGACGTGGGGTTGGCCGGGACGTGCAGGCGTCCGGCTCGCGTAAGGCGAGCGGGCGCTGCACTTCCCGGCCGGCGCCCTTGTGCATCGTCCGATCGCGCAGGAATCCGCCGCGGCGGCAGGATGCGTGCCGCGGCACGAAGAAACTTCCGATCGAAGCAATCGAGGATGAGATCATGAAACGTTGGCAGAAGACAGTGGCTCTCATGGTAGTCGGCGGATCGACTTTCGCCGTCAGCGCGGGCACCGGTTGCCGCCGCGCGATCGTCGCGGACGTGCTCACCGGCTTCGGCAACGGCGCCGTTGCGGCCGCCGCCGACGCGGCGCTGGGCAACCTGCCGGACAACGTGCAGGGCTTCGTGAGCGAACCGATCACGGACGCCGCCACCGGAGCGTGGACGAATTTCATTCGCTTCCAGTTCCCGGTGATCGTCGTTCGCGATTCGCTGTTCGTTCAGTAACCGCCGAGCCGCGAATCGGTACAATGTCCGGCCCCCGCCATCGTCGCAGACGCGACGGCGCGGGGGCCGGGCGTTTTTTTGCGCGGCCGAGCGCGTGGGAGACTCACACCCGTATGTCACGACTCGTGCTGATCGTTTCGTCCCTCTTCGCGGCGACCGTGTGCGGCGTCGCGGCCGAACCGCTGCCGACGCGGGCGCTGCTCATCACGCTGGACGGGTTGCGGCCCGACGCGATCACGCCGGCCGAAATGCCGCGCGTCAGCGCGCTGGCGGCATCGGGCGCGTTCGCCACGGCCACGAACGACCTGCCCTCGGCGACGCTGCCAAATCACATGACGCTGCTGACCGGCGTGCTGGCGGAGCATCATCGCGTGTACGTCGACTGGGAGCTGCCCGGGCGGACGTCGCGCCCGACGATCCTGACGATCGCGGAAGACTCCGGGCTGCGCTGCGCGTTCTTTGCCAGCAAGGACAAGCTGGCGTTCCTGGCGGTGCCGGACCGGCTCGAAGCGTACCTGGTCGAGGCGAAACAGGCGCTTCTCGCGGGCGCGGCGGTGGACACGCTGAAGTCCGGCGCGGCCGACGTGATTTTCGTCCACTTTCGCGATCCCGATTCGACCGGGCACAAATATGGCTGGATGTCGCCGGAGTACCTCGCGGCCTGCGCGAGCGTGGATGCTCTGGTTGGCGAATTGATCGACGCGGCGCACGCGCCCGGGGCGGCGCCGACGTACGTCGCGCTGACGGCCGACCACGGCGGCAAGGCGTTCTCGCACTTCCTGAACACGCCGGAGGATCGGCAGATTCCGTGGATCATCGCCGGCCCGGGCATCGCGGCCGGCACGAAGATCGAGGCGGATGTTTCGATCGTGGACATGCCGGCGACGTTGCTCTGGCTGCTCGACATCGCTCCGCCGGAAACGTTTGACGGCTGCGTCATTGGCGAAGTGCGTTCCGATCCATCCGCTCGGGCCGAGGCGCGTTCGGACTTGCCGGCGATCGGGCCGCCGTGCGCGCTGTTCGCGGCGCT
>CAZHIE010000219.1:0-6386 GCA_964532435.1 uncultured Planctomycetales bacterium
GGAATTGGAATTGATTCGACGTACGGGGTTTGCTTAGACTGGTCGGTGTGATGAAGGGGTGCGATTGGCGGGAATGAAACGGTTTCGCTGGCCGGGTGGGACGGCTGTCGGTCGGTGGTGAACCGCTTCACGTCCGGTAGAAAAAATGTCGAACAGCCGCTGCCGGGCCCAATCGGCGGGCAGCGTTTGCACATGACGACGGAACCGACGATACGGATTCGATTTCCTGTCGAGGAGGAGATGAAAATGCGAGAGATGCGTAGTCTCATGCGGGTCGCGGTGGGCGGCCTGCTCACACTGTCGGTGGCGTTGCCCGCCTTCGCGGACAACGTCCAGCCGCCGTTCGGAACCATGAACGGCGACATCTACGGCCGGGCTCGCGCGCCCGGCGTCCCGGTCCTCTGGAACGCCGACTCCGGCGTGCAGGAGGCCTGGAGCTTCAATCTCGGCGGCGCGGGGCTGAATCGCCCTGCCGGCAGCGAGCTGACGTTCGACGCCGACGGCAACATCTACATGCGCACGTCGACCGCGTCGAACACGGTGGCGTCGTTCTCGCAGGCCGGCGCGCTGCGCTGGATCGCGGCGAACACGCCGGGCGGGGCGATGGTCTCGTTCGGGGCGACGTTCTCCAGCACGTCGGTGATCGTCGGCGACGGCGACCTGTGCTACGCCTACTGGGAGCCGACCGCGGCGGCCAACGCGCGCATGGTCGGCATCAACAAGGCGACCGGCGTGATCGTGTGGAACACGGAGCTGACCGGCGACGTGGTTCGCAACGCCGCGCACCCCTACGGCGGCAACAGCAAGACGCCGGTGCTCTATGGCGGCAAGGTTTACGTGATGACCGAGTCGGGCGACGGCGGCGGCGCGCTGGGCGCCGGCGTGGGCGTCTATCAGATCGACAGCGCGACGGGCGCGATCGACTGGAACAACATCGTCGCCGAAGTGAAGCTGAGCAACCGCGGCAGCCTGACGTTCATCCCGAACGCATTTGGCGCCGGCGTTCACGGCCTCTATCACAACGTGGACGGCGGCAACGACCCCGGCGCGTTCCCATTCAACGAGCCCGAGGTGTATGCCGTCGCGCTGAACACGAACACAAACGCCGCGACGATCGGCTGGACGCAGCAGGGCGGCAAGGCGGCCCGCAGCCACCTGATCTACAGCGATCCGAACGATACGCCGGCCGGCACGGGCAAGATCTATCAGCACTCGTGGACCGACTACGGCGCGGACTTCTACGCCTATGACCCGGCGACGGGCGCGAAGGTGGAGAACCAGAACCAGGCGAACGTGGGCCACGGTTTCTACGACGTCGGCTCGCTCGACTGGGACAATCGCTCGGTCATCGCAGGCGGATTCAGCGGCCTGATTATCAAGTACACCGACACGCTGGGCGATGGCGTGACGACCGACGCCGACTATCCGTTTGAGACGCTGTGGGGCGAGACGCGCGTGTTCGGCAGCCTGCTTCAGGACTGCGACGGCAATTCGATGCTGGTGACCGGCACGAACAGCCGCTGCACGGATTTCTCGTTCAACGCCCGCGCGGTGATGCTGGACATCACCAACGCGCAGATTCCGGAAGACGGGCCGGTTTATCTCGACGACATTATCGTTGAGGAAGGCCCGATCGGCGGGCCGTACAACACGCTGTTCTCGGAGGATTTCGAAGGCTTGTCGCTCGGCGATCTGCCCGGCCAGGGCGGCTGGGAACTCGACAACGCGGCGCCCAGCGGCGTTACGCCGGCGCAGCTCATCAACGACCCGAACGCCGTGCAGGGCAAGGTCGCCGCGCTCGACGCGGCCGGCAACGGCAGCGGCTGGCAGGGCGTGTACCACAACTACACCGACTCGACGGCTGACGAAGTCGTCATTCGCTGGAAGCAGTGGCGGTCCGACCTGACGGACAACATCTGGCCGTACTACGGCGACGCGGTGAACGACTTCGGCACGAACGCCTGGCACATCGAGTGGGACTCGAACCTGCGCGTGAACGCGTACCAGTTCGCCGTGGGAGGGACGCAGTCGGCCCCGCTGACGGCGGGCGTTTGGGAAGAAGTCGTGCTGACGTACACGGACATCAACAACGGCGACTGTGCGCAGCGCCTGGTTTCGGTGAGCGTGAACGGCGGCATCCCCGGCATCGTGGTGCAGGACGACGCGGACACGGGCCAGTCGTGCGGGGCCGGCGAAGTGACGAACAGCATCCGCGGTTTCGGCTTCCAGATCGAAGGCACGCCGCCGACGTCGGGCGGTTCGGTGAATCAGCCGATCTTCGACTTCACGACGAACATCTGCGCGGATCACGGCTTTACGACGCGCGGCGGCGTGGTGGCCGGGCCAGACGGCTCGGTGTACTACACGTCTGGCAACACGAACACGCTGCACCGGCTGATTCCGGTGACGCCGGCCGAGCCGTGCCCGGCGGAGTGCATCCGCGGCGATTCGAATTGCGACGGCGTGGTGGACAACGGCGACATCGACTGCTTCGTGCAGGCGCTGCTGGGCAGCGGCGATCCGGGGCCGTGGCAGGCGTGCGCGCTGGCGTCGAACCCGAGCTGCACGTACGACTTTGTATGCACGAATGACATCAATGGCGATACGAGCGTGGACAACGGGGACATCGACGCGCTCGTCGCGTGCCTGTTGAATCAGCCGGCGCCGGGCGAGAGCTGCCCGCAGTTGCCGTAACTCGAACCCGTGCGAACGCCGCGGCCGGCACGCCCGGCGCCGGCGATCGCAAGCTCAGTCTGCAAGGCTCCCCGCCGGGCCGGCAACCAGCGTGTTGCCGGCCCGGACGTTTGGTTGGCCGGTGCGCGAGCGCTATGGTGCTCGCGGGCCGCAGAGGTCCGACTCGCTCCGATCCGAGCCGCGAGCGTCAGCGAGCGCGACGTCCGGGTGTTGGTCGGGTGAGAATAGCGCGCAGGCCGTTCTGCTCCATTTCCCGCAACTCACGTCGCACGCTGCGCTCGCTGACGCTCGCGGCTCGGATCGCCCTCGGACGCGGAGGTGCGGCGCTACAACGTCGTGAGAAAAAGCAGCAGCAGCGAGAGCGCGCCGAGGAGTATGCCCGCCACGCCGGCGAGCGAGATGCCGGCGCGCTCCGTGGCGCCCGGGCGGTTCCGCTTCGCGAGCGCGGCCGCGCCGAAGACGATTGCGAGTATGGCCGGGATTGCGAGCAGGTGGAGCGGCAGCGAGACGATTCCGAGAATCAGCGACGCGCGCCCGTATCCGCTGCCGGGCGGGGCGCTCGGCGGCAGCGCCCCTTCGACCGTGAACGGCACGCCGCACGCGGCGCAGCGGATCGCGTCGACCGCGTTTTCGTGTGCGCAGCGCGGGCATTCGATCGTCAGCGAATCTTCGCCCGTGCGATGGATGCGCGGCGCGAGATGGCCGCTGGCCGCGTACGCGTGCATCGGCGTCGGATCCTGCTGATCGGTGTCGAAGAGCCGGGCGGGCTGAGGCTGGCCGGTGCGAGGGTCGAGATTCGGCACTTCGAACCGCGCGCCGCAGGTCGGGCAGGATGCGACGCGCCCGCTCTGAGTGGTGTCGGCTTCGAGCGAAGCCGCGCAGCGCCCGCACGAGAAGTTGAATGCGCGCCGCACGGATGGCGCGCTGAGCGGCGCGACGGCCGGCAATGCGTCCGACGTCTGCCCCGGCACCACGATCGTCGCGAAGCAATGCGGGCATTGCACCTCGCGGCCGATCCACTCGGGCAGCGCCCCGACTCGTCCGCCGCATCGTTCGCACTGAATGGTGAATCGCTCGATCATCGCCATGCCCGCGCGCGGGCGCCGCGTGACCGCCCGGTGGGCGGCGATTCTACCGCCCGGCCGCGGAATCTACTGGCCAACGCGCGGGGCGCGGGGTAGATTTGCGGGCATGAACAAGAGAATCGAGACGCCGGCGCGGGGCGGGCGCGGCGCGAGGATCATCGTGGCGGCGCTGCTGGCGGTGCCGCTGGCGGCGGGCGGGTGCAAGTCCTTTGCGCAGACGATGCTGATGTTCGGGCCGGAGCCGAAGAAGGAAGTGAAGGCGGAGTGCGCCCAACTGGCGCAGCAGAAGACGTGCATCCTGGTCTGGGCGGAGCCGGACACGCTGTTCGAATACCCGCACGTGCAGTACGAGCTTTCGGAATACGTCCGCACGGCGCTCGAGCCGAGCATCCCGGGCATCGCGATCATCCCCAACCGCACGGTGGTCGAGTATCAGCGCAAGAACGCCGCGTGGGACCGCGAGAACCCGGCCAGCCTGGGGAAGAAGTTCGGCGCGACGCGTGTGCTTTCGATCGAGCTGTCGCAGTACACCACGCGCGAGCCGGACAGCAGCTACCTCTATCGCGGGCACATCTCCGCGTACGTGCGCGTCTACGACGTGGCCGAGCCCGATGCGATGCCGATCTACTCGACCGAGATCACGTCGGCCTGGCCCGAGAGCAACACCGGCGATTTCGGCACGAGCGACCGGGGCATTCGGGCCGCGGTGATGGAGAAGTTCGCCGAGGCGCTGTCGTTCAAGTTCTACGACCGCACGGTCAAGGGGATGACCGATGCGCGGTAACCCCACGTTGGCGGCGCGGGGGCTGGTCGTCGCGGCGGCGGCGCTTGCGGCGTTCGCGGGCTCGGCCGGCTGCCGCACCATCGGCGCGCTGGGCGTCCTGACCGCGCCGCGGCAGATTCAGAAGCACGAATATGAGCTGACCAACGGGCGGCTGGCGGTGCTGATCGAGACGGCGCGGCCGGAGAGCGACAGCCCGGTGTTCAATGAGGCGCTTCAACAGCGCTTCAGCGAGATTCTGCGCGACAAGGGCTTTCAGACGCGCATCATTCCGCGCGAAGAGTTGCTGCGTCTGCGTCAGGGCAATGCGGATTTCTCGCGCTGGACGCTTCAGAAGATCGGCCGGGAGGTCAATGCGCAGGAAGTTCTCTACCTGCGAATCGACGAGCTGCACGTGCGTGAGGGGCCGGACAGCCCGATGATTTCGCCGAAGGTGAACCTGCGCGTGAAGATCATCGCGCCGGAGTTGCCGCCGGAGCAGGCCCGCTTGTGGCCGCCGGACCGGCTGGGCCGGGCGATCGAGTGCTCGCGGCAGCAGGAGGAGTATGCGGGTCCGGCGAGCGTGGACACGGCCGCGTCGAAACTCGGCAAAGACACGGCGTGGCTGGTCGCGCGGCTGTTTTTCGACTGGGATCTGGAAGAGACGACGCCACGGGAGCGCTGATGCGGGCGGGCGGGCGCGGGGCGAGCGTACGGCTGCTGGTGGCGTTGCCGTGCGCGGCGGCGGTGATTGCGGCGTCCACGCTGCTCGGGCCGACCGACCTGTCGTGGGACAATCCTGCATTCATCGATCTGCGCGTGGCGCGCGTCGCGCTGGGGGCGGTCACCGGCGCGGGCCTGGCGATCGGCGGGGCGGTTTTTCAGGCGCTGTTTCGCAATCCTCTGGCGACGCCTTACACCCTGGGCATTTCGAGCGCGTCCTCTCTGGCCGCGGCGATCGGCTACCTGTCGGGCGTGCGCGGGGCGTTGGGCATCGGGCTGTCGCGACTTTCGTTGCTGGCGTTTGCGGGCGCGGCGGCGGCGATGCTGGTGATTTATCTGCTTTCGCGGATGCGCGGCGGGCGGGATCTGACGCAGTTGCTGTTGGCGGGCGTGTGCGTTTCGTACGTGTGCTCGGCGGGGATTCTGCTGGCGACATATCTGTCCGATCGCACGGTGACGGATCAGATCGTGATCTGGATGATGGGGGCGCTGACGATTTACGGCTGGGCGCCGGTGTTGAGCCTGGGCGTTGTGGTGCTGGTGGTTTTCGGGTCGATGGCGGCGCTGCATCGCGAACTCGACCTGATTGCGCTGGACGACGAGCTTGCGGCGACGCGCGGCGTCGCGGTCGGCGCCGTGGTGTGGACCGGGTTTGCGCTGATCGGCTTGATGACGGCCGTTATCGTGGGCGTGTGCGGGCCGATCGGGTTTGTCGGGCTGATGGCGCCGCACCTGGCGCGGCCGCTGTTCGGCGTGAGGTCGTTGCCGCTGCTGTGCGGATCGGCGCTGCTCGGCGCGGCGTTTCTGGCGGCGTGCGACGCGCTGGGTCGATGGCTGACGCCGCACGAGCTGCCGGTGGGGGTGATCACGAACATTGTCGGGGCGGTATTTTTCTTCTATCTGCTGGCGCGGCGGACGGAGCGGCGGGCATAGTGGTCCGTCGCGTCTTCGGCCGCAAGGCGATCGCATGTGTGGGAGTGACGCAGAGGAATGCAGCCGAGGGCGGCTGCGGTCCATTTGGATTCTCTCGAGGCCTGCGCGCCGGCGCGAGATGTTCGGAAAGGCAGACAGTGCAGCCGGGGGCGGCTGCGGTCCACTCTTCTTGTCTTCGCCCGGCAGGGCGC
>CAZHIE010000220.1:0-6385 GCA_964532435.1 uncultured Planctomycetales bacterium
GGGTGCGCGCGCGGCTCGCGCCGGGAGAGTTCGTGGATTTTCTGGCGCTGACGGATCCGGAGCTGCTCGCCGACGTGCGCGCCGTGGTGAGACCGGTATACGAGCGCGGAGAGTAGCGCCCGGCGCCGCGCCGATGCATGGCGTCGAAGCAAGCGGACAAGTGCAGCCGCAAGCGGCTGCGGTCCAATCTTCTTCTCTTCGCCCGGTAGGGCGCGCGATGGTTTCCGGGGGCTTCAGCCCCTGGGGCGCGGCGCTCCCTTACCTCTTTCGTCTTCGCCCGGCCGAGCGCGCGAAACGGCGCGGAGGCGCGCTCGTCCGCCCTGCCGGGCGCAAAGAAGAAGAGAGAGGAGATGCGCTCGGGTCCAGGCGTTGAAACGCCTGGCAACCATCGCGCGCCCTGCCGGGCGAAGATGGATGGCGGGATCTACTGCTGCGTTGATGCGCGGTCTTCTGGCGGTGCGGAGCGTGCCCCCTCGTTGGCCCCTCACTGGCGTGCGGGGTTCGGATGCTTTCGCCTTCGCGGCTTCGTCGCACCGTGGCTCCGATGCTTCCCAATGCAGCCAGGACGGCTGCGGTCCATTTCGAGAATGCAGCCGAGGGCGGCTGCGGTCCATTTCGAGAATGCAGCCGGGGGCGGCTGCGGTCCATTTGAGTGACGATTGCACCCGGCGGCGGCCGCGGTCCGACGATGCAACAACCGATCAGCGCGCGGCCGCTTCGTGGACCGTCTCGTACGCCTCGCGCGGGCGCACGGCCGCCGCGCCGACTTCCGCGTCGAAGAAGTTCGTCATGAGGCTGTAGTAAAACGGCCGCGCGTACGACGCGAAGCCGACGTGCCCCCCGCTGGGGAGAATCAGCGCAGCGACATTCGGATTGGAGACGCCGGCGACGAGCTCGACGACTTCCTGCGGGCTGGTCATCACGTCGTTGGCCGCATGCACGATCAGCACCGGCATGCGGGCACGTTCGAGCTTGTCGCCCGCGGGTTTTCCCTGATAGGGCCAGAGCCGCAGGAAACGCAGGCCGTCCTGCTCATACGTGGGCGAACGAAGCCGCGAGCGCGCCACGTCCATGTGAATGAGTCGATCGAGATTGCCGTCGGGGTGCGGATATCCGCAGCGCCGCATGCGCATCGCGATGGTGTCCTGAAGCACCGAGAGCGCAGTGTCGGTCAGGATGTGCCGCGGCCGGCGCAGCGCGGCGATGGTCTCTTCGAACCGCACGACCGGCGAGAAGGCCAGCACGCCGAGCGGGAAATGGCGCCGCTCGCGATTGAAATAGAGCATCGGCCGGATGCCGGGCACGATGCTGGAGTCGCCGGGCGAGGCGTTGTCGTACCAGGCGGTGAGCAGGGCCGTATTCGCTCCCCAGCAGAAGCCGAGCAGGCCCGTGTTGCGGACGTGCGGCGCGCCGCGGATCCACTCGTCGGCGATGAGCAGGTCGCCCACTTCCAGCACGCCCCAGGTGTACGGCACGTCCGGGTAGCGCCGATCGGTCAGCCCGTGGCCGCGCAGCTCGACCGCCAGCACGTGAAACCCGCCGGCGCGGAGCGCGTCGCCGACGTTGCGCGTGCGCCAGATGCTTGTGTTGCCGAGGATTCCGGTGAGCAGCACGATGCAGTCGGCGTCGCGGATCGAGCCGTCGTCGTTGCGGGCCCAGCCCAGATCGGCGTGCATGCGCAGCCCCGACTCGATCGGGATCCAGACGTGCTCGAAGCCCGGCCAGGGCGGCGGGTTGTAATCCAGCGCGGTCGCCTGCCCGACGCACTGCGCGGTCTGCATCAGCCCGCTCCAGTTGGTCAGCAGCCCGTCCCGCTTCAGCCCCGTTCGGCCGTAATAGCGTTCCACGTCGACGGTGTTGCCGTCGGCGTCGGTGAATTCGTCGGTCAGGAGCGGGGGGCGTTCGCTGGGCGGGAGCAACTCGCGCAACTGCTGCTGCGCTTCGACGAGCCACTCGCGGACGGTCAGCGTCGGACGCTCGCCGGAAGCCAGCGCGATTCGCGTGACATCCCCCGGCACAAGCGGGAACGAGCGCTCGGTGAATCCGCAGCCGCCGCAGGCGACCAGCGTGAGCAGCAGCGGCAGCGCGCCGACGACCGGGCGATGGAGCATCATTCGTCCTTTCCGAAACGCGAAACAGCCATTCTGGCACAGCGCGTCGCGCGCGACAAGGCTTCGCGGCCCCGCGGGCGACACCGCCGGTCGAAACAGCTACAGTCTGCCGCCGTTCGCGCGCGTGCGCGTGAAACATCGGAGCCACTGCGTTGCCGCCGTCCCCGCTGCAAACGCCCATCGCCGCCAGCCGCAGCCAACCGGGCTGGCGGCAGCGCGTCGCGCAGCCCTGGCCGGCCGTCCTCTGCCTGGCGCTGGCGACGATCGCGGCGCACGGCTGGGCGCTGGGCGACGGCCTGTTTCTCGACGACCACTGGCACCGCCACGAGCTGCAATCGCGCGGCTGGTCGTGGGACGATCTGCTCGATTCGGCCGTCATCGAACCGGCGCGGTTCGTCGACTGCTGGTGGCAAACCGAGACGGTGCGCTGGCGCTATTGCCGGCCGCTTTCGATCGCGCTGATGAAGGTGGTCCACGTCGCGACCGGCGGAAGCGTCGTCGCGCAGCACGCGGTCGGCATCGTTCTGCACTTCCTCACCACCCTGCTGGTCTGGCGATTGGCGCAGTGGCTCACGGGCAGCCGTCCGTGGGCGCTGGTCGCGGGGCTGCTTTTCGTCGTGTACTCGCACAGTGTCTTCGCGGTCGCCTGGCTCGCGTCGCAGAACGTCGTGCTGCAAACGGGTTTGATGCTCGCGGCGCTGATGGCGTATCTGCGCGCGTCGCGCCTGGCGCTGCGGCCGGACGAGCCGCGGCCGGCGTCGCCGCCGATGCCGCGGCGCGGGCTGCTGTTGGCGTCGGTCGGGCTGTGGGGGCTTTCGCTGCTGGCGCGGGAGAGTGCGATCGTGCTGCCGGCGCTGCTGATCGCGGCCGATCTGGCGTTCGGCGGCTTGCGGCACTTGTGGGCGCGGCGCTGGGCGCATGTCATGTTTGCGTGCGTCGGCGCGATGTATCTGTACTGGCGCATCGGGCTGGTCTATGAGCCGCTGCCGGAGTTGTACGCGCGCAATCCGGTCGAAGCCGGGCCGGCGTGGTTGGCGGCCAAGCTGCTGCACTACCTCACGTCGGCGGTCTGGCTCTCGCCGATGACGATCGGGCCGACCGGGCGGTTGAATCCGTGGACCGAGACGCCCGGCGATTGCATCGCGATGATCGTGATCGTCGGCGTGATGTCGATCGGATACTGGCAGGCAACGCGCCGGGCGCGCGGCTGGTGGCTCTGGCCGGCGTGGATCCTGCTCTCCGTGCTACCCGTCGTTCCGATCATGGCGACGCCGCACACCGGCTACATGTGCGGGGTGGGCTTTGCGATCGCGATGGTGCTGGGGGCGGGGCTGGGACGCGCAGCGCCGGCACACGGCGCCGGGCGCTGGCGCGGCGGCGTAGCGACGTGGTTTCTGATCGCCACGTGCATCTACATCCCCCCCTACCGCATCCTCTGGCAGGCGTTTCTCTCGGCCGAATCGGCGACAATCGACAGTCTGGTTCGCGACGAGCGCCCGCCCGACGACGCAGCGGTCTACTTCATCAACCTTCCGTTTGTGAACGTGTACGCTGGCATGAGCCTGGCGGAGCGGGGCTGGGCGGCGTGCGCGGGCGACCCGCCGCAGCGATACCGCGTGCTGACGTTTGCGCCGAATCTGCTGTCGATGGATCAGCCCTGTGCGGTGGAGCAGACCGACGCGCAGTCGTTTCGCGTGTCCATACTGAGGGAGCGTGGCGGAGAGAGCGCGGCCGCGACGGCCAGCCCGTACTTCGGCGGGCTGCTTGGCCGCTTCTACGTGGAGGGGATGCGCGGCGGCCGGGCGCTCGCCGCGCGGCAAGCGTCGGCGGACGGAGAGTTTACGGTGCAGATCGAGGAGGCGGACGCGACGGGCGTCTGGAAGATCTCGTTTCGATTTCGTCAGCCACTGGCAAATGAACGGTACCGCTTCTATCTTTGTACGCCGAATTGCCCGGGCGGGCGGGTGCGGTTCAGCCCGCCGGGAGCGCCGCTCCGCCGTTGGCCGGAGATCGAGGCAGCGCTGGCCGACTCGGGGGCTGGCGCCGATTCGCGAATCGCCGCGGATTGCTGGCGGCGAGACCTTCTGTTGACGATCCGGTCGTACGCAATGCGTCTGATCCGGTCGGACCTGTACATGACCGGACCGGCATTCCCCGGCCCGAAGAGCGTCGTCTTGACGCAATGAGAGAAACGATGCCGGATTCCCCAGTCTCCTTTCTTACGGGCAGCACCGGATTCCTCGGGCAATTCCTGCTTCGCGACCTGCTGGCCCGCGGCCGGCGCGTGGTCGCGATGGTTCGCCCGCCGATCGAAGTTTCGCGCGCCCGCTTGGCGCAGCTCCTGGCGCCGCTGGGCGTGAGCGTGGCAGACCACCTCGCGGACGGCAGCCTCGTGCTTGCGGCCGGCTCGATGCCCGACGACCTGCCCGAGCCGACGTGGGGGCGCATCGACGAACTGATCTCCAACGCCGCCAGCTTGCAGATCACGCAAAACGGGAACGATGAGCCGCTGCGCACCAACTGCGAAGGTACGCGGGCACTGATCGCATGGGCGCGCCGGCACGGTATCCGGCGGATTCACCACGTGAGCACGGCCTTTGTCTGCGGCGAGATCAAGGGCGAAATCCCGGAGCGGCTGCACGTTCCGCGGCCGGAATTCCGCACCGACTATGAATCGAGCAAGTGGCTGGCCGAGCAGATGCTCGACGACTGGGCGCGCGAACCGGGCCACAGCTTGACGATTCTGCGGCCGAGCTGGCTGGTGGGCGATTCGCGGACGGGCTACACGACGCAATTCGGCGGTTTCTATCAGTTCGCGCGGCTGGTGAGCATGTTGCGCGACCGCTACAACCACGACGGCAACGGCACGCTGCTCCACATTCCGATGCGGATTCCGGCCCTGCCGGAGGAGCCGCAGAACTTCGTGCCGGTCGACTTTGCCGCGCGCATCTGCGCCGACGTGATTCTGAACAAGCGGTTTCACGGGCGAATTTATCACGTCGTCGATCCGGCGCCGTACAACAACGAGCACTACCTGCGCGCGGTCGAGTCCTACTTCCACCTGAAAGGCGGGCATTTCACCGACCCCGCGCGGCCGCTCGACAACCCGATCGCCGCGGAGGCGATCATGTTCCTCGACTTCGAGCACCTCGCCCCGCGGATCGTCGGCACGCCGCGCTTCCGCGCGGACAACCTGCTCGACGTGCTGCGGCACACCGGCGCCGAGTTCCCCGAAATGACGCGCGAGCGCATTTACTCCATGCTCGACTACGCCCGGCCGCTGAAGTGGGGCGCCAAGGTTCGCGCATAGCGCACCGCGGCGGCGCGTTTAATCGCTCAGAGCAACTCGGCGATCTGCACGGCGTTGAGGGCCGCGCCCTTGCGCAACTGATCGCCGCAGCACAGGAACTGAAGCCCGCGCCCGCCGGGGATGCTTGGGTCGCGGCGGATTCGGCCGACGAGAATCTCGTCGCGCCCGGCGGCCTCGACCGGCATGGGGAAGTGGTTGGCCGCGCGATCATCGACGACGCGCACACCCGGGGCGGCGGCGAGAATGCGGCGCGCCTCGTTCTCATCGATCGGATCGCGGAACTCGACGCTGACCGACTCGGTGTGAGCGCGCAGGACCGGCACGCGGACGCAGGTCGGCGCGATCCGGATCCGCGCATCGCCAAATATCTTCCGCGTCTCCTGCACCATCTTCGTCTCTTCGAGATTGAAGCCGTCTTCGCCCATGGCCGAATTGTGGCTGAACACGTTGAACGCGCAGGGAAACGGGAAGACGTTCGGATGCGGCGGCTGACCATCGAGAACCGCCCGCGTTTGACTTTCGAGTTCGGCGATGGCCTTCGCGCCCGCGCCGCTGACCGCCTGGTATGTGCTGACCACCACGCGCTCGACCGGGTTCACGCGATGCAGCGGCCAGAGCGGAACGACCAGGATGATCGTCGAACAATTCGGATTGGCGATGATGCCGCGATGCGCGCGAATCGCCTCGGGGTTCACCTCTGGAACCACGAGCGGCACCTCAGGCGCCATGCGAAACGCCGACGTGTTGTCGATCACCACGGCACCGGCGCGGGCCGCGAGCGGCGCCCAATCGCGGCTGATCGACCCACCGGCCGAAAAGAACGCCACGTCGACGCCGTCGAACGCGCGCGGCCCCAGCGCCGCCAGTGTGCTCGGCCGGCCAAGCCACGAATTCGACCGCCCCGCCGATGCGGGCGAGGCGATGAGCCGATAGGAGGCGGCGGGAAAGCGCCGCGCCGCAAGAA
>CAZHIE010000221.1:0-1160 GCA_964532435.1 uncultured Planctomycetales bacterium
GGCTGCGGTCCATAATCAAGAATGCAGCCGGGGGCGGCCGCGGTCCAAACTCGTGGGTATCGCGCCGACGACAAAGCCGGCCGCCGCGGGAACAACGGGCATGCGCGCCCGTCTCGCCTACTTCACGCGAGCCGGCAGAATCACCATGATGTGCCCGGCCCAGTGCAGGCGCTTCTGCACGGCGGACGCCGTCTCGTTGTGCAGCAGCCGCTGATACCACGCCTCGCGCTGGAAGATGACCTTGCCCGAAAAGAACGTGACGCGCGGAAATTCCTTGGCCGTCTCCAGGCAAAGCTGCTCGGCCTCGTCCACCACGTCGGTGCCGACGACGTAGCGGGCCGTCGCGGGGATGCCGAGCCCGCGCGCCAGCACCACGTACTTGTCGAGCATCTCGCGCGTGCGGTCGCCGAGCCGATCGACCGATTCGTCGCCCTTGAACTCCGACGTGTCCACCACCGCGACGGACAGAAACACGATCTGCTTGAACTGGTCCGGAAACGCGCGAAAGATGTTTACGAACGTGTGGATGCCCAGCCCGCCGTAGCCTCCCACCAGAATCGCCGCCGTCGGCATCTTCGGATCGACTTCGGCTGCGGTCTTATTCGCGTATTTCGGCAGTGTCTCCAGTTGTTGATACAGCTCGCGCAGCTTGTCGACCACCAGGCGGTAGTGATGCCGGATCCAGAAGCAGAACGCGATCAGCCCGCCGGTGACGACCAGCGTCAGCCAGGCGCCGTGATTGAATTTCTCGACGACCGTGACGAGCAGGATCGTGAAGCACAGCAGGAAACCGCCGAGAAATAGCACGATCTCGCGGCGGCGGCCCTTCACCTTGCCCGGAAGGCGGACCGACCGCTTGAGCATGCCGAACATCGAAAGCGTGAACGTGATGAACACGTTGATGCTGTACAGCACGACCAGCATGCGAACGTCGCCGCGCGTGTACAGCAGCGCGCCCAGCGACGCGAGCCCCATCATCAGAATGCCGTTCTGCTGCGTCAGCCGCTCCGACAACGACGCGAAGCGGTGCGGCATCCACGAGTCGACCGCCATGTTCGCCAGCGTGCGCGGCCCACCCACGAACCCCGCCTGCGCCGCGACCACCAGCAGGGCCGCCTCCGACAAGAGCGTGACAAACGTAATCGCCCACGCGCCCGGCA
>CAZHIE010000221.1:1260-3977 GCA_964532435.1 uncultured Planctomycetales bacterium
AGCAGCGCCATGCCCCCCAGCCCGAGCGTCCCCAACCCGGCGTGAAAGTTGTCCGCGACCTGCTGCGTCGTCTCGGCAATCTGCGGCGCGCGAGCGGCGAACCCGCCCGCGATCACAAGCACGTGCGTCACCGCGAACACGATGAAAATCGGGACCAGCACCGTAACCGATTCGCGCAGCCCGCGGATGTTCAGCAGCACCAGCAGCGCGATGAAGCCGAACTCGGCCGCGAGTTTCCATTGCAGAAAGTCCCCGGGCACAAAACTGAACAAGGCGTCGCCCGCCGCCGCGATCGACACCGTGATGGTCAGCACGTAATCAACCAGCAGCGCGCACCCCGACGTCACGCCCAGCCCCGGACCCAGCAGCGACGTGGCGACCACGTACCCGCCGCCACCCTGTGGAAAGTGCTCGATGATCCGGCTGTACCCGGCCGCAATGACGGCGACCGTGATCGCCGTCACGCCGGCCAGCGCGACCGCGAGATAGGTGTGTTCGTTGAGCGTTCGGAAGGCTTCTTCGGGACCGTAGGCAGAGGAGGACAGCCCGTCGGCGCCCAGCCCGACCCACGCCAGCAGCGGAATCAGCGCGATGTGGTGGAAGATTCGCCGGTCGGAGAGGTCATGCGGTCGCCCGACGACCACGCGTTTGACGCGTTCGTACCAACCCGGTTCCGCTCCGTTCAGGTCGCTCATGAAGGCGAGGATTATAGCCTGAGAGGCTGCACCGGGCGACGTAGCCGATGGGAATGGCGGCGATCGATTCGCGGGGCGCTGAGGGGCGAGTCGGCCGATCGCGTACCGCCGCCCCGAGCGACCGTAATCTTTTTAGAAATATGGCTTTATGGAACGGCGGCGCGGTTTTTGCCGCGATGGAGACGGCGATCGCGCAGAAAATTATCGCTATTTTTGCGCCTCACCGACACCCGGCCGCCGGTCGCGCGTTTCATCTTGTGTACGCTTCAATCTGCCCATCCCAGCGCATGGGTCACTGAGTTTCGCCTTCGGGCAAATTCGTGACCCGTTTTTTTTGTTCCCGCCCGACCGATCGGTTTCGGCGCCTGCGATCCCCCAGGGGGGGGGGAAGGCGTCGGACCGGGCGGGCCGGCGGCGCGGCTGCCGCGCGGCGGTCATGCTCCGTCTAACTCATTATCGCGAAGCCGGTTGCGTGCCCTACGCGTGTAGCGCCGCGCGGAACTTTGCGCTTGACAGGCGCGCTCGCATCTGTATTCTTCGCACATGGCAGACCACATCGACGCTGGCAAGATCATCGGCGACGCACTCACGTACGACGACGTGCTGCTCGTGCCCGACCGGGCGGCGCTGCATCCCCGCGACATCGACGTGTCCACGCAGCTCACGCGCGACATCCGCATCAACATCCCGCTGGTCAGCGCGCCCATGGACACCGTCACCGAAAGCGGCGTGGCGATCGCCCTGGCGCAGGAGGGCGGGCTTGGCATCATCCATCGAAACCTCAGCGTCGAGGAGCAGACGCGCGAAGTCCGCAAGGTGAAGCGCTCGGAAAGCGGCGTAATTCTCGATCCGGTGACCCTCCGCCCGGATGTCGACGTCGAGCACGCCCAGACCGTCATGCGCCTTCACAACATCAGCGGCATCCCCATCACGCGCGCCGACGGCACGCTCGTCGGAATCCTCACGCGCCGCGACCTCAAATACGTCGAATCCTCCGGCCGCACCGTGGCCGACGTCATGACGACGAAGAACCTGATCACGGCCGCCCCGGCGACGACGCTCGACGAGGCGGAGGCGATCTTGAAGCGCGCGAAGGTGGAGAAGCTGCTGCTGGTCGACGATCGCGGGCGCGTGGCGGGGTTGATCACGATGCGCGACATCGAGCGTTCGCGCGAGTTTCCGCAGCGCTGCAAGGACGGGCGTGGTCGACTGCGCGTCGGGGCGGCACTGGGGGTTTATGATTTCGAGCGTGCGGAGCACCTGATCCGCGCGGACGTCGACGTGCTGGTGGTCGACACGGCGCATGGGCACAGCGATGCGGTGATCGAAACTGTGCGGACGCTGAAGAAGCGCTCCGGGGTTCCGGTGATCGCGGGCAACGTTGCGACGGCGAGCGGGGCGCGCGACCTATGCGACGCGGGGGCCGACGCGGTGAAGATCGGCATCGGTCCGGGAGCGATCTGCACGACGCGCGTCGTGACGGGTGCGGGGATTCCTCAGATCACGGCCATTCTCGACTGCGCCCGGGCCGCCCGCGTTCCGCTGATCGCCGACGGCGGCATTCGGTTCAGCGGCGACATTACAAAGGCCATCGCCGCGGGCGCGAGCAGCGTCATGCTCGGCTCGCTGCTGGCGGGGCTGGACGAGTCGCCCGGTCAGCTCGTCCTGTGGAAGGGGCGGCGGTTCAAGGAGTACCGCGGCATGGGCTCGTTGGGGGCAATGGCGGCGGGCAGCGCCGACCGCTATGCTCAGGGCGGCGTGGCCCCCAAGAAGATGGTGCCCGAAGGCGTCGAAGGGCGCGTGCCGTATCGCGGACCGCTCAGCGAATTTGTATATCAGCTTGTCGGCGGCCTGCGGCAGGGCATGGGATATTGCGGCGTCCGAAGCATCGAAGAGCTGCGCGAGAAGGGACGCTTCGTCCGGGTCACGCACGCCGGCGTGGTCGAGTCGCACCCGCACGACATCACCATCACCAAGGAGCCGACCAATTATGCGATCGACTATCCCAAGGACGAGTCGTAG
>CAZHIE010000221.1:4077-6301 GCA_964532435.1 uncultured Planctomycetales bacterium
TCGTAGCCTCGCGGCCGGTCTTGGCGCCTGCGGCCTGCTGCTCGCGGCGGGCGGCTGCGCGATCATCCACAATCAGTACGCGGAGGGCGGCCCCTCGGCGACCGTCGCGTGGGAGACGCCCACCTCGCTCGAAGTCGCCCAACGGCCCGAGCCCGCGGCGCTCCGGCAGCGTGGCTGGGAGGAGTCGCACGTGCATGTGGCCAGCGGCGTGGTCGAGCACGGGCCGCTCTACTTCGAGGATCCGTTTGTGGACAAGGGGGCCGGGCGAACCGAGCAGACCGACCCCGGCAACGTCTATCGCCTCGGCTGGGAAGACTGGGTGGCGCTGCCGTACGGCTACGCCCGACACGTGTTGAACCTGGTCGCCCTGCCCGTCAGCGCCGTCGTCACGCCGCCGTGGACGCGAATGGAAAGCGACGGGCACCTGAGCCGGCAGATTCTGGGGTATGACCACGATGCGACGCCGGCGCAGGATGCCGGCGACGACAACAAGCCGGCCGAGCCCGTCAGCCACGTGGTCGATCAGCCCGCATCGGCGCCGAGCTGACCCGCCCGGATGGCCGGTCGGACTCGTGCGACGTTTTGTCCGCCGTGCCGGGGTGCATAGAATTGTGACATGAGCAGTGAGACCGGGCTGATTCGCGCCAGCACCGCGGTTCGCGTGGGCGCGCCGCGCGTGGCCGTCAGCGACGAACTCGTCGAGCAGATCTCGCGCGAGCTGGGCGGAGCGCGCGTCGACATCTGTCTGCTTTTCGCCAGCCAGCACTACGAAGACGAGATCGACGAAATCGCCGAGCGCATCGCGACGGCGCTCAAGCCGCGCTGCATGGTCGGCGTCGGCGCCGAAGCGGTCATCTGCGGCGCGAAAGAGTACGAGGACGCGCCCGCGATCACGCTGTGGGCCGCGCACCTGCCGACTTCGAGCGTATCGTCGTTCCACATTTCCGAAGCCGACCTGCAGCGCTTCGAATCGCCGCAGGACGTGCGCGACCACATCGGCGTGCCCGAGGACGCCGAGCCCGCGCTGATCCTGATGGGCGATCCGTACTCATTCGACCCGCGCCCGCTGCTGAACGCCGTCGAGCGGGCGTATCCCGGCCGGCCGGCGGTCGGCGGCATGGGCTCCGGCGCGCAGGAGGAGGGCAAGACCTTTCTGATTTTCGACGGCGAGGTGCTCCATCACGGGCTGGTGGGCATCGCGCTGTGCGGTGGCGTGCGGCTCGACACGGTCGTGTCGCAGGGCTGCCGCCCGATCGGTCGGCACATGATCATCACCAAGGCCGAGCGCAACGTGATTTTCCAGCTTGGCGGGCGCAAGCCGACGGACGTGCTCAACGAGCTGCTGAGCGAGTGCGACGCGCACGACATGGAGCTGCTGAAGCGGCGCGGGCTGCTGATCGGCTGCGTGATCAACGAGTATCGCCAGAAATTCGCGGCGGGCGACTTCCTGATCCGCAATCCGATCGGGATCGACAACAGCAGCGGCGCCATGGCGGTCAACGACCTGGTGCGCACCGGCCAGACGGTGCAATTCCACGTGCGCGACTCGGCCGCGGCGACGGAGGATCTGCGCGTATTGCTCGACGCGGCGACGCGCGAGACGGCGGCGGGGGCGCTGCTGTTCAGTTGCAACGGGCGTGGGACGCGGCTGTTTCACCAGAAGCACCACGACGCCCGCGCGCTGTACGAGCGGCTGAACGGCGCGCCGATCGCGGGGTTTTTCTGCGCCGGAGAGATCGGGCCGATCGCGCAACGGAATTTCCTGCACGGGCACACGGCGGCGATCGCGCTGCTTCGCCCGAGCGAGCCCGCCGATGGCGGATGAGCCCGTCGCCCGGCTGCGCTTTCCGCGCGCCGCGCGCGTGCGGCTGCGCGGAGAGATTCGCCGGGCGTACGACCGCGGCATCCGCGTGACCAATGCGCTGCTGGTGCTGTGGGGCGTCGAGAACGGCTTGCCGTTCAGCCGCATCGGCCTGATCGTCAGCCGGCGGCACGGCGAAGCGGTCCGCCGCAATCGCATTCGCCGCGTCCTTCGCGAGGCATATCGGCTGTCGCGCGCGGCGCTGCCGGTCGGGGTGGATTATCTGTGCGCGCCGCAGCCGGGCGCGCGGATCGAGCTGGCCGCCTGCCGCGAATCGCTCGAGCGGCTCGCGGCGCAGATCGCCCGCCGCCTCTCGCGACGCGCGGCCCGCGACGCAGCGCAGGAGAGGCCGTAGCGGCCGAT
>CAZHIE010000222.1:0-2601 GCA_964532435.1 uncultured Planctomycetales bacterium
CTCGCCTGAGGACAGGCGGGCTCGTGCGAACGCGAAGACTCGCCTGAGGACAGGCGGGCTCATGCTCGCTGCAAGCGGCACATCCAGCGCGCGGCGACCGCGGATCGCGCGCCGAGCGCCGCACCGCGCGCCGCGCCGTGCCGTGCCGTTGCCGCGCATCGCGCCGCGCGGCCGCATGAACCGCGCGCGAACTTCGCATATCATCCCCTCGCATATGTACCTCGTTGTCATAGCGATTCTCTCGCTCCTGCTCTCGCTCGCCGGGCCCTATTACCCGTGGATCGCCGACCGCGGCAGCGTGCTCGCCGCCGTCGGCATCGTCACGGCGCTGCCCGTGCTCGTCGCCGCCGCCCTCACGCCCGCCGTGCTGCGCCGCATCGAGAAACAGGTGGAAGACCCCGCGCGCGGCCAGACGCTGCTCGCGCGCGGACAGACTACGGTGCAGACGCTGATCGGGCTGGGGCACAGCGCCCTGCTGCTGTTCACCGAGTGGCTGACGATTTGCCGCACGCTCCCCTATGTCGGCGACCTGCCGCTGCTTCCGTCGCTCATCGCGATGACGCCCTTTCTCCTTTCGATCATGCTCGCGTGGCTGGTGCTCTATCCGGCCGATCGCGCCATCCGCCAGATCGCGCTGGAGGTCTACCTCTTCCGCGGCAAACCAGTGCGGCCGGTGTGGGGCGCGTGGGAGTACCTGCAATACAACCTGCGGCACCAGGTTCTGTTCGTGCTGGCGCCGATGCTGCTGATCCTCATGGCGCGCGACGTGATTGATCGCTATCAGCAGCAGATCGTGCGCTGGACCGGCCAGCCGTACGGCCCGGATCTGCTCGTCGGCGGGGCCGCAGTGGTCGTCGCGATCATCGCGCCGGCGTTGCTGCGGCGAATCTGGGTGACGCACCCCCTGCCGGCCGGGCCGCTGCGGATGCGCCTGGAGCTTGTGGCGCGGCGACTGCGCCTGCGCTGCCGGGAGATTCTCGTCTGGCGGGCCGGCGGAATGCTGGTCAACGCCGCGGTGATGGGCGTCGTGCCGCCGCTGCGTTACGTGCTGATCACCGATGGAATGCTCGAACAGATGGACGACGAGAAGATCGAGGCCGTCTTCGGGCACGAAGCCGGGCACGTGAAGCGCCATCACATCCTCTTCTTCATGCTCTTCGCGCTCATCACCGGCAGCCTCGTGACGATCGTCACGATCCGCGCCCGGCCGCTTGCCGAGGCGTGGCACAACGTCGCGATGGGCGGGCTGGGCGTGCTGCTGCTCGTCAAATGGGGCGTGCTGTTCGGGTGGATATCGCGGCGCTTCGAGCGGCAGGCGGACATGTTCGGCGCCTATACGCTCGCGGTCGGCGGCGTCGCCTGCGCGCAGCCGTGCCCCGTGCATGGCGCCCTACTCAACGCCCCGGGCGATCCGCCACGCGACGTGCTCTGCACGACCGCGGCGCAGGTGTTCGGCAACACGCTCAACGAAGTGGCCGTGCTCAACGGCATCCCGCCCGAAGCGCCGAGCTGGCGGCATTCGAGCATTTCGTCGCGTTCGCGCTTCCTGCAGGCCGCCGCGCTCGATCCGCGAACGGCGCAGCGCTTCGAGCGCAACGTTCTCTGGATCAAGCTGGGCATCTTCGCCGCCGCGACGCTGACGACGATCTGGGCCGCGTATGAGCTGGAGCTGTGGCGCGCCGTGCGCGCCGCGTGGCCGGCGCTGGCGGCGCCGTAAGGGGGAAACCGCGATGGCGAAGCGTATGCGTCGATCGGCAAGGGCGAAGGGCAGCGCCGCTCACACTCTCGCGGCGCCGGAGCGGATCGATCGCGCGATACTCGTGCTGCGCGGCCAGCGGGTGATGCTGGACGCCGACCTGGCCGCTCTCTATGGCATTTCGACCAAGGCGTTCAACCAGGCTGTAAAGCGCAACGCGGAGCGATTTCCGGAAGATTTTCGCTTTCAGCTCGCCGCCGCCGAGCGCGACGAGGTGGTCGCAAAATGTGACCACCTCCGCGGCCTAAAATTCTCCTCCGCTCGGCCGTGGGCGTTCACCGAGCACGGCGCGATCATGGCCGCCACCGTGCTGCACTCGCAGCGCGCGGTCGCCGTCAGCATCCTCGTCGTCCGGGCGTTCGTTCGCCTGCGACAGATCCTCTCGGCGCACAAGGATCTCGCCGAGCGCATCGCCACGCTGGAGCGGCAATTCACCGACAAGTCGGCCGAGCACGAGGCGCACATCCGCCAGATCTACGAGCTTATCGACGAGCTGATGACGCCCCCGCCCCCCGCAGGCAAGCGCCGCATCGGTTTCCGATTCACCGACGATAACGACTGACGCACGCTGCCTGCCGGCCAAGCGCAATCCCCGCTCCGGCCCGGCCCAGAATCGCGCGCGCCGCCTTCATGCACAGCTCTCTACGTCGCTTCGACCAAGGCGCTCAACCAGGCAGTCAAGCGCAACGCCGATCGATTCCCGGAAGATTTTCGCTTTCAGCTCACGGCCGCCGAGCGCGACGAGGTGGTCGCAAATTGCGACCACCTCCGATCGATCAAATTCTCCTCCGCCCGGCCGTGGGCGTTCACCGTGCATGGCGCGATCATGGCCGCCACCGTGCTGC
>CAZHIE010000222.1:2701-6265 GCA_964532435.1 uncultured Planctomycetales bacterium
AATCGACCGATAAGTCGATAGACCGCCGGCCGCGCGAGCATGCGTCCGGTCACTGTCACAGGTTCTCTCGGCGTGAGCCGATAGCACCGCGATGGCGCGGTGCGCCTGCGAGGTCTACGACAATGCGCAAAATCGGCCGCTCGATGCACGTGATCCCGGACATCGCCTTTCGCGGAGCCTTCCACCTGCGCGACCGGCGCGTCGCCGTCGCACCTATCGCGCTATGCGCCGCCGCCCTCCTGACCGGCGCGGGCTGCCAGACTCCCGCGCGCGAGAGCGCCGCCGTGCCGATCCCGCCGAGCGCCGCGTCGGAAGACCTCAACCGCCAGCGCTCGGCCGCGCCTTCGCTCGATTCGTTCGCGCTGTTCGGCGACGACCCGGCCGGCGAACCGCTGCCCGACGACGACCGCACGATCGGCAACTTTGTCCGGCACACGTTCACTTCCGACGGCAACGACTTCGACCCCGACACCGACGCCGACGGCAAGACGCTCGCGTTCGCGTCGACGAGAAACTCGGAGCGCCCGGACATCTACCTGCTCAATCTCGACGGCGTCGGCGTCACGCAGCTCAACGGCGACCCGGCCGACGACATCCAGCCGCGCTTCAGCCCGGACGGCAAGCGCGTCGTATTCTGCTCGAATCGCACGGGCAACTGGGACGTCTGGATGGTCGATCGCGACGGCCGCAACGTCACGCAGCTTACGTACGACCGCACCGACGAGATGTCGCCAAGCTGGTCGCCGGACGGCGCGCGGCTGGCGTTCAGCGTCTGGGGGCAGCGCTCGCACCAGTGGGAGTTGTGGGTGATGGACGTGGCCCAGCCGGCGGCGCGCCGCTTCCTGGCTTACGGCATGTTCCCGGCCTGGTCGCCGGATGGGCACTTCGTCGCGTACCAGCGCGCCCGGCAGCGCGGCAGCCGCCAGTTCAGCATCTGGACGATCGAGCTGATCGGCGACGAGGCGCGCCACCCGACCGAAGTCGCGCAGGGGGACGCGGTGGCGTGCATCTCGCCGCGCTGGTCGCCCGACGGCGAAGCGCTGATCTACTGCACCGTGCCGATCGAGCCATCTTCGCCGGGCCGCCCGGCGATCAACGCGGACCTGTGGACCGTGAATCTGCACAGCGGATCGCGCGTGCGGCTCACCGACGGCGCGTCGCCATCGTTCAACCCGGTCTGGTCGCGCGACGGACATGTCTATTACGTCTCCGCGCGGGCCGGCAGCGAGAACATCTGGTCGCTGGCGTCCGACGACACGCGATCGGCCGCCGCGAAGGAGCCGGGCGAGCGCATGACGCGCGCCGGGCCGGCAGGAGCAAAGGACGAATGACCGCCCGGCCCGTCATCCCGCGCCGCACGTCCGCCGCGCCGCCGCCGGCGCTTGCCGGAGGCGCTCCCGCGGGCACGAAACCGCGCGGCGCGCCGCTGCGGACACGGAATGTGGGAATCCCGACCGTGAGCGCTTTACTCCGTCACTTTTGCGTTCCTAGAATCATCCGCCGGGCTCAGCACGACGACGCGGGAGTCGCAGAAAAGACGCGCCGGATGGTTGTGTTGACGGCCCCTATCCTGAACCTGCTGCTGGCAATTGCGCTGATGCCGGCGGCGGGATGCTCGCAGCGGAACCGAGCCGATACGCCGCCGCCGCCGATCCGAACCATCGTGGTCGCTCCGGTGCTGAACCTGAGCGGCAGTCCGGATTTCGACGCGCTGAAAATCACCGACCTGTTTGCGTCGGAGTGCGTCTCGGCCGGGGGGTTGCAGGTAATCCCGGTCAACCTGGCGCTGGCGCAGCTCGCCCGCGAGGGAAAGAGCGTCGTCGAGTCGCCCGAGGACGCGCTGGCGCTGGCGAGGGCCTTCGGCGCCGATGCGACGGTTGTCGTCGCAGTAACCGAATACGACCCGTTTGAGCCGCCCGTGATCGGCTTGATCGTGCAGTGGTACGCCGAACCTGCGCGAAGCCTGTCCGGCAACGGAGGCGATCCGCTGGCCGCCTCGCGCGCCGCGCACGAACCAATGGCGCCGCCGGCGTACGCCAGCGACGGCGGACCGCGAATGGTGCAGGCGCAGCGCGTGTTTCACGCGGCCGACGAAGGCGTGCTGGACGACGTTCGATCGTACGCCGCGCGGCGCGATGGCTCGCACAGCGCATTCGGGTGGCGGAAGTACGTGAAGAGTCAGGAACTCTACGTCCGTTATGCAAGTAGCGCCATGATCCGAACGATCTTATCGCTGGAAGCACGGACCCGGACGGTTCCGGCGATACGCGAGGCGCAGCGATGACATGCCAGCGACGGTGCTTGCAGTTCCGCAAGGGCGGGCACCGCTATGTCTTCGTGTATCCGGAGGGCCGCGAGTCGGAAGTGATCGCCAGTTTCATAAGCCTGGCGGACGATCCGGCAAGCGAGTTCGACTGGTTGGACGCGGCCGCGCTCAGTTTTGAGACCGGCCGGCAGCACGAGCAGCCGCGCTCGACGCCAGTCGCGTGAGAAAAGAACGCACCCGTAAACCTTGTGGACGCCGAACGTGGTCAATCTGCAAAACAGTCAGCGGGCGGTCGTGTTGAGCGACGGCGAACGTATGAACGAGCAACCCAGCCTGGTACAGCAGTTCATCAACTACCTCCGCGCCGAGCGGCACTTCTCTCCGCATACGTCGAAGTGCTACGCGGCCGACCTGGCGCAGTTCTGCCTGTACATGGCGAACCCGCGCGGGGCCACGCTGCTGGGACCGGACTCGCGCACGGCGACGCGCGACCTGCCGGCCGTCAATCTGCCGGGCGAGGAGATGAACCGCCGGCTGCTCGGGATCGGAACTGAGCAGGTGCGGCAGTTCATGAGCGAGCTGCGCGACAAGAATTACTGCAAGAGCACCGTAGCGCGCAAGCTGGCGACGCTGCGCAGCTTCTTCAAGTTCCTCGTGCGGCGCGGATATCTGACGAGCAACCCGGTCGCGCCGATCCGCACGCCCAAGCAGGACAAGCGCCTGCCCAAGTGCCTGGCGGTCGAGGAGATCGAGCGCCTGCTGGCGAATCCCGACACGAACACGCTGCTGGGGGCGCGCGACCGCGCCATGCTCGAAGTGCTCTACTCGACGGGCATGCGCGTCAGCGAGCTGATCGCGCTGAACATCAACGACATCGACCTGCAGACGAATACGGTGCGCGTGGCGGGCAAGGGCAAGAAGCAGCGCGTGATCCCGCTCGGCCCGGGCGCGGTGCAGACGATCCTGCACTTCCTCGACCTGCGCCGCAACGACACGCGCGCGCCCGGGTTCGACGGCGACGCGCTCTTCATCAACAAGCACGGGCAGCGGCTCAGCACGCGCAGCGTCCGGCGCAAGCTGGACAAGTATCTGCTCGAAGCGGGTCTGGACCTGTCCGTCAGCCCGCACACGCTGCGGCACAGCTTCGCGACGCACATGCTGCGGCGCGGGGCGGACCTGCGCAGCGTGCAGGAGATGCTGGGGCATCAGAGCCTGAGCACGACGCAGATCTACACGCACCTGACGGGCGAGACGGTGAAGGAAAGCTACGACAACGCGCACCCGAGGGCGTAGGCGGG
>CAZHIE010000223.1:0-3293 GCA_964532435.1 uncultured Planctomycetales bacterium
GGCCGCGTCGGCCGGCCCCTCAAACGCCATGTAGCAAACGCTTTTCCGCGCGATCGACGCCGCCGAGACGCCGCGCAGGTTGATCCCCTGGTCGGCCAGCGCCCGCGTCAGGTCGGCCCCCAGCCCCGCACGGTCCGGCCCCTCGATCCGCAGCACCTTCATGCCCCGCGCACGGCTCAGCCCGACGTCGGCCGCGGCCGCAAGCTGCTTCCGCCCGGCGATCGGCGCGACGAAAACGCGCGACGTGTTCGCCGTGACGCGCCGCGCGATGACGAAATCCAGATTCGCCCCGGCGTTGCGCAGCGCTTCGAGCACGCGCGCCAGCATGCCCGGCCGATTGGTCACGTCGGTCACCCAAACGTCCACGCTTTTGATCGTGAATGACATGTTTGCGGTCTCGTGGGCGACTATTCGCGCGGCGCAAAACAGGAGCGGCCGCACTGGCAGGCGCGCGGGCCGCTCGGCTCGTCGTCCGGGCCGAACGCCGCGCCGCTGCGGTTGCACCAATAGCTGGCGCAATCGTCCACGCGGATGAAGCCGGGGCCGGCCCGCATCTCTTCGGGATCGTAGAAGATCGACTTGGTCCGCAGGTGCAGACAGCAGCGAACGAGCACGGGCGGCGCGCCATATGTATCGGTCTGGTTGCGTGGGTCGCTCATCGCATCTCCGGGCGCATCTCGCGCGCCGCCCCGCGACGGTCCGGGCTTACTTCCGCGAAGCCGCGAGCCGCAGGGCGCGCTCGACGACCACACCGACCAACTGCACCTTGTAGCCATTGCCCGTCATCGGCTTGGCGCCTTCCATGCTGAGCTTGCGGGCCTGCGTCAGCAGCGCGTCGTCGATCGACTTGCCGGCGATCAGCTCCTCGACTTTCTTCAGCCGCCACGGAATCGGCGCGACCGCGCCGAGCACGATGCGCGGCCGGTCCGCCGTGTTCAGGTTGGCCGCGCACGCCGCCAGCGGCCAGTCAAACGCCTGCTTCTCGCGCACGTCGTAATAGGCCGAGCGCGGGCCGTGCGACGCCGCCGGCACGTGTACGTGCTCGATCAGATCGCCGGGCTCCAGCGTGTTTTCGTCCATCGTCGGATCGGCCGGAACGCGGAAAAACTCGTCCGCGGCAATCGTGCGCAGCGCGGTCTTTCCGTCCGCGCCGGCCGACGCCACGACGAACTCGGCCGCCAGCGCCAGCAGCGCCGCCGCGGTGTTCGACGGATGCACGATGTGGCACGCGCCGGCCCCGAACACGGCGTGATAGCGATTGTCGCCGTTCACCGCGTAGCAAAGGTCGCCGCCCTTCTTCAGGCACTTGAACTCCGACCCGCGGAAGTACCAGCAGCGCGGCTTCTGGCACACGTTGCCGCCCAGCGTCGCGACGTTGCGAATCTGCGGCGAGGCCGCCTCGCCCGCCGCCTCGGCCAGCACCGCCAGCCGCGACCGCGCGTCGGCGTGGCCCGCAATCTCCGCCAGCGTCGCGAGCGCGTGCAGGTTTGTCGAGCCATCCTCCGCCGAGATCGTCGCCGCCGGCCGGAGCGGCAGGATGTTCAGAACGGCCTTTGGCGCGGCAAGCCGCTCCTTGAGCCGATCGACCACGTCCACGCCGCCGGCCTTCACCAGCGTCGCGCCCTTCTCGGCCGTGCGAAGGAAATTCGCCGCGGCGCCAAGTTCCTTCGCGCTCACATACTCGAAGGCGTTCATCGCAAGCCTCGCTTCGTTGCGTTGGACCCATGCGTCCAACGGAGGAATTCCAAATCGTCGCCAGCCGCCGGGCGGCCTTCTCACACGCCGCTGCGGTCGAGCAGCGCGGCCAACACGCGCTTCGGCGTCATCGGCAGCGACCGCACGCGCGACCCGATCGCATTGGCGATCGCATTGGCCACGGCGCCGGCCGTCGGCACCACCGGCGGCTCGCCGATCGAGCGCGCCCCGAGATTCTCGCCCTCGGCCCAGATGATCGGGATGATCTCCGGGCAATCGGCCGCGCCGAGAATCTTGTACTGCTCCAAATTTGGATTGAGCATCGCGCCGGTCTTCGGGTCGAGCAGCTTGTCCTCGAACAGGGCGAAGCTGATCCCCTGAATCACGCCGCCGATGATCTGGTTCTCGACGCCCAGGCGATTGATCGCCTGTCCGCAAGCTTGCAGCGCGACGACCCGCTTCACGCGAACCTGCCCGGTCTCGACGTCCACCTCTACGTCGGCGAACTGCACCGCTTCGCTGCCGCCTTCGCCCCAATATTCCGGGTTGAAGCGCCCGACGACGGTGAAGCTCTCCTCGGGAATCTTCCTGCACGCGTCCACCCACGACTTCGTGTCGGCGAACGTCGCGCCGCTGCGCTTCTCCAGCTCCAGCTTCGCCTTTTCCGCCGCGTCGCGAATCGCCGGAACGATCGTCCGCGTCACCACCGAACCGCCGCTCGGCGGGCCGGCCGGATAATCGCTGTTGCCGCAATCGGCGCTGATGAGCTTGCGGTCGATCTGAAGGTGATGCGCCGTCGTGTCCGCCAAAACGGTGCGCGTCCCCGTGCCGATGTCCTGCACCCCGCACAGCACCTTGACCGTGCCGTCCTTGAACACGTCGATGCGCACCTGCGCATTGCCCTCGCCATTGCCCCAGTCGGCCACGCCGACGCCGATGCCGCGCCGCAGCGGGCCGCTCTGCTTCTTCCCGGGCTGATTGCGGTTGGCCCAGCCGATGCGCTCCGCCCCGGCCTTGTACATACGGCGGCGCACTTCGTTGCCGTCGATCTTCATGCGGAATTCGAGCGGGTCGAGCTTCATCGCGTCGGCCAGCTCATCGACGAAACTGTCCACCGCGAACATCGCCTGCGGATGTCCCGGCGCGCGCATCGCGCGGGCGTCGCCGACCGTCAGCTTCAGGTCTGCCCCGCTCCGCACGATCGGCCCGAAGTTGTAGCGCGACGGATTCGACGCGCCGCCGCCGCCCTGCGGCCCGGCAAAACCCGCCACGTGGACGTGCCCGCCGATCGGCTCGCCCTTGTCGTTCAGAGCCATCTTCATGTACTGGATCGAGCCCGGGCGGCAACCCGTGTCCAGGTGCTCGCGCTTGCGGTCGTTCACCACCTTCACCGGCCGGCCGAGTTGCTTGCTGAGCCGGGCCGCCAGGCTGCCCTCCAGGTCGAGGCCGAACTTGCTGCCAAATCCGCCGCCGACGAATTCGCAGTGCGCCGTCACCTTGCTGCGGTCCAGCCCCCACGCGCCCGCGGCGCCCTGATGAATCGCGCCGAGCGCCTGCGAACTCACCCAGATCTCGCCGTCTTCGCCGCGATAGTTGGC
>CAZHIE010000223.1:3393-6137 GCA_964532435.1 uncultured Planctomycetales bacterium
CGCCGAGCGCCTGCGAACTCACCCAGATCTCGCCGTCTTCGCCGCGATAGTTGGCTACGGCGCAGTGCGGCTCCAGGCACGAGTGCGTCTGAATCTGCGTCTGGTACGTCGCCTCGACCACGCGATGCGCCTGCTCAAACGCCTTGGCCACCTGCTCGCGCTTCTCGTCCGTGCCCACCTTGTCGAGCGGTGGCGGAATCGGCCCGCTCGAACGCTCGTGCTCCGCGATCGGGTCGGTCGTCGGCGCCAGAACGTCCCATTCCAGCTTGAGCGCCGCGATCGCGTCGCTGAGCGCCTCGCGCGTCTCCGCGCAGACGTGCCCGGTCGGATGGCCGCAATACTTGTATTCGTCGCGCGATTTCACGCTCACGTCGAGCACGCCGGGAATCTTCTTCGCCGCCTCTTCGTCCGAGTTTTTCAGCTTCGCCTTGCCGTACGGGCAGTAGATCACCGCCGCGTACGCCATGTTGGGCAGATTGACGTCCGCCGTGTATTTCGCCTTGCCGGTCGCCTTGAGCAGTCCGTCGACGCGCGGCAGGTCGCTGTACGCCTTGCCCTTGTTGTCGGCCTCGTTGCCCACCGGCGTCACCACGCCCGCCGCCGAGAGCGCCGCCTCGAACACCTTCGGATATGTGCCGCAGCGGCAGAGATTCCCGGAGCAGGCGTGCCGCACCTGCTCCAGCGTGACGGGCTTGCCCGGATTGCCGCGCAGCAGCGCCGAAACGCTCATCACGAAACCGGGCGTGCAGTAGCCGCATTGCAGCGCGTCATGGCTGACGAACGCCGCCGCCACCGGATCGGGTTTCTCGCCGGCCGAAAGGCTCTCGATGGTCGTGACTTCCGCCCCGACCGCGTCGGCCGCGAGCATCATGCATGAATTCACGGGCTTGCCGTTGACGAGCACCGTGCAGGCGCCGCAGCCGCCGCGCGCGCACACTTCCTTGGCGCCGGTCATGTCGAGCCGGTCGCGCAGCACTTCGAGCAGCGTCGAGCGCGGACTCGCCTTTACCGCCTTGGCCGCGCCGTTGATCGTCAGTTTCAGGTCGCACTCGCCCGGACCGCAGCGCTCCAGGCCCGGCTCCTCCGCCGCCAGAGCGGGCGCGGGAAGCCCAGCCAGCAGCGGCGCGGCGGCGATCGCGCCGGCGCCTTTCAGAAAGCCCCGGCGGGAAACGTCGAGCGCCAAGCCCGCTGCGATGTTGTTCTGTTTGCCTGCCATTTCGCTGCCTCCGGCGAAGGGACGCGCCGCACGCGCGAGTCGCATCAACCCCGGCGACCGCGGCGCGGCCGACATCTTACCGGCCCGGCGCTGGCGGCTACAATGCTCCCGTGCCGCGCGATTGTGGAAAAGTGCAGCAGCGCGGCGCAGGCCGAGGCATCGCAGCGGAGGTTCACATGTTTCGACCCCTGTGCATCGCATTGTCGCTCACGCTCAGCGCGGAGGCGCTCGCAAAGGTGATCACCGAACCCGTCGAGTACAAGCACGGCGACACCGTCCTGCAAGGCTACCTCGCCTACGACGACGCCCAGACCGGCAAACGCCCCGGCGTGCTCGTCATTCACGAATGGTGGGGCTGCAACGAATACGCGCGCAAACGCGCCGAACAGCTCGCCGGCCTCGGCTACGTCGCCTTCGCCGCCGACATGTACGGCAAGGGCGTCACCACCACCGACCGCGAGCAGGCGGCCAAGCTCTCCGGCCAATTCAAAAGCGACGTGAAGCTGCTTCGCGCGCGGGCGCAGGCGGGCCTCGACGTGCTGGCGAAATGCGAGCGCGCCGACGCGAAGAAACTCTGCGCAATCGGGTACTGCTTCGGCGGAACGACCGCCCTCCAGCTCGCGCTCGGCGGAGCCGACCTCGTCGGCGTCGTCAGCTTTCACGGTGGATTGTTCCCCGTCGATCCGGCCGAAGCGAAAGCGTGCAAGGCCCGCCTGCTCGTGCTCCACGGCGCGGACGACCCGTTCATACCGGCCGATCAACTCCAGGCGTTCGAGGAAGGCTGTCGAAAGGGCGGCGTCGATTGGCAGCTCATCTCGTACGGCCGCGCGGTGCATAGCTTTACGAACCCGCAGATGAAGGGGGAAATCCCCGGCGCGCAGTACAACGCGGACGCCGACCGCCGATCGTGGCAGCACATGCGGTTGTTCTTCGACGAATGCTTCGGGAAATGACGCCGGCCGGATGTTCGGCGCTGCACGTCGGAGTCCGATGAGATCCGAGCAGAAAGTGTAAGCGAGCGCATCCGAGCCGCGCCCCGTAGCGCCGGACCTCCGCGTCCGACGCAGATTTCCACCGAGACGGCGTCGGGCACAGAGGCCCGGCGCTACGGAACATGTCGACGCCGATCCGAGCCGCGAGCGTCAGCGACGCGAACCGTGCGGAGTGGGTTGCGGGCGAAAGCGCGCGCGGACCTGCGGGTTTCCTGAGTCGCGCGGAAAATGATCGCGTAGACCTGCGCGCCGGCGCAACAGACACAACGCCGGACGTCGCGCTCGCTGACGCTCGCGGCTCCGATCGCCAATCACGCACTCTGAACGCCGGGCGCCGCTCCGGCCGCGCGAGGGCGCGGGCCGCTACGCGCGCGGCGTCGGACAGCCGGGGGCGGCTGCGCTCCACCAGACGGCCAGCCGGAGGCGGCCGTCCTACACCTCCGTCAATGAATGAACTTCACTCAGCCGGCGGCCGCGCGAATCGCTTTACCGCGCCGCCCGACGTGCCTACATTCCCCGCGCGTCGTTTTCGCGAA
>CAZHIE010000224.1:0-6129 GCA_964532435.1 uncultured Planctomycetales bacterium
CGTGCGACCGGCGGCGATTCGGCCCGGCGGCGCTCCTGCTCGGCCGCGATCAGGTCGGCCACCGTCGGCTTGTCGAGCGTCTGCCCGGCGATGAGCTTGCGCACGTCCTCGCCTTCCAGCGTCTCGTATTTCATCAGGGCGCGGGCGATGCCTTCGAGCTGGGCGCTGTGCTCGGTGATGACCCGCCGCGCGTCGACGAGCGCTTCGTCGATCACGCGCTTCACTTCTTCATCCACGATCTCGGCCGTGCGGTCCGACATCTCCTTGCCGCCGGGAAAGTCCACCATGCGGCGCGATTGCAGCGACTCGTCGCCGTGATAGACGAAGCCGAGTTTGTCGCTCATGCCCCACTCGGTAATCATGAGCCGGGCAAGCTGCGTCGCCTGCTTGATGTCGGAGCTGGCGCCGGAATTGGTGTCGTGACCGAGCAGCTCTTCGGCGATGCGCCCGGCGCACAGCACGCGCAGCGTCGACTCGACGTACGAGCGGTTGTACGTCATGCGGTCTTTCTCGGGCAGCGAAAACGTCGCGCCGCCATACGGCCCGCGCGGAATGATGCTCACCTTGTGGACGGGGTCGGTGCCCGGCAAGAGCGATTGCACCAGCGCGTGGCCCGCCTCGTGATACGCCGTCAGCTCGCGGTCCTTCTCGTCGACCACGCGGCTGCGCTTCGCGCGGCCCCAGCGGACCTTGTCGCGGGCCTCTTCCAGATCGTCGAGTTCCACCGCGTCCTTGCCCGCCAGCGTCGCCATCAGGGCGGATTCGTTGATGATCGCGGCCAGGTCGGCGCCGCTGAACATTGGCGTGCCACGGGCGATGCGGTGGAGCTTGGGCTCCACCGGCGGCGCGATCTTCACCTTGCGGGCGTGGACTTTCAGGATTTCGAGCCGGCCCTTCACGTCCGGCAGCGGCACGAAAACCTGCCGATCGAACCGGCCCGGCCGCACCAGCGCGGGGTCGAGCACGTCGGCGCGGTTCGTCGCGGCGATGACGATGACCTGGTCGTTGCTGTCGAAGCCGTCCATCTCGACGAGGATCGCGTTGAGCGTCTGTTCGCGCTCGTCGTGCCCGCCGCCGTTGTAGCCCAGCCCGCGGCGCCGGCCGACGGCGTCGATCTCGTCGAGGAAGATGATGCAGGGAGAGTTTTCCTTGGCCTGGCGGAACAGGTCGCGCACGCGCGACGCGCCCACGCCGACGAACATCTCCACAAAGTCCGAGCCGGAGATGCTGAAGAACGGCACGTCGGCCTCGCCGGCGATCGCCTTGGCCAGCAGCGTCTTCCCGCAGCCCGGCTCGCCCACCAGCAGCACGCCGCGCGGAATGCGCCCGCCCAGCCGCTGAAAGCGCTTCGGATTGCGCAGAAACTCGATGATCTCGTAGACCTCTTCCTTCGCCTCGTCCACGCCCGCCACGTCCGCGAACGTGATGTTCGTGTGCTCCTTCGTGCTGATCTTGTGGCGGCTGCGGCCAAAGCTGCCGAGCATGCCCGGTCCGGCGCCGCTCTGGCGAAGCTGGCGAATCAGGAAGATCCAAATCACCGCGATGATGAGCAGCCACGGAATCAGCGGCAGCAGGAAGTTGAGCAGGAAATTGTTCGCCGGCTGATACTTGTACGCGATCGGCGACTTCGCCAGCTTGTTCAGCCGCTCTTCGAACTTCGGGAAGTCCAACTGAACGCCCGGATACTGGCACTCGAACGTGCGCGCGTTGTTCTTGGCGTTCGGCGGCGGATTGTGGAACGTCACCTCGAGCATGTCCGGCCGCACGAGAATCGACTTTACGTCGCCCTCTTCCACGTGCTTCCAGAACTGGTCGATGGTGAGCGGCTCGCCCCGGCCGAAATTCTGGTTGAGCGTGAAGAGCAGCACGGTGGCGAGTCCGACGATGAGCAGCCATGCGAACGCGCCGCGCGTGAAGCGCATGGGCGGCTTGGCCGGCCCGCCGGGGTTCTTTCCGTCCCTGGGTGTGTTTTCTTCCGACATTCGCTGCGTTCGCCTGTGTTGGCGCCGCTCTGCGGCGGGCCTTGTCCCGCGCCGCGCGGCGTTACCAGTCCTCGCGGAACATTTTCGAGACGATCCGCTGCGCCAGGAGGTCGACGACCCGCTGCTGCGCGAATTTCTCCGTCTCGCCCGTCGGCGTGAGGTAATCCACCGACTGGAGCTGGATCGGCTGATCCGTCAGCACGCGCCCGTTGCGGAGATCCTTCCACTGCACCCGCACGGCCAGCGTCAGCGCCTTTTCGCGCGGCTGGCGCGACTCGTAGTCCGGCGCAAACGCCGCCTGCCGCTCCTCCAGCACCTCGCCCGTCAATATCGTATCGGCCTTTTCCTTCGCGACCAGCCGATAGGGCGTATCCGCGCCGATGCGCTTCTTCACCGCCTCCGTCAGCATGAATTCCAGGTCGCGCCGGAACTCCTTCGACGCGAACATGTCCACGTACACCGTCTCGACGCCCGGCCGAAACAGCGCGTCGGACCGATACCCGCAGCCCGTCAGCGCCAGCAGCGCCGCCGAAATCGCCATCCACCGCGCCCGCGCCGTCACTCGCGCACTCCTTCCGCCGGGGCGGCTTCCGGCCCGCGCGGCGGCGCGGCCGCCGGCGCCTCCACGCCCATCGCCCGCAGTCGGCGCCGCGCCTCGACCGCCGCGAGCGTCCCCGGCCAGTCTTTCAGGATCTGACGGTAATAGAACTCGGCCGCGCCGCCTTGGCGCGTCTTTTCGTACCAGCGCGCCACGTCGAGGTCCTTCTCGGCCCGCGCGGCGCGGATGCCTTCGAGCCGCTGCGGCACGTGCTCGCGCTCGGCGTAATCGGGAAACGCCTTTTGCGCCTGGCGATAGCGCTCGTCGGCCTCGACGAGCGGACGGTCGTCGAAACGCGTGCCCTGAAACGCGGCCTGGGCCGACTCGGCGCTGCGCACCATCGCCAGCGCGGAGAATCGCCCGTTTGGATACTCCGTCGCGAGAAACGCGTACTCGTCCTGCGCGAGCTGCACGTCGCCGTTGGCAAAGTAATAATCCGCTTTCAGCTTCAGCACGCTCTCGCCCAGCCGAGTGCCGGGCAGCCGCTCGTACACCCGATCCAGCGTTTCGACTCCGTCGTCATACGCGGGCAGGCGAAAAATCTTCCACAGGATGCGCGGCCGGCCGGCCAGAAACGCCCGCCCCACGTCCATCGCACGGCGATTGGCTTTGTCGAAGAGATCGCCCGACGCGTTTTCGGCGACCTCCTCGAATTTCTCCAGCGCCGCCCAATAGTCCGGCTTCTGAAACAGCGCCTCGCCCCACAGGAAAACGGCTTCGTAATAGCGATCGTGATCGGGATTCTCGTTCGCCCACGCCTTCAGCCGCGCCAGCGCAGGGCGATACTCGCCGCGCGCCAACTCGCCGCGCGCGATGTCCACTTCCTCCGCCCCGCCGGCCGGCTGCGATGACGGCGCCGACGCGGGCTGCGTCTGGGGCGACCATTGATCGGTGCTCGGGTCGAGGATTTCGCGCTCGCGGAATTGCTCGGATTGCCCCCACGCGCTCGCGGCGAGCAGCCCGAGCAGGCTGACGGTGGCGAGCACGCGCGGGTTCGGCGCTGGGTTCTGCATGGCGGGCGATTATAGGTCCGCCCCGCGGAGCGAACAACGAACAACCGATCCGCGGCGCCGGCGCGTGGCGCGCGGCGAGCGCAGCCCCCAGTCGTGCGCGAGCACGCGCCGATATTCTGTGTGTCGCTGCGCAAATCGGACGGTCGGAACCGATCGGGCGCGGGCGTCGCACCTCCCGCGGCTGCCGCGCCGCTCACCCATCCCGTAACCGATTCCGGCGCAAGGTTGGCCTTCCCGCGCGAGCGCTCCCTAGAATGCCACGATGGACCGTGGAGTTCACCAACGCGAAGCCCGCGCATTCGCACGCTCGGGGCGGCCCCGTGTCGCACGGGCGCTGCTGATCCTCGCGCTGGTTGCGCTGCCGTGGACCGGTTGTGCCTCAACAGACCCTTTCGGGCAGCACCGTCGACCCTACCCCGGCGGTGCCGCTTTCCCGGCCCCAGCGCCAAACCTGGCGCTGGGGCCCTCCGTGCATACCCTGCGCGTCGCGCAGCAGATCGGGCCGCGCAGCGCCTGGCCGTCCGCCGACGCCGGCTATGAGCTGATGTCGATCAGCGCCGCGTACCGCTCGTTCTACGACAACCAGTCGTTCTACACCGGCCGCTTCGGCGGCTACCACGACTTTCACGAGTCGTACGACACCCGGGTGATCCTGCGCTAATCCGTGTGAGCAGCATCTCTTCTCTCTGCTCTGCGTTCTCCGCGTCTCCGCGTGATCTCCCCGCCTGCGTACTTCTCCCCCTATAATGCCGCGTGCTCGCTTTGCACCGGGGACGCCTTGACCACGAGTTCTCCCATCAAGTCGTGCGACATCGACATCCGCGTCCGCTATGCGGAGGTGGATGCGATGGGCTATCTGCACCACGCGCGCTTCCTGGTCTACTTTGAAATGGGGCGAACCGAGCTGCTGCGCCGCAACGGCGTGCGCTACCGCGATCTGGAAGAAGCAGGTCGGTTCTACGTCGTCGCAAAGCTGGACTGCCGGTATCGCGCACCGGCCCGCTATGACGATGAGCTGACGCTGACAACCACCACGCGGCGGCTCACGCCCGTTCTGGTCGAGCATGGCTACGAGCTTCGCCGCGATCGGCAAGTTCTGGCCGAGGCCGGCACGACGCTCGTCTGCGTCGGGCGCGACGGTCGCCCCACCGAACTGCCCGATGCTGTGTATAACATTCTGGCCGGTCTCGTGCCGAGACCGGCAACCGGCTAACCTTAGCCCGCGCGCCGTTTGCGCGCGATTGCCGCTCTCCGGGAGAATCGACCATGTTGCTACGCAGATTCGGCGTTCTCAGCCTCGCCTCCGTCTTCGCCCTGACACTGGCGGCCGCCGCCTGGGCTCAGAACGAGCCGCCCCCGAGCGATCCGCCCGCCAATCCGCAGAAGCCGGACGGTTCGACGCCCGAGACGGCCAAGCCGACAACTCCCGACAGGAAGCCGCTGCCCCCGGCAGGCGGAACGCGGCTGCGGCCGGGCGCCGCGACGACGCGCGTGTCGATGGAAGTCGGCACGGTCGCCGAGACGTGGGGCACGCTGGTGATCGAGCTGGACGAGGAAAAGGCGCCGGTCTCGTGCCGCAATTTCCTGCGCTACGTCGACGAAGGCTTCTACGACAATACGCTGATGCACCGCGTGCTCAACGGGCCGCAGTACAACGCGCTGGTTCAGGGCGGCGGCTACATGCCGGGCAACATCAAGAAGGAGGGCGTGCATGAGCCGATCATCTGCGAATCGCGCAACAAGCTGCGCAACCTGAAGTATGCGATCGCGGTCGCACGCGGAAAGGATCCGAACTCGGGCACGTCGCAGTTTTTCATTAACTGCGCCGACAATCCGGAGCTCGACTATCCCTCGCACGACGGCATGGGGTACGCCGTCTTCGGGCGCGTTGTCGAAGGCATCGACGTGGTGGATCGAATTCATCAGAGCCGCTGCCGCACGCACACGGAGCGGCGCGACGAGCGCTCCGTGCCGATCACGCCCGTGATCGTGAAGAAGGCGAAGCGCTGGGCGCCGGGCGACGGCGTTGAAAGCGCTACGCCGCCCAAGCTCGCGCCGCCCAAGCCGCTGAAGCCGACGCCGCCGCCGCCCGAGGAGCCCGGCGAAAAGCCCGAAGACACCGGCGAGAAGAAGCCCGACGAGAAGACGGACAATTAGCGAGTCTCTTCAGAGCCGCGAGCGTCAGCGAGCGAATCCGATCAGAGCCGCGAGCGTCAGCGAGCGAAGCGTGCGGCTATGTCGCGGGAAAAATAACGCACCGGCCTTTTCGCTATTTTTGCGGGGCTCAGCGCCGGACGTCGCGCTCGCTTCCGCTCGCGGCTCTGATCCGTCGCGCTCGCTTACGCTCGCGCGTCTGATCGGACGCGCTCGCTGACGCTCGCTCCTCGGATCGGTTGCGCTCGCAAATGCCACGGCGTCGGACGCAGAGGTCCGACGCTACGCTCGCGGCTCGGATCGGACGCGCTCGCTGACGGTCGCGGCTCGGAATCGGAGGAATGGATGTCTCTGCTCGTCACCGGCTCGATCGGAATCGACA
>CAZHIE010000225.1:0-6099 GCA_964532435.1 uncultured Planctomycetales bacterium
CACCATGTTGCCAGCCACCGCGAATCGGTAATAATGTTCGCGGCGCCGCACGGATGCGGCCGACGGCTTCGGGGTGGCCGCTGCGAAAGCGAGGTGGAACCATGCTTTACGCCGCTCTTACATTCTGGCTGCTGGTCGCGGTGTTCTCGGCCTGGGGCGTTCATTCGCTCTGGAGTTCGATGATCAAGCCGCGCGTGGTCAATTCGATCCTCCTGCCCGGCACGCTCGTCGCGCAGCTCGGCCACGTGCTCGGGCTGCTCATCACCGGCAACGCCGTGCAGAACACGACGCTGATGAGCGACGACGACGAGGGCAAGCCGCAATCCGACGCGCCGGAGCGCACGCGCATCCCCGTGCTCGGGCCGATCCTGATCGGGCTGCTGCCGCTCGTCGCGTGCGCCGCGTGCCTGTACGTCGCGGCGCGTTTCTTCGGCGACGGCGTGCTCGGCGAGATATCGGGCGGCGCGGCGCTGACCGTTCCGCCGGAGCTTCCGACGACGCTGGCCGGCACATGGGCGCTGCTGCGCGAGAGCATCAACCTGGTCGAGCAGCTCGTCTCGGCGGTCGTGCGCAGCGACTGGATGAGCTGGAAGACCGCGCTGTTCCTGTACCTGGCGGTCTGCCTGACCGTGCGCATGGCGCCGTTCGAGGGCAATCGCCGCGGGGCGCTCGGCGCGATTGTGCTGACCGGGCTTGTCGTCGGCGTAATCGCGACGCTCACGCTCTCCGCGCGCCAGCTCGTCTTGTCGAGCTGGCCGATCCTGAGCTTCGCGGTCGGCGTGCTTCTCTTCCTGCTGCTGTTGTCGCTGGCGGTGAAGGGCGGCGTCGAGTTGGGGCGAATTCTGATCCGAAACGAGTGACCGTCGCGGTTTCCGCGGCGCGGACAGTTGGGGAAAGTTTCTCCCGTCGGTCGCTCCGCCCGGCGTGTTATCGGCGGGTCCGCCGCGCGCCCGCGCCGCGCACGCGATTTTCGGCGGCGCAGAAGCTGCCCGCCGCACGGCTTTTTGCCTCTGCTTGACGCAAGGCGTACACTTGAGATTGGCAGGGATCCCCGTCGCCGCGGTCCGCCGACCCGGCGCCGGTTGCCCGTAGGAGCTTCCCACATGACGTCTGGACTTCGACTCGGCCGCAACGCCTCGGTTCTATCCCGTCTGGCGCTCGTCGCGCTGGGCCTGGCGCTTACGCTTTCGATCGGCGGGTGTCCGCCGCCGAGCAACAACAACGGCAACTCGAACACGAACGTCAACGGGAACTCGAACGGCAACGGCAATTCGAACACGAACGGGAATTCGAACTCCAACGGCAACACGAACGGCAACACGAACGGCAACTCGAATTCCAACGGCAACACGAACGGAAACACGAACGGCAACTCGAATTCCAACGGCAATACGAACGGAAACACGAACGGCAACGACAACAACAGCAACGGAAACACGAACGGCAATACGAACGGAAACTCGAACTCCAACGGCAACACGAACGACAACGGCAACGACAACGTCCCGCCGCCCGCGTCGATCGCCCTCGAACGCGTCGTCAAGACCGGCGACGCCGTTCCCGATCAGCCCAACACGGCCGAGTTCACGGAGTTCGGCGACCCCGTCATCGACGAGGACGGCCGCGTCGCGTTCTGGGCCAAGTTCAGCGGCGGCAACGGCAACGGCGGCTTGTACGTCTGGGACGGCGACGCGATCGAAAAGGTCGTGGACGACAATCCGGATAACCGCGGGCTCGTGCCCAGCTATGACGCCAACGCCTTCTTCGGCGTTTTTACGGACAGCAGCAGCTTCAAGGTTGTCGAGCAGGGATTGAGCTGGGGCGTCGGCGGCCGCCTGCTCTTCTCCACCAAGGTCGCGCAGCCCGCGGCCTCAGGCGTCTACCGCTGGCGCGCCAGCGACGGCAACATGATCCGCGTCGGCGACGCCATTCAGGTCGCCGCGCTCCTGCCGCAGACGTATCCCAACGGCGCCGCGTTCCTCGGCACGTTTACCGTGCCGGGCGTCAGCGAAGGCGGCCTGGGCGTCTTCGCCGTTTCGTACACCTATTTCACGAATCCGACCAACGGCATCGTCTCGGGCAAGGGCCTGTTCACCAGCAACGGCAACACCGTTTCGATCCTGGTCGACCCGGTCGAGTCCGAGTCCGGCGACGTGCCCGACCAGGGCAACAGCGGCGTGTTTACCAGCATCGACGCCAAGGCCTCGATGAACCGCGTCGGCGACGTACTGCTCCAGAGCCAGTACGAAAACGGCAACAGCGGCACCGGCGGCGTCTATCTCGCCCGCGGCGGAGTCCTCTACCGCGTCATCGACAACCGCACCGCGAGCAACTGGCCCGGCCTGCCCGCCAACGTTCGCGTCGGCACGACCACCGGCCGCTATGTCGCGCTGGCCATCGGCCCGAACACCGACGTGGCGCTCGCCTGCCAGATCAATCAGAACGCCGCCAGCCGCGACGCCGTGCTGATCTACAACTTCACCAGCGGCCGCTGGGCCGAACTCACGCCCGGAAATCAGCAGGCCACGTCCCTGCTCACCGGCATCAACGACGATCGCCAGGTCGCGGTGCTGGCCAACGGCTCGCCGTGGCTGGTCGATGCCGACAATGAGGTGCGGCTCGACGACACGCTGCCGTCGGCGATCAGCAGCGCCACGATCTCGTGGGAGGAGTCCGCGGCCGGCGCCATCAACAACAGCGGCTTTGTGCTGTTGCGCTACCGCCGCGCGGTGCAGGGCTCGGACAATGACGCGCCGGGGCTGATTCTGTGGACCGGCGAAGAGCTGCTGATCATCGCCGACGATTCAGCCAATTTGCCGAACCTGTCGGGCGATCCGGTCGGCGACCTGATCGGCGTCACGATTGCGAGCGCGCCGCACCTGAATCGGCCGGGGCTCTCCGGCGCGATCAACGGCACGGGCGAGCTTGTCTTCCGAACGCACACCGACGGCCCCGACGGCGACGTCGATACCGCCGATGACGAGCAGGGCATCTACATCGGCCGGCCGGAATAGCGGGGAGTCGCGCGGCACGGGGCCAGCTTCGTGGGGGTCCAGCCTCTTTTGCGGGGCCGGCCTCCGGCCCCCCAGCTTCTTCCCCCAATTACGGCCCCCGGCTACTCACCGCTTCTTCGCCGCCGGCGCCGGCCCCGGCTCGCACACGAACTCATACTCGTCGAACAGCCGGTCGCGCTGCGAGCAGTCGAGCTGCGCGCTGAGCACATATCGCCCCGGCTCCAGCGTCATGTTCTGAAGCTCCAGCGGAAACCGGTAAAACCGCGCCAGCGGATCCCAATAGCGCTGCATGTCCTCCAGCGTCAGCAGCTCCACCGCCCACAGCGCGATCCGCCGCCCCACGCGGTCGCCGCTCGCCACGCGGTATTCGTTCAGCTCAAAGTGCAGCCGCCCGACTAGCTTCGTCAGGTCGCCCGACGCATCGTGCGCGGCCAGCACAAGCTCCAGCCCGTTCGGCCGCTCGCCGTCGCCCGCGCCAAAGCGGACCGGCTTGGTCAGAAATCGCTGGACCTCGATGTTCTGCGGCAGCACGAGCCGGATGTACACGTCCATTTCCGGGCAATTGGCGCCCGGCCCGGACGTTGCACAGCCGGCCAGCATTGCCGTTGCCACCGTAACGAACAGGGCGCCAACGCCGCGCTCGCGCCGCGTCACGGCCGCTCATCCTTTGCGGGCGCGGCCGCGGGGTCTGGCCGCTTCTGCGCAAACAGCCACTCCCAGAACTTCGCGTCCTCGTAGACCTTGTCCCAAATCAGGTGGCCTTCGCCGGCAAACTCCGTGTATTTGACGTCCGCGCCGGCCTTCCGCGCGGCGTCGACCATCGTGCGGGCCGAATCGACCCGCACACGGTCGTCGACCGCGCCGTGGAAGCACCAGATCGGCACGCCGCGCAGCTTGGCCGCGTCGCTCTCCTCGCCGAAGCCGCAGATCGGCGCGAGCGCCGCGAACCGATCGGGAAACCGCGCCGCGATATGCCACGTCCCCGCGCCGCCCAGCGAAAGGCCCGTCAGATACACGCGCTGCGGGTCGAGGTGGTACTCGCGCGAAGTCTGCTCCACGCACTTCAACGCCATCGCCGCCATCGCCCCCTTCCAGAACTGCCGCGGACGGCATTGCGGCATGACCACGATCGCCGGCACGCGCGTGTGGTCGCGGCGGATCGCCCGCGCGATCCCCACGTCGGTCTGCAGGAACCCGTCCGCGCCCGCTTCGCCCGAGCCGTGCAGAAACAGGATCACCGGCCACGGCCGCTCCGGCGTGTAGTCCGGCGGCACGTACACGCAGTAGCGAAACGTCTCGTCGTCGATCTTGAGCGACTTCGCCAGGAAGCCCGTGCTCACGGGCGGTGGGTCGGGCGGCTCGAACGCGGCGGCGGGCAACGTGAACAGCAGCGGCGGCCAGAGCAGGAGCAGCATCGTGTGCCTCGTTTAGAGAAAACGGTTCACCGCCATTCTAAGCAGCGTGTCGCGCCGGGCGTAGGGCGGAAAGTCGTGCGTCTCCCAGCCGTCGTCGCGCAGCCCGGCCGCGCGGTAGCACGCAATCGCCGCCGCGTTTTCCGGGAAGACGACCAGCGTGATGCGCCGCGCGCCCAGCAGGCCGAATCCGCGCTGCAACAGGCGGCGCGTCAGCGCGCGACCAATGCCGCGCCCACGCAGAGACGGATCGGTCAGGATGTGGCCGAGCCAGTAATGCCCGAGCGAGGCGTCCTGCACGTTCAGCTCGCCATAGCCCACCGGCGCCCCGTGCGCGTCGAGCAAAACGTGTCCGCTGCGCCCCTGATCCTGCCAGTGCAGAACGCTCGACGCGGTGATCGGCGGTGGCGTGTGCGGCGCGACCCACAGCGCATCCTGCGGCGACGACACCCACGACGCGATCAACGCCGCCTGCCGCGGCTCGAATGGCGCCAGCCGGAAAGCCTCGCTCGGCCGGGAGTTTTCAGTTCGGGCCGCCATCCCGCCATCCTTCCGCGCGCCGCCGCGAACATGGATGCGGCGTGGACCCGGGACGGCGGGCGATTGCGCGCAGCCGCGGAGGTGTTTGAACGAGGTGCGCCGCTCCGGCCGCGCGAGGGCGCGGGCCGCTACTTTGGGTCGCCACGCGCCGGCCGCTACGTCTGCCGTCCCGGCGCAGTATAGGCGACGCGCGTTTCACAGTACCATAACGACCCCATGAGCCACGCCGGAGAAACGTTCCGCGGATTCCCAGCGCTGCTGCGCGAAGTCGACGTCGCCGGCCGCACGTACCGCATCCTCGGCCCGGCCAACTTCAACGAGCTGATCGACTCGCCCGAAACCGCGGCGCGCTTCGCCCGGGACGAGTACCTGCCCTATTGGGCCGAGTTCTGGCCAGCCGCCACGCTCCTGGCCGAGCGCGTGGCGCAGTGGCCACCGGCCGGCGACCCGCCCGCGCGCGTGCTCGAGCTGGGCTGCGGGCTGGGCCTGGTCGGGCTGGTCGCGCTGGCGCGGGGGTATGACGTGACGATGTCCGACTACGACGACGACGCGCTTGCCTTTGTCGTCGAGAGCGCCCGGCGCAGCGGCCTGCCCGAACCGCCCACGCGGCGGATCGACTGGCGTCAGCGCTATCCCGAGCTGCGCCCGCAAACGATCGTCGCGGCGGAGATTCTCTACGAGCGCCGCAGCATCGCGCCGATCGCCGCGTTCCTCGCCACTCATCTGCCGCCCGGCGGGACCGCGCTGATCTGCGACGCGGAGCGCCCGCCCGCCGACGAGTTTCCCGCGGCGGCGGCGACGCTCGGGTTGCATGTCAACGTCGAGATGCTGGAGCGCCCCAGGACGCCGCGCCTCGACATAGCGGCCGCCCACGCGGACCGCCCCGACGCGCGACGCACGATCCGCGCCGCACTCTTCCGTGTCCGTAGGCCGACCGATCCCCGGAAGTAGCCCGTCCGGCGAGAGGCCTGGGCCTTCGTGCCTCCGCGCCGCCTCACGCCAGTGAGGGGCCGGCGGTGAGGCACGGAGCCGCACGTCCACAAGCGCGCATCCACACAGCAATAGCTCCCGCCATCCATCTTCGCCCGGCAGGGCGCACGATGGTTGCCAGGCGTTTCAACGCCTGGACCCGA
>CAZHIE010000226.1:0-6095 GCA_964532435.1 uncultured Planctomycetales bacterium
CTATTCGCCCGGCCGCGTCGCAAGCGACAAGCCCATCTCGGTCAGCTTGGCCTTGATTTCGTTCAGCGAGGTCACGCCGAAGTTTCGCGTCTGAAGCAGTTCGCCCTCGCTGAGCTGAATCAGGTCGCCGATGGACCCGACGTTCAGGCGCTGCAAGCAGCGCCGCGCGCGGACCGACAGCTCCAATTCGGTGACGGGCTTGACCAGCACGCCTTCGCGCCCGGGAGGAATCGCCGGGCGGGGCGGCGGCGGCGGGGCGGCCGCGACCGCTTCCTGCAACGTAACGACGTCGATCTCTTCGGGAATCTGGCCGAGGTGCAGCCCCTTTTTCTGGAGCAGGGCGCGAATCTCATTCAGCGACGTTTCGCCGAAATTCTTGAAGGCCAGCAATTCGGCGTCGCTAAGCTTGATCAGCTCGCCGAGCGTGTTGATCTTCATCTTCTTGAGACAGTTGCGCGCCCGGGCCGATAGCTCGAATTCGCTGATCGGCGTTTCGAGCAGCTTCTTGCGCGGGTCCACCTTCTCCGCAGCGCCCTCGTGGATCACCATTTCGCGGCAGCTTTCCACGTCCTTGAGGAACAGACGGGCGCGCGCGTGGCGCGGAAACGCCCGCAGCACGCGGCGCAGGCAGTCGGCCGCATCGTCGAAGCGGCCCAGATCCTCATAGACGACCGCGAGATTGATCAGGGCGTTGACGTGGGCGCGCGGCTGATAGGCGAGCCGCTTGTACAGCTCGATCGCGGCCTCGTCGTCGCCGCAGATGTCGTACAGCCAGGCGCAGCGGAACGTCGCGGCGGCGTGATCGGGGTCGAGCGTCAGCGCCTTTTCGTACTCTTCGGCCGCCTCGACGCGCTGCTCCTGGTTCTCGTGCAGCAGGCCGCGGACATAATGCCACTCGGCGCGATCCTGGCCGGCGTGCTTGTGGCGGGTCAGAATTTTCTCCGCCGCGCCGGCGTCTCCCGCGCGCAGGTGCGTCGCGGCGGCGCGCAGGTCGGCCTGCAACGCGTCCCAGCCGGCGCCGGACGCCTTCTGATACTCGTCGATCGCCTTGTCGAACCGGCCGAGCGCCGCATAGGTCTCGCCCATGTAATAGTGGCGGGCCTTGGCGGGACCGCCGCGGCCGAACCACTCCAGCGCTTCGCTGTATTTTCCGAGAATCAGCAGACCCAGCGCGACCTTGAACGCGTCGCCGTCGCCGGCTTCCGCCTTGGCGCGCTGCTCGCGAACGAGCTGCTCGAACTTCTCATAGGCTTGGAACGAGGCATAAGCCGCGTCGGCGGATTTTTCATACTTGAGCGGGTCAAACGCGCTCTGGTCGAACAGCAGCGACAGATCGGAAGTTTCCACCATCGGCGACGATCTCCCTCAGGTCGGCGACTCCGGCACATGGCGCGGGCGCGCTTGCGGCCCGCCCCCGCCCCGGAAATCCGCCCGGAAACCGTTATACTATCCGGGCGCGCGCCGCTGGCAAGTGGCCCGCGTGCGCCACAGGGCCCTGCGCAAGCTCGGCGGGCGACCGGATTCCCCCATCCGGCGGCTGCTCCCCGCCCGGCCGCGCCCCCGAACATCAGAACTCCGCAACCGGTGAACCGCGTGAAAGATTCCGCATTCCTCAATCAGGTCGATCGGCGCGTGCTCGTATTCGACGGCGCGATGGGCACAAGCATCCACGCGCTCGATCTGCCCTTGTCCGACTATGACGGGCTGGAAAACTGCAACGAGATCCTGAACGCCACGCGACCCGACGCGATTGAGCGCATCCACCGCAGCTTCCTCGACGTCGGCTGCAACGCGGTCGAGACCAACACGTTCGGCGGAATGCGGCACGTGCTGGCCGAATTCGGCCTCGAAGATCGCTGCTACGAGCTGAACCTGGCCGCGGCCCGAATCGCCCGCCGGGCCGCCGACGCCTGCTCCACGCCGCAGCAGCCGCGCTTCGTCGCCGGCTCGCTCGGGCCGGGCACGAAGCTCGTCAGCCTGCGACAGATCGGCTACGACGCGCTGTGCGAGAGCTACGCCGAGGCGGCCCGGGCGCTGCTCGACGGCGGCGTCGATCTGCTGCTGATCGAAACGTGCCAGGATCTGCTGCAAGCCAAGACCGTGATCGAAGCCTGTCGCCGCGCGTTCGAGCGAACGGGCCGGCGCACCCCGCTGGCCGTCTCGGTCACGATGGAGACGACCGGCACGATGCTCGTGGGCACGGACGTCGCCGCGGCGCTGGCGGCGCTGGAGACGTACCCCGAAGTCGACGTCATCGGGCTGAACTGCGCGACCGGGCCGCAGGAGATGAGCGAATACGTGCGGCACCTGTCGCGCTTCTGCTCGCGGCGGATTAGCGTGATGCCCAACGCCGGGCTGCCGCAGCTTGTGAACGGCCAGCCGCACTTTCCGCTCTCGCCGGCCGAGCTGGCCCGCTGGCTGCGCGAGTTTGTCGAAGCCGACGGCGTGAACATCGTCGGCGGCTGTTGCGGGACGACGCCCGCGCACCTGGCGGCCGTCGTCGCGGCGCTGGCCGGCCGACCGGCGCCGCAGCGGCAGCCGGCGCACGAAGCGGCCTGCACGTCGCTGTACCAGGCCGTGCCGTATCGGCAGGACAATTCGTTCCTGATCGTCGGCGAGCGCTGCAACACGAACGGTTCCAAGAAATTCAAGCAACTGATCGAGGCCGGCGATCACGAAGGCTGCGTGCAGATGGCGATCGAGCAGGTGCGCGACGAAGGGGCGCACGTGCTCGACGTATGCGTCGATTACGTCGGCCGCGACGGCGTGCCCGACATGCAGCGCGTCATCGATCGGTTCGCGCGCGAGGTGACCGCCCCGCTCATGCTCGACAGCACGCAGGTCGACGTGGTCGAGGCCGGCCTGAAGCTGGCGGGCGGCAAGTGCATCATCAATTCCGTCAATCTCGAGGACGGCGAAGAGAAGCTCGGAAAGATCGCGCGGCTCTGCCGGCAATATGGCGCGGCCGTTGTGGCGCTGACCATCGACGAGGATCCGGTCGAGGCGATGGCCAAGACCGCGGATCGCAAGCTGTCGATCGCCGAGCGGATTCACCGCCTGCTGGTCGAGCGGCACGGAATGAACGAAGAGGACATTTTCTGGGATTGCCTGACGTTTCCGATCACGACGGGCAACGAGGCGGACCGGCGGCTGGCGCTGGAGACGCTCGACGGCATCGCGCGCGTCATGGCGCGCTTCCCGCGCTGCCAGTCCATCCTGGGCGTGTCGAACGTCAGCTTCGGGCTTCAGCCCGCGGCGCGCGTGGTGCTCAACTCGGCGTTCTTGAGCGAAGCGCGGCAGCGCGGCCTGACCGCGGCGATCGTGCATCCGGGCAAAATCCTGCCGCGCACACAAATCAGCGACGAGCGCTGGAACGCCGCGCTCGACCTGATCCACGACCGGCGCGATGATGGCGACCCGCTCGAAAAGTTCATCGCGCTGTTCGCGGCGGGCGAAGCGCTGGCCCCAAAGGCCAAGCTGGCCGATCTTTCTGTGGAAGATCGCCTGCGGCGGCGGATCATCGACGGGGCGCGCGGCGGGCTCGACGCCGATCTCGACGAGGCGCTGGCGCGCTACGCGCCGCTGGAGATCATCAACACGCTGCTGCTCGACGGGATGAAGACGGTCGGCGAGCTGTTCGGCAGCGGGCAGATGCAGCTCCCCTTCGTGCTCAAGAGCGCCGAATGCATGAAGGCGGCGGTGTCCTATCTCGAACCGAAAATGGAGCGGGCGGCCGGGGCGACGCGCGGCCGCATCGTGCTGGCGACCGTGCGGGGCGACGTTCACGACATCGGCAAGAATCTCGTGGACATCATCCTCACGAACAACGGCTACACGGTGTACAACCTGGGCATCAAGCAGCCGATCGCCAACGTCATCGCCGCGCTGCATGAGCACAAGGCCGACGCGATCGGGCTTTCGGGGCTGCTGGTCAAGAGCACGCTCGTGATGCGCGACGACCTGTTCGTGCTCAATGAGCAGGACATCGGCGTGCCGGTGATTCTGGGCGGCGCGGCGCTGACGCGCGGGTACGTCGAGCACGACCTGCGACAGGTCTATCGCGGAACGCTCTTCTACGCGAAGGATGCGTTCGACGGCCTGCGGCTCATGGCCGACATCGTCGAAGGCCGCGCGCCGCAAACGACGTTTGTCGACACAGCGACGCCCGCTGCCACAGCCGCGGAACCGCGCGTCGCGACGAAGACAACAGCGCAGTCGGCGACCGCCGCCCAGCCGGCGGCACGGCGCAGCGCGCAGAAGCTCGACGTCGAAATCGAGCAGCGCTACGGCCTGCGCGAAATCGGCGAGACCGAGGAAACCGACGACGAAACCCCCCTCACCGCACCGGCCGAGCCCGCCGCCGCGACCGCGCATCCGGCCGTTCACGCGCGCTCCGGCATCGCGACGGATCAGCCGATTCCCGCGCCGCCGTTCTGGGGCGCGCGAGTGGTGGAGCGCATCGCTCCGCGGGCGGCGCTCGGCTACGTGAATGAAGTCATGCTCTTCCAGGTGCAGTGGCAATTCCGCAAGCGCGGGCGATCGGCCGCGGAATTCAAGCGCTATGTCGATCGCGACGTGCGGCCGATCCTGCGCGAGTTGCTCGCCCGCTGCGAGCAGGAGGACATCCTCCAGCCGCAGGCGATCTACGGCTATTGGCCTTGCCACAGCGAAGGCGACGACCTGATCGTGTACGCCCCGCCGGGCGCCGACGGCGCGCCGGCCGATGCGCCCGTGGGCGAGCCGATGCTCGCACATGGCGGCGCCGGCACGACCGTGCGGCGGCGCGATGGCGCGCCGCACGCCGCTCCGGCGCTTACGGAAATCGCGCGATTCACGTTTCCGCGGCAGTCGCGCAGCCCGCACTGGTGCCTGGCCGATTTCTGGCGGCCGCGCTCGGCCAGCGCGCCCGACGTCGTCGCGTTTCAGATCGTGACGGCCGGGCGGCGGGTCAGCGAAGTCGCGCGGCAGTGGTTCGCGCGAAACGAGTATCAGCAATATCTGTTTCTGCACGGGCTCGGCGTCGAGTTGGCCGAGGGACTGGCCGAATACGTCCACAAGCAGATTCGCGCCGAGCTGGGCATCGGCGGCGGCGACGCGCGCGAGATTCCGCGGCTTTTCCAGCAGGGATACCAGGGCAGCCGGTTCAGTTTCGGCTATCCGGCATGTCCGCGGCTGGAGGATCAGGCGCTGCTGATGAAACTGCTGCGGCCGGAGCGGATCGGCGTCACGCTGTCGGACGAGTTTCAGCTCGATCCGGAGCAAAGCACGAGCGCGATCGTGTCGCATCATCCGCAGGCGCGCTATTTCAACGTGCGGTGAGCGTGAATGAGCCCGCGTGTCCTCACGCGGGTCTCTTCCGTCCGCGCGAAAGACCCGCCTGAGGACAGGCGGGCTCATTTGTGTGGTCCGGGCCCGCGTGTCCTCACGCGGATCTCTACCGTCCGCGCGAAAGACCCGCCTGAGGACAGGCGGGCTCGAAGACGCAACGGACCCGCCTGCGGACAGGCGGGCCCGCGTTTTTCCCGCGCTCAGAGCTGATTCACGTTGACCGTGATCGGAGCATTCACGTCGCCGTTGACGATCACCGTCACGTTTCCCGTCGCGGGCGACGCATCGTCGAAATCCACCTCGATGTCGCCGATCGACGGACCACGGACCGTACACTTGCCGTCGTTCGGGATGAAATTCGCGTTCGCGACGCCGACCACCTTGATCTCTTCGATGATGAACGCGGTGATCTCCACCTCGTTGGTGACGATCGGCGCCGAGAAGCTGTGAATCGTCGTGCGGCCGGTCGAGCGGACGTGCGTCGCGTCGCAGTCGCCGTCGATGTCGAAATCGCTGCCGCTGATGGAGAGCACGACGTTGACGCTCACGCTGATTGCGACCGTGTCGTCATTGACGACGACCGTTCCATCGCAATTGCCGTCCAGCGAGACGCCCTCGCACGAAACGGCGTCGAAGCTGAGCGTCAGGTGATTGTTGTCGACGTTGCCCTCGGCGCTGCCGGAACAGGTGATCGACGTGAAGGGCAAGTCGCAGCCGTTGCCGAAATCCAGCGCCACCGACACGCCCTCGCCCGAGACCTGAACCGT
>CAZHIE010000227.1:0-6064 GCA_964532435.1 uncultured Planctomycetales bacterium
CCGACACCGCCGGCCGGCTCCGGAATCGGCACGAGCAGGAACGCCCGCTCGCTTCCCTCGTTCGCCAGTCCATATCCGACGATCCAGCCGTCGTCGTTCACCGCGGTCGCCGCCAGCAGTCGCCAACCCGCGGCGCTCTCATCCACCAGCGTGTTCAGATCGACCATGCCGCGCGCTTCCGTCCACAGCACCGCAACAGCGGCATCGCCGATGCTCTGTCCCACGACCAACCCGCTCGCATTGACGTCGTCCGCGAAACTCTGCGAATCCCCCGCATGCGCAACGCCCAGATCGCGCATCCCGTTCGCCGCATCCCACAAAAACGCGCGCGGGCCGCCCGCGGTCGTGCCCTTCCCCACAATCTGACCCAGCTCATTCAACCCCAGCGCCCGGCTGCCGAACGGCCCGCCAGCGAGATCGCCCAGCGGCAGCGCCGGCTGCCCCATCGGCCAGAGCACGGCCTGCTCGCCGTCGCTCGAGTCGCTGTGACCGGCCGCATCGCCGCGGTTGTTCACAGCGCTCGCGGCGCTGCGGCTCTCGCCGCCCGGCAGCGCGCCGAGGTCTCGCATACCCGAACTCGGCAGCCAGACGAATGCGTGCGTGCCGCCCGGCGCCCGGCTTTCCCCCACGATCACGCCGTCGTTGTTGATGCCATAGGCCCGCGCAAAGCGCGGCATGCCGCCCAGATTTCCGACATCGTGAACGCCGCCGAACTCGTCCCACAATAGTGCGTGGTCGCCGTTGGCCGCATCCACCGAATATCCCGCGGACTGCCCGAGTTCGTTTACCCCCTCGGCCGGTCCCGGCGTGCCAAACGGCCCCGGCGCCAGCAGCATCATGCCGGCGCCGAGCGACCAGCGGAACGCGCGTGCTCCGGCGGCGGTGTGCAGTTCGCCGACGACGAAGCCGGAGTTGCTGACGTCGCGGGCGCTGCTCGCCACCAGTCCGAACTCGTCTCCGCCGAGGTCGATCAGGCGGTATTCCCCACCCGGTCCGCCGCGCGCCGCCGGACCATGCATTGCCGCAAACAGCACCGCGACCGCGAAGACAGCGCTCATCGCGCCGCGCTCGCATGGGTGAAACATGCCCCGCATTCCCCGTTCCTCCTCCGGCGCATATTGTACCGCCGGGAGCCACCCAACGGCCCATCCCGGCATATCATCCGAAGGTCCGGGCCGGCAATCTCGCATCACGGAGTCGCACGCGTGCTGACGATCGGCAAGGTACTGCTGCCCACCGACCTCTCCGACCTGTCGGCACACGCGGCCCGCTTCGCGGTGTCGCTGGCGTCCCGCTATGGCGCCTCGCTGCACGTCCTGCACGTGGCCGAACCCGTCATCGCCGCGCCGCCCGCGCCCGCGCCGGAAATGGTGGCCGGCCTGGCGCCGCTGCCCCTCAACACCGCGCAGCTGCAAGCCCGCCTGGACGAATTCGTACTTCGCACGACAGCGGGGACGCAGGTTCCCGTCAGCGCATCGCTGGTGGAAGGCTCGATCGTCGAGCAGATCGTCGACTATGTGCGGCAAAACGGCGTCGATCTCGTCGTGATCGGCACGCACGCACGCGGCGTGCTGCGCCGCATTCTGCTCGGCTCGATCAGCAAGACCGTCATGGAGAATGCCGGCTGCGCCGTGCTCATGGTCCCCCTCAGCGCCCCGACCGACGCGGGCGCAGGTACAGCGCAGACCTCCGACTTCCTCTAAACTCCCCGTCGCGTCCACCCTCCGAGTCCGACGATGATCGCCCCCGCTCAATCGAGCAATCCACCAAACCCGTCGAAACTTTCGGCCGGACCAACTACAATCCCTGCACGATTGGCGGAGCGTGCCGCCCGCCACGTTGAAAACCGGAAACCGGAGCGCTGTCGGATGAAGATCAGCATCACCTACTGCACGCAGTGAAACTATCAGCCGAAAGCCGCCAGTTTGGCGGCCGCGATCAAGGCGGCGACGACGGTCGAGCCGCAGCTCATCGGCGGATCGGGCGGCGTCTTCGACGTCGTCGCCGACGGGAAACTCATCTTCAGCAAGCACAACACCGGCCGATTCCCGGAGGACGCGGAAGTCCTGGCCGCGCTGAAAAAAGGATAGCGGCTCTCAAGCACGGGCCGGGCGGGCGTTCGTCCCTTTCAGATTCTCTGGACCGCAGCCGCCCCCGGCTGCATTTCTGGACGGTATCCGCCCCCCACCTGCATTCTTTCCCCGTCGCTCGCGCGTCCCCTTTCTGAATTCTTCATTCCCACTTCTGACTTCCGCTTCACACCCGCACGCGTCGCCAACCGCCGTGCAGATAGCGCGCCAGCGCACACGTCGCGCGCGTCACGTTGTCCGCCCACATCCCGCACCACGCCCCAAGCAAGCCCCCGCCCAGCACGATTCCGCCCAGATACGCAATCGGAACGCGCAAGAACACCCCCCCAAGTATCGCGAAAAGCATCGGCCAGCGCGTGTCGCCCGCCCCACGCAACGCCATCGTGTAGATGATGGCCACGCCGATGAACGGCTGCGCAAAGCCCAGCAGCCGAAACGCCGGAATCCCCACGTCGCGAACGGCCTGATCCTCCGTCATCAACCCATAGAAAAAGTGCGCCAGCGCCACGAACGACGCGCCCACCACGGCGCACACCGCAACGCCCTGACGGGCGGCCACGTGCCCCGCCCGGCGGGCTTCCTCCGGCCGCCGAGCGCCGAGATATTGCCCGACGATCGTGGCCGCCGCGGTGCCCCACGCGAACGCGGGCAGATAGCTGATCGCCTCGATGCGCATCGCGATCATGTGCGCCGCATAGTTGGCGGTCCCTTCCGCCCCCGCACGCGAATGCGCGATGATCCGGATGAACGCAAACTGCGCACAGGCGTGAATGAACGAATCCGTCGCGGCGGGCAGCCCGATCCGCAGCACGCGCCACACTACCGCCCGCTCCAGTCGCAGCAGCACCCAGCGAAGCTGCATCCCGTGCAGCCCGCGCGCCAGCACGACCAGCGTGATCAGCCCGCCCGCCGCGCGGCCGGCAACCTCGCCGATCGCAATCCCGATCGGGCCGAGCGACGGTACGATCGTCCCGGTCACAAGCAGCGCGGCGATCCCCGCGTTGATCACGTTCACAACGAGCATGATGTGCATCGGCGTCTTCGTGTCGCCCGCCGCCCGCAGCGCCGCCATGCCCACGGTCGTCACGCTGGCGAGCAGATACGCGATCGAATCCACGCGCAGGTACGAGGTGCAGATCGACTGCGCCTCGGGCGTCGCCAGCAGAAACCGCGCCAGCAGCGGCGCATTGAAAAACGCCAGCACGCTCGCGCAGCCGCCCATGCCCACCGCCAGAATGATCGATTGGTTCAGCGTGCGCGAGGCCGTCGCGCGATCGCCCTCCCCGAAGCAGCGGCTTACCACCGCCGCCAGCCCCGTCCCCACCAGCGTGAAAACCAGATTGATCGTCCAGCCCATGTAGCTCGCGGTGCCGACCGCGGCCGTGGCTTCCTTGCTGATCGTGCCGGCCAGATACGTGTCAACCAGCCCGACGAGAAAAACGAAGAACTGTTCGCCCAGCATCGGAAGCGCGAGCCGAAACACCTGCGACCGCATCGGCCCGGCGGGCAGCCACATTGGCGCCGTCGCGGGCGGCGCGAACTCGCCCGGCTCCGCCTCGGCGGCGTCTAGCAGCGGGGGCGCCGCGCGCGCGGCGTCGTCGCCCGGGTCTGCGCTGCGAATTTCGGTTGACATGCTGGTTTTGGCCCGCTCCCGCGCCCACGCGACGGGCGGATTGTACGGTCGCGCGCGGCCCGTTGCGACCCGAGACCTGCCCCGAGGCGGATCTCTCTTCGAGCCCGCCTGTCCTCAGGCGGGTCTCCCTTCCGAGCCCGCCTTTCCTCAGGCGGGACTTTCCCGGTGACGAAGAAACCCGCGTGAGGTTACGCCGGATCAGAAAGACCGCCCATTCGAGCCCCCCTTGCGCATCGCCGCGCGCCCGCGTACTCTCCCCGCCCGCGCGCCGCGTTCGACAGTCCGGGATGGTTCGCCGCGCTACACTAGGTCGCGGTCTTCGCGGCGCAGGCCCGGCGCGGCGCCGCGCAACGTCGGCGGACCGCGCGTGTCCAATGTCGACTGTGTGCGGCGGGTTAATGGCCTGCCATGATCATGTGCGGCTGCCGGGCCGCTACGCCGATCGATGAAATGCATGCCGGCGCCGACTTTGGGCGCCGCGCCCAGGAGTCCGATGCTGACATTCGTGCGAAAACTGACGCTGATCGGCATGGCGTGGCCGCTCCTGTCCGGCTGCGACGCGCCACAACCGATCCGCGACCGCCTGAACGACCAGGTCCGCCGGCCGCCGCGCTGCGCCGTGATCTTCTTCGTCGACGGCATGGATTACGACCGCACGGCCGAGATGCTGGCGGCCGGCGAGCTTCCCCACATCCGCCGCTGTTTCGTCGAGGGCGGCGTTTCGGTCGAGCGCGCCATCACGTCGCTGCCCGCGCTCACGTATCCCAACGCCGTCAGTCTGATCACCGGCGTCCTGCCGGGGCATCACGGCATTCTCGGCAATTACTGGTTTGATCGCCGCACGCTCGTCTATCAGAATTACCTCACGCCGCCCTCATACCAGGAATCGAATCTCGATTTCCGCCAGCCGACCATCTTCGAGCAGATCCCCGAGCAATTCACCGTGTCGGTTCAGGCGCACACGTTCCGCGGCGTCACCGTCCATGCCGACAATACGCTGCTCACCGGCCTCGATTTCTCGATCGGCAGTCCGCTCAACACCGACGCGCGCGTCGGCGACGACCTCGCGTGGGTGATCGGCGTCGCCAATCGCGCGCGCCGCTGGCCGACCGTCACGCTGCTCTATTTCCCCGGCGTCGACGAGACGGGCCACCGCTACGGCCCCGCGTCGGCCGAATACGGCGCCGCGCTGCGAAATCTCGACACGCAGGTGGGGCGCGCGGTCGATGCGCTGCGCGACAACCGGCTTTTCTCGCAGACGTACTTGGTCCTGGTCACCGACCATTCGCTCGTCGAGGCGTCGCGCAAGACGCTCTTCGATCTCGTGCGCTGGCTGCGCCGCGACCTCGGCCTGCGCGTCTACGGCACGCGCCGCACCGCGCCGGACTATCTCACCCGCTTTGCCACATTCGACAAATACGACCTCGTCGCCGCCAACGACTCCGCCCGCTGGCTCGCGATCCACGTGCGCGGCGCCGGCGGCTGGGCCGATCCGCCCGATCCGGCCCTGCTCGCCCGGCTGCGCGACTCCGGCATCGACCGGCTGCCCGCCGTCCGCCTCGTTTGCACAAAGCTCGACCGCGACGCGATCCTCGCCACCTCGCAGGGACGAAGCGTCCGGCTGGAGCGCGACGCCAGCGGCCCGCTGGTCCGCTATCGCATCGTGCCGCAGGCAATGTACGGAATTGGCGCGGGCGACGCGCCGCGCGCCGGCGACGCCGCGGACGACCGCAATCGCACCGACGGAGCGGATGTGCTTGGATATTCCGAAACGCCCGACCTGCGCGAATTCGTGGACGCCGGCTGGCACACCTCGCGCGAGTGGCTGGCCGCCACCGCGGGCGCGGCGCTGCCCGATTTCGTGCCGCAGGCGGTCGAGCTTTTCGACTCGCCGCGCGCCGGCGACATCGCGGTCTTCGCCGCCGAAGACTGGGTTTTCGACAATTTCGATCGCGGCGACCACGGCTCTTGTCTTCAGGATGACATGCGCATCCCGCTCATGTTCGCCGGTCCGGATCTGCCGCGCGGCGCTTCGGTTAGCCATGCCCGGCTGGTCGACGTGATGCCGACGCTGCTCGATCTGCTCGGTTTCGCCGATCGGCTGCCGCCCGACCGCCAGCGCGACGGAGCGAGTCTTGCCGATGAGCTTCGCAGGGCGGCCACAATGTCGAGTAGCGATTTGCGAATAGCGAATAACGAATGACAGAAATCTAAGTGATTTCCGCAATTCGTTATTCGCTATTCGTAACTTACGCCGTCCGGCGCCGGCTCATTTGTCGTCTAACGCTTCGCGCGCGTCCTTCAAATCGCCATTTCCCGAGAACCCACGCGTGAGTACGGA
>CAZHIE010000228.1:0-6043 GCA_964532435.1 uncultured Planctomycetales bacterium
CACGCGCGCCGATCCGTCGGCGCGATCTTCGCAAACAGCCCTCCACGTTCGCGGGAGACACGCCGGGCCGGCCATACCGAAACCCGGCGTGCGCTCCCTGAGCAATGGAAAAACTTGCGGGCGGCCGGCTCGGCAACGGGCAAGGAGGAGCTCATCGAAATCCCGCCGCCGCCGCCGCTGACTTTGCCGCCCACGTGTTCCGAGCCCGCCTGTCGCCGGGCGGGTCCTGTCTCTCTCGCGGGCCGCACAAACCACACGCCCCGCGCCCGCCGGCGACGCATCGCGCGGCGCATACCCACGCCGCCGCGGCCGAAGAATGCGGGCCCGCCCGCGACAAGCGTCAGGCCGCACCGCCAGTGCCTACAGTCGCCGGCCCCGGCCCGCGCTGCGCTGCTGGCTTTATCGATCGTGTCCGCCACGCTCACTGAAACACGCCTCGCATCGCTTCCCGACAAGAGCCGCCTAATCCGTAGACGCCGCCGCGCGCTCAGTTCAAACACATGCCCCGATACAGGTGCGCATTGCGGCCTTTCCGCCACGCCGCGATGCGTTCCTGCAACGTTCGCAAACTCGGCATCGCCGAGCCGGCGCGCAGCGCCTCGCCGATCGCCCAGCGGGCCGCGGCCGTGCCTGTGCGAAATCGGCCTTCCCGCAGTCCGTCGAACATGACGCGCAGGATTTGGGGATCGGCCGCGGCCGCGCGCTGCCGGCCGTGCTTGCCGCGTCCGTCCAGCAGCCCGGCTGCTCCGTGATTCGTGTACCGGCGCACCCACTCGCCGAACGTCGCGACGCGCAGCTGCCGAAGGCCGGCCTTTGCCGCCCGCCGCTGCGCCGCCCGGATGAACCGCGGGTAATCCAATGTCCGCGGCGGTTTCGCCGTTGGACGCGCCGTCGAGCGGAACCACGCATACCGCGCGTCGCCGATCCGGCCGATCGCGGCCAGGTAGCTCGCCAGCAGCGACACCCGGACGCCCAGCAGCTCGCGCGATCGCTTCGGCAGCCGCGACAGCGCCTCGCCCAGCCGCAGACGCGGCACGCCCAGCACGTCCGCCAACTCGCCGCGGAGCTGCTCGACCACCTGTCGATGCGTCTGCCCCGTGACGCAAACTCGCAAGCGGCAATGCAGCCGCGGAGCGCTCTTCGCGATAGTGCTCATGCCGTCGCCTCCTGCCGCTCCGCGATTCGCTCGCCCGTCGTCGGCGGCGGCGTTGGCAGCGGCTCGCCGGCGACCATCGCCGCGGCGGCCGCCACGTGCGCCGCGGTGATTTCCGCCGCGCTGTTCCGCAGTGCGATCGCTTCGGCCCAGCGGAAAATTCGCACGGCGCGGCGCAAGTGCCCGACCGAGTACGTCGCAATTCGCGCGAGCATGTTCGCCGCGTCCGGGTGCAGCTTGAGCTTGCCCCGCGCGAAGATCGCCCGCACGTCCGCCACGGAGAAACTCACCGCCGCTGTGCCGCTGTCCGGCCCCGGCTTGCCCGCCCCGGCCACGTGCAGCCCGGCCAGCAGGTCCAACCGCACGCCGACGCGCGAGGCGAGCTGTCCGAACAGCGGGTCTTCATCGTCGCTCACGCGCCGATGCAGCTCGGCCGTGCCGATCAGCAGGATCGGCAGCGCGCAGTTGTCGTGCAGGTCCATTAGCGTTTCTAGGGCGCGATCGCGCAGCCGATGAGCCTGGTCGATGATGAGCAGCCGGCCGGAGTTGCCGAAGCCCTCGACAAGGTCGCTCAGCTTCGGCCGGAAGTGACGCCGCGGGCGCTGTTTCAAAGCCCGGTAGATCGCGGCAATCAGGCCGGTTGCGGAGCAGGTTTCCTGGTCGATGCAAACGTAAACAGTGCCGGGAATCTCGCCGCAGATTGCCTTTGCGACGGTCGTCTTGCCGATGCCCGCCGGACCCGTTGCAGGTCGGGCGGACCTTGATCCGCCCGCACACGCCGACCGACAACTGCCACATCGAGCGCTATCAACGCACGACCGGCGAGCACATCGATAAGTGCAAACTGAGGACACCGTGCGGGCCAGTGTCGTGATCGGGGGCATCATCGAGTATTACACGCATCACCGGCTGCAATCGTCGCTCCACTATCTGTGGCGGGCGGATAACTATCGTGGCAACCGCGAAGCGCTGCTGGCCGCGCTCCGCGGAGAACTGGCATCGGCCAGGGAACTGCGTAAGCGGGAGAATCTCAATCTGCGACAACGCCGGCTGCCGTGGACGAAGGCGAGAATCGTACGACTTTCAAAAGCCGCGATCTGTCTCACTTTGAGTGAAACGGCATCAACGATGCCCTCAACGACGTCCCCTCCGCGACTGGTGCGTCGCGTGGCACGTTCAGGCCAGCGCGGCCCGCTCCTTGTTACATGCGCGACGAGTCAGTAGTATCATCGGGGAGAATGACCCGCTCGGCGTGGCGAACCCAAATTGGCCTTCACGTTCGACGGCGACTACCGGAATTCTCATGGACACGCGTTCGGAAACGCTGCCGTCCATCGACAGGCGCGCGTCTGGCACCGAACTCTTCGAGCAAGTTTATGCGCAGCTTCGCGCGGTGGCGCAAGAACGCCTGCGCCGCGAGCGGCGCGGCCACACGCTTCAGGCAACCGCGTTGGTACATGAGGTCTGGCTGCGGCTGGCTGGCGACCGCGTCGTACCCTGGCAAAACCGGTCCCATTTCTTCGCTGCTGCCGTCGAGGCCATGCGGCGGATTTTGCTGGACCATGCCAGGGCTCGTGGGCGCACCAAACGTGGCGGCGGGGGATGTCGTCTGCCGCTAAGCGTGGCGGACTTGGCCGCGGCTGAAGATTCTGACCAAGTCATGAGCCTCGATGAGGGCCTTCGTCGCTTGAAGCAGGAGTACGCGGAGATCGGCCAGGTCGTGGAGCTGCGCTTCTACGCGGGCCTGAGCGTCGCCGAAACGGCCGAGGTCCTGGGTGTGTCGCCGGCGACGGTCAAGCGCCGCTGGGAGTTCGGTCGCACGTGGCTGTTCCGCGAACTGGGCGACCCTGCGCCAGGAGCTGACGATGGAAAACCCCTCTAGCCCGTCCGATCGCGCGGCGGTCATCTTCGATCAGGCCCGGCAACTGGCCGAAGCGGCACGCGAGACCTACCTTCAAGCGGCGTGCAAGGACGACCCCGAGCTGCGGACGTTGATCGACGATCTTTTGATCGCCCACGTGAAGCAAGGGGAATTCCTGGCGAAGCCGACACATGCACGGCCGCAGGTAGCGGCAGAGGAACTCGCCGCGGCCGAAAAGGCCGGACAAGCTACGACCGAGTTGCCGGCGTCGGCGTTGAGTGCGCCGGCGTCCACGCAGATCGGGCGCTACAAGCTGCTCCAGCGGATCGGCGAAGGCGGCTTTGGCGAGGTTTGGATGGCAGAGCAGCGCGAGCCGATCAAGCGCCGCGTCGCCCTGAAGATCATCAAGCCGGGGATGGACAGCCGCCAGGTGATCGCCCGGTTCGAAGCGGAGCGTCAGGCCCTGGCGATGATGGACCATCCGAACATCGCGCGCGTGCTGGATGCCGGCGTGACCGATGCCGGTCGACCGTATTTTGTGATGGAGTTGGTTCGTGGCGTGCCGATCACCGAGCACGCGGACGCGGGGAACCTCGACCCGCAAGCCCGACTTGAGCTGTTCACGCAGGTCTGTCACGCCGTCCAGCACGCTCACCAGAAGGGAATCATCCACCGCGATTTGAAGCCGTCCAACGTGCTGGTGACCGTGACCGACGGAAAACCCGTGCCGAAGGTCATCGATTTCGGCATCGCGAAGGCCACCGGCGGCGAGCTGACCGACAAGACGCTGTTCACGGAGTTTCGCCAGTTCATCGGCACGCCGCAGTACATGTCGCCTGAGCAGGCCGGAATGAGCGGCGTGGACATCGACACGCGCAGCGACATCTACTCGCTGGGCGTCCTGCTCTACGAGCTGCTGACGGGCGCGACGCCGTTCGATGCGGCTCGCCTGCGTTCGGCGGCCCTCGAGGAGATGCGGCGCATCATACGCGAGGAGGATCCGCCCCGGCCGAGCACCCGAGTCAGCACGCTCGGCGACGCGCTTTCGGCCGTCGCCCGTCACCGGTGTGTGGAGCCCGCCCGGCTGGGCGCGATGATTCGGGGCGACCTGGATTGGATCACGATGAAGTGCCTCGAGAAAGATCGCAGCCGGCGCTACGGCACGGCCAGTGACCTAGCGGGCGACGTGCAGCGGCAACTGGTCGGCGAAGCGGTGATGGCGGCGCCGCCGAGCGCTGCATATCGCGTGCGAAAGTTTGTACGGAGGAATAGGGCAGCGGTGCTGACGGGCGGCGCGGTGGCTGCGGCTGTGGTAATGGGGACGCTCGGGACGACGATTGGCATGATCCGCGCTGAAGCGATGAAACGGGATCTCGCCGAGCAGAATCAAACTGCCCGCAACATGCTTGCGAGGGCGGCGTTCTCGGAGTTCTTGGCACGGTGTCCGCAATCGGGCGGACTGCACGTAGGCGGTTTTGAAGTTAGGTACTCGGTCGAGAAGCCGAATTCAGACTTTGTCGTGAAGGGTATTCGTACGAAGCGCTTGGATGGCACGGCACGTCAACAAGGAGGCAACGATGAATATGACGTGAGAGTCTTTGGTTCCGACGGCCGCGAATTGTCAGGCGCTGCTGCCATCGAAGCTCTCGGCGAAACTCATGGCTGAACTGACAGAGGTGAACGCGGGGGCGCAGAGGACGCTCGATGCGGCGAATGCGCCGCTCGCCAATCAGCGCGATTAGGCCGACCTCCGGGCGGCGCGCGGCAATATTGCCGCGGGCCGAATCGCGCTCGATGAGCGCGACAGCGCGAGTTGCCGCGCGCGGCTCGATGCCTGCGCCCAACAGTTTCGGAGCTGGGAGTGGGGTTACCTGGATGCTCAATTGATCGATCCGAACCTGGTTCTGCACGGCCACAGACGGCCCGTGATGCAAACTGCCGCAATTCACTGCCCCGTCGAGCCTGCGCTCTACGACGCTGTCGGCCACACGCCAGTATGCATCGGATCGCTCGCCAAACAGCTCGGCCACTCACACAACTTTGCGCCTGCCCAGATCGAACAGGCCGCCCGCTCGCTTGTCGCGCGCGGCGATCTGGAGCACGTGAAGGCGCCGAACTTCCGCGGCGACGGGCTTCAGTGTTTGATCCAGCCCGACGCGCCGGCCGAAAACAAGGTCGTCGCCGGCGGCCAGGTGCAAATCGGCAACCCCTGATGAGCAAGCGCGCAGCGAGCGTGAAGCCAGCGCCGCCGGCCGCGGTTAGCCCGACCGGCGCCGGCCACGGCGCCGCGCCGGCCATTACCCCGCCACCGTCCGCTTCGCACCGCGCGCTTCCCCGCACGTCGGACCGTTCCGGACGCGCCGCCGCCAGCCCACTCGATGAGCTGCGCCGCGTGCTCAGGCTCAGCGCCCACACGCCCGACGCGATCGTACTTTCCGAAGCGGCCGACCGGATCGAATTCGAGCCCGACCCGCCGCCGCCGCCAGCGCCGCGGGCGCCGGCGACATTCGGACCACCGCGGCCAATCGAACGCCCTTCGATCATGCAGCGATTGCGCCGCCTGCTCGGCTTGTCAGAACGGCACGCCGGCGACGGCGCCGACAGCGCCGACGATTCGCGGATCGCCGCGCCGTCCGCCGCGAGCGTCGCCGCGGCCGCCAGCTCTGCCGCCGCCCGGCTCGCCGCGCGCGAGGCAGCCTGGATCGATCCGCGATTTCGTCGCTGGATGGACGGCCTGCCGGCCGCGCTCGGCCCGATGGGAACCGCGGACTGGAACGGCCTTTGAACCGAGCCGGCGAGCGATGTCGCGTCGCCCCGCGGGCGTGCTCGCCCGGGCGCTCGAATGGAACCGCTTACGGACATATCGGGAGTCCGATTGGATACAATCTGGCGTGTTCCATCTATTCTGAAACTGCGGGTTTGAGCACTCGGCGCTCCCCCGCTGGCGCTAGCGCCAACGCGGTTTTTCTGTCCCGTTTATTCTGAAAGAGGAGCGAACGATTCCAGAATACGCGAATTTCGACCGAACT
>CAZHIE010000229.1:0-4057 GCA_964532435.1 uncultured Planctomycetales bacterium
GCGCGGGCCGCTACGCGCGCGGGCGTTCCGCCGCTGGAAGCGAGAGTGAGCGACACTGTGTCCACGAGTTGCGCGGCGGCCGAATGCGGGCGAGACGCCCGCACTCCTCACGATGCAATACTTCTGACCAGCAACGCTAGCAACGCTCGTACTTCCAGTTTCGCGACTTGCCCTCGGCGATCCACTCGACCGCCGTGGCCAGGCGGCGGGCACGCGTCTCGGCGGCCTTCGCCTCCGTCAGCCACTCGATGTAATCCTTGCGCTTCGAGTAGCTGAACGCGTCGAAGTGGCCGGCCGCCGGTTTGTTCTTGCGAAGTGCGGCGGCGAGATCCGGCGGCACGACCAGCGCCTGCGGCGCCGCGCGCTTCGGCCGGGGCAGCTTTACGTTTTCGTCGTTGAGCTTCACGGCCTTGCGGACGTAGCCGACCAGCACGCGCCGGGCCGGAAGCTCGTCCAGCGAAGTGAGCCGTCCGAAATCGCCCATCGCCTCGTCGCTCTTCGCCGCGGCGCCCGTCCCGGCGGCGCCGCCCTTGGCGCCCGTCGCCTCGGGAAACATGAGCGCGTGCTTCCAGAAGCCGAACGTGCAATGCCGTTTGAACGCGGCCATTCCGCACAGCAGGCCCTTGTGATCAAACGACGGCATGCCCCACTTGACGGTTTCGACCACGCCGGGGCAACCCTCGTGAACGATCTCGCGCAGGTGGGCGAGTATGGGCCGCGCGAATGGGGCCGCCTTGGCGATGTATGCGTCGATGCGCGGGTCCCGCTGGGCTGCGTCTTTGCGGACCATCTTTGTAGCCATGATTCCTCCGAGCTCGGCCGGCGCACGCTGACGCCGGCAGCCGGCAGCGGTCCGCCCGGCGGAGGCCGGCCGCCGGCTTGTCGCCTGCGGCGTACGTTACTTCGGCGGGTCCGTCGAGAACAAGGACGCGTCGAGCTTCGCGTTCACTTCGATGCTCGTCAGGCGGGTCGGTTCGGCGCTGATCGCCTCGCCGTCGTGCGTCGCGGTCCAGGCGACAGGCAAGGTCAGCCCGTCGACAGTCTTCCAGTCCACGAATGTCTTCTCCACCACGCCGATCACGCCGCGCTGCCCGCCCCAATCTTTGTACGCAAGCGTGAGAACGCGGCCCGATTTCGGGTCGATGCCCAGCGTCACCGCGGCGCCGTCGAACCAGGCGACGACGCGTTCGACCGGCGTGTCGCCCGCCTTGCCCTCGCCGACGCGCGCGGCTGCGAATCCCGCCGCCCTCCGCGCGCGCAGCACGCTGAGCAGGTTGTGATTCAGCAGCCGCCGCGCAGCCCGGACCTGCGACGCGGCCATCGACCGGTCGTAGCCCTTGTCCGTCAGCCACGCGCCGCGCGGCCCGGCCGTGACATGCGCCCACGAGCTCTTGTCCCAGTGCGTTTCCTTTCGCATTCGATCGGGAAACGCGATGAACAGCGCGTTCTCGTCATGCACCTTGCGGCCCTGGTACTCCGTCTGTCGCGTGACGCGCTGCACGTACGTCGCGAGCGAGTCGATGCGCTCCGCCCCGCCATGCGCCTTGACGGCCAGATCCAGCAACTCACGGCCGCGCGCCTTTGCGGCGTCGTCGGCAACCGGCGCCGGGTCGTCAGATTCAATCATCTTTTCGGGAGCGGCGAGAAAGGCGGCCCGACATTGGGGCGAGGCGAAGATGTACAGCTTGCCCGCGTGGACAGCGTGCAGGTCGCACGACCCTTCGCCGCTGAGGGCGCCCATGCGTCCACATCCGCCGCCGTATTGAATCTCGTAGCGGGCGGGGTTCTTCTCAAACGCCGCGAGATTGGCCGCGCTGGCGAACCGGTACACGTATCCGTCGCGCTGCGCTGCGTAGGCCGCGTCGCCTTCGACCTCCGAGCCGGCGATCAGTTCGACGACGTCGAGCTTCATCGTGCGCCGCTCGTCCGCCGTCGCGAGCGGGACGCAGACGGCGACGATTGCGAGAATCGCGGCGGGTCGCACGAATCGAATTCGGATCATGGCTGTGGCTCCGGCGCGGCTGTTGACGCTAACCCGTTGGCAGGTCATTTGTAACATGATTTGATTGACCGTTCAAGTTGATCTGGCTGTACGGATGCGAAGCAATCCCCCGCGGCCGCCATCCGCGGGGGCTGGCATTCATCGTTGCACGAACTCCGCCGGCCCGCGCCGTCAGCCCAGCAGCAGCGCCACGAACGAGTCGATGTCGGCGTTGTCGATGAAGCCGTCTTCGTTCGTGTCGGCGTTCTGCAGCGGGCACTCCGGGTAGGTCGTCCGGAACGCGTCCGCGTCGATCAGCGCGAACACGAACCGGTCGATGTCGCCGTTGTCCACGCTGCCGTCGCAATTCACGTCGCCACGCACGATGCCCAGCAGATCCACAATCTGCGCCGGCGAACCGATCAGGTTCCCGTAGTAGAGCCGCAGCCCGCCCGTGTCGAGGCGAGCGCCCGGCCGCAGTTCGAGCGCGCCGACATACAGCGCCTCGAAGTAACCGCTCGGGCCGTTGTGGTTGCCGTTGTTCACGTCGTCGCGCAACGACGCGTGCGCGCCGGGTCCGAGCGTCAGGTTGGGCACCGAGAAATTCGCGATGTAGCCGGCCGGCGCGTCGCCATAGTCGCGCCCGCCGACTTCCAGCGTCGCGTAGCCGTCCGGGTCGGAATCGCTTTGTCCGACGCCCCCGGACATGGTGAGCGTCGAGCTGGGCGAGAACGACCAGCGCGACTCATCCGTGCCGCCCAGCGAGAGCGCGTCGCGAACCGTCACGCCGCTCGCCACTTCGAGCAATCCGCCGGGACAGATCGTCAGCGTCTGCGCCGCGAGTGTCGAGCCGAGAACGTGTAACTCCGCAACGGAGCCGGGCGGCGAAACGGCCGGACAGATGCTTACGTCGCCGGCCACGTCGGCGATCGTGCCGCCGGTGAGGCGCACGACGCCGCCGGTGATGATCAGGCCGTTGAGCCCGACATTCGTGCGGTTGATGTCGCACTCGCTGATGCTGCCGGGCGGAACGTCCACGCAGTTGGCGTAGAGATCGCGGCCGGCGGCGCCTTCGTCATTCACGGAGATGCGTCCGCCGCGAACGATGATGTCGCCGGCGCGGCCGCCGCCGGGGTTGATGCTCGTGCGCACTTGCAGCTCCGTGCCGGCGCCGTTGACCTCGATGCGGCCGGCGGCGCCCTGCACGATGGGCGCCGAGACGACGCCCTGCGCCAGCGCGGCGACGCGAATGACGCCGCCGTTGGTCAGCGCGTGCTCGACGGACAGCACGCTGCCCGCGCCGCTCGCGTCGATCGTGCCGGAGTTGCTCACGTCGCTGCGGATTTCGACGATCCCGCCGCCGATCGCGCGCAGCGCGCCGGACGCGTTGTTGACCAGCGCCGCCTGCGGCGAGTCGACCGCGAGCATTCGTCCGGCCGCGTTGGCTTCGATCGCGCCGTCGTTGTCGATTCCGCCGGCGATGCGGCCTTCGCCGCGCACGCTTTGGAGCGGGCCGACCACGATGCGCCCGGCGGCGCCGCCAAGCTGCGCGCCGGATTCGCTGGTCAGGCGCACTTCGCCGCCGCCGACGAGCGTGACGGGGCTGGCCGTATTCGGCGAGAGCCGCCACGCGCCGGGCGTGGTGTTGACGGCCGGGCCGATGCGAATGATCTGCCCGGCGGGGTTGTCGATCATGCCCTGCACGGCGGCCGCGGCGCTTCCGTCGTTGTCGTCGGCCACAACGACGCCCTCGGTGCGGACGTCGATGAGCGTGGTGCCGAACAGGCGGATCAGGCCGCGCGTTCCCTCGCTGTGCAGCACGCCGCGATGCACGCGGCACTGCACCAGGCGGAGCGTGCTCTGGTTGACGGTTCCGCGGGAGAAGAGCGTTGCGGTCGGCGACTGGTCGATGTTGGCGTCGAGCAGCGTGAGCGTGCGGTCGCGCGCCGGGCTGGGTCCGCCGCTTTCGAGCGACGTGACTTCGAATCGTCCGCCGTTGAAGACGTTGTCGGCGCCGTCGAGGCCGGGGTCGGGCTCGAAGTCGATGGTGTTCGAGCCAGAGAGGTGATCGACGAT
>CAZHIE010000229.1:4157-6031 GCA_964532435.1 uncultured Planctomycetales bacterium
CCGCACTCGAACGTGTACGTCGGCGGGTCTTCCGGCGGCCGGCCGACGGGTCCGTCGATGATGCCGACGAACGGCTGGCCGACGGTGGCGAGCTCGAGCCGTGGGGGGCAGGGCGGCGACTCGCAGATGATCGGCGAAACGGAGAGCTGCCCATAGCAGACGATGCCGCATTCGAGGCGATAGGCGGGGGGAGCCTGGGCCAAGGCGAGTGCGGAAGTCAGAACTAGGAATGCAGAAGTAAGAATGAAGAATGCAGAAATCGTAGCGGCCCGCGCCCTCGCGCGGCCGTAGGGAAATAGCGAATTGCGAATAGCGAAGAACGAATTGCATGGCAGCCGCACCGCGCTTGCCGACGTGCGCGCGATGGCGGCCGGCGCTCCCGCGCGGCCGGCACGGTTTGAGAAACCCGTGCCACCCGGCAAGCGAGCGCGGCGAGCGTCCGATCCGAGCCGCGACCGTAAGGGAGCGAAGTGCCCATCCGATCCGAGCCGCGACCGTAAGGGAGCGAAGCGTTCGGCCGGAGTTGCGGGTTCCTGCAGCGCGGAGACTTCGAACGATGAGGCTTGGATCGCGCGCCTTTCGAACCAGCCGCCCGCCACCGGCGACGCAGGGTTCGCTCCCTGACGGTCGCGGCTCTGATCGGGCGCGGAAGTCGGTCGCGGTTCACTCGCAGCCGAAAGCGAGTGCGGTTCGATCGGCGTCGCACGATTGACCGCGGTCAAGTATTTCATTTCATGATTCATGACATCCTCGTCGCAACGGCACACATGGAACTAATCTACCGGACAATCCCATGCGTCGCCGCATGCATCTCTATGCTAGTATTCTGGATATACCATGATCGTCCACGAAAGTATGTCGTCGGGCCCAAAACTGAGGCTCGGGCTGCCGCCACCCTGCGGCGGCCTGCCCTCAAGCCGGATGACTGTCGGGCCTCCAGGAATTGTTGCCGCGAACGAAGCCGTGCTGAGGTCATTACGCCAGAATCTCGTCGCGACGCTTGGCACGATGCCACCGATACTCGGGCGCGCGAGCGGCACGCCAACTCCTGCTACCCCAGTTACGCTCACTGACCACACGATTACCGCCCGACCAGCCGGAAGGGTCAGCTCCACAGACGAATCGGGGATCGTCTGGAACTCTGTTCCCTGAATTGTCTGCAGACTCACGCGTTCGGCAATCAGGTTGTAGACAAACACGCTGCGCGTACCCGCCGTCGTCTGAAGTGTTCCGTCCGGAAAGCGTATGCCGTCGATTCCAGTCGCACCGGCGACGTGAAGTTTGGCGGTTGGCGTCGTCGTGCCAATGCCGACATTGCCGGCAGTATCGGTGCTCACTGCAACGCTCGTTGTCCCGCGCGCGTAGAGCTGCTCCGCAATCGCAGGACTGGTAGTCATGGATACGCGATTCAGCGCGGTGATTGGGCCGGGTGACACGATCGTCACCTCGATGTATCGCGCCTGTCCATTGAATACGGTCGGCGACACCGGGCCGAATTGCGTGCTGACCACTCCCAGCACGGCCGTCGACGAGACCTCCTTTACATCCTGCCCGACGACGTTTTCGACGGCGCCGTCGCCGTCCATGTCGACGAGATTCCCGGCCGTCGGCGCGTCGAAGATGCGGAATTCCAGAGTGACGGCCCCGCTCAGCGGCTGCCCGAGCGAGTCTTTCAGCACGCCCTGGAAGGAAACCATGCCCGGCACCTGCGCCCATGCGGAGAATGCAGAAGTCAGAATGAGGAATGCAGAAGTGAGAGCGGCCCGCGCCATCGTGCGGCCGGCACGGGTTGGGAAACCCCTGCCACCCGTCGCGGGTTGGAAACCCGTGTTAGCCGTGTAACCCGTGCCACCCGGGAGCGGCCCGCGCGCGCT
>CAZHIE010000230.1:0-6018 GCA_964532435.1 uncultured Planctomycetales bacterium
AATGAAGAATTCAGAAGTGAAAGACAACCGTCGTCGAGTCGGTGGAAATGGTGATGGAGTGGGTGTTTTGTGTCGGAATGCAGCCGAGGGCGGCTGCGCCACATAAATGCAGCCGAGGGCGGCTGCGGTCCAGATGGGCGAAGTTGGAAGTGGGAATGAAGAATTCAGAAGTAAATGCGGCCGAAGGTGGATGGGGTCTGCGAATGCAGCCGGGCGCGGTCGCCCTATGTGGCGCGAGGATTGGCGACGCTGAGGGTTGGCGATGCTGATACGCGCGAAGGCGCTGCAATCCGAGCCGCTGCTCGACATGACGCCGATGATCGATTGCGTTTTCAACCTGCTGATATTCTTTCTCGTGGCGACGACGTATCAGGCGGCCGAGCGCGAGATGCAGGTCGCGCTGCCGTTTGCGAGTTCGGCCGCGCCGATCAGCACGGCGCTGCGCGACCTGGTCGTTAACGTCGATGCCGCGGGGGCGATTCACGTCGGCGGGCGCGAGATCACGGCCGAGGCGCTGGCGGAGATGGTGAAGCAGGCGGCGGCAGCGAACGCGCAGCAGAAGGTGACGGTGCGCGGCGATCGGACGGCGGCGTATGGCGCGGTGGTGCGCGTGCTGGACATCTGCAAGAGCAGCGGGATTCAGGAACCCTATCTCGACACCGTGCTGGAATGAGCGCTGGCGCGAATCAACCTCCACGGCGCGGGCGGCGCGTCGCATTGATCGCGGCGCTGGCGGCATTGCCGCTGGTGGCCGGCGGCGTTGCGTGGTGGGGGCAGACGCGGGCGCGGGCGCTGCTGACCGACGGGGACACGATTCGCGAGCCGCGCAGCGGCGCGCTGCGGCGCGACGTGTTGTGGCAGCCGCCGCGGCCGGCCGGCGCGGCGCTGAACACGGGGGACGAGGATTACGAGCCCAAACTGAGTTGGGACGGGCAGTCGCTCTTTTTTGTGCGCGGGAAGGCGGGGACCAACGCGGAGATCTGGAGCGCGCGGCGGACGGCGGACGGCTGGGCGGATGCCGCGCCGGTTGCGGCGGTGAACAGCGGGGAGGATGACCTCGGCCCGGCGCCATCGCACGACGGGCAGACGCTCTACTTTTACAGCAATCGCGAAGGGACGCTCGGCGGCTACGACATCTGGGCGTCGCACCTGGCGGACGGGGCGTGGCAAGCGCCTGCGAATCTCGGGCCGGGCGTCAATTCACCGTTCAACGATTACGGCCCTGCGCCGTCGCCGGATGGAAAGACGCTCTACTTCGCGTCGAACCGGCCGGCGCCGAACGGCGCGTTGCCGGATGCGGACGCCTGGCCCGCGACGGTGCGCGAGGATCTGTTTCATCGCACGTACGATCTGTACAGCGCGGAGAATTCGGCGGGCGGTTATTTCGGCGCGAAGCCATTGGCGGCGCTGAACACGTCATACAACGAAGGGCCGCCGTGTGTTTCGCCGGAGGGAGATTTTCTCTATTTCGCGTCGGATCGGCCGGGCGGGCAGGGCGCGTTCGATCTGTATCGTTCGTGGATGGTGCGTGGGGAGCTGCGGCCGGCGATGAATCTGGGGGCGACGCTCAATACGCCGGCGAACGAACTTGATCCGACATTGGGGGCGTTGGGGTTCGGGCTGTATTTCAGTTCGGATCGGGCGATGGAGCGCGCGGGCGGACCCGCCTGGGGACAGGCGGGCTCGGAAAAACGTGCGCCTGACGGACCCGCCTGGGGACAGGCGGGCTCGGGCAAGGCGGGCGCGGGGCGGGGCGCGGAGCGCGATTACAACATTTATTACTCGGCGTCGCGCGAGGTGTTTGTCGAGACGGAGGCGCTGCCGATCGATTGGGCGGCGCTGTGGCGGGCGCTCGGGCCGAGTCTTCTGTGGGCGTTGCTGGCGCTTCTGGCGCTGCTGCTGCTTGGGTATCTGCTGGGGCGAGATTTGCGGCGCGGGCGGTTGGGGCTGCTGGCCCGGTGCCTGATTGCATCGTTGATGCTGCACGCGCTGCTGCTGCTGATGTTGAGTTTCTGGCGCGTCTCGGCAGGCATCGCTGAATCGCTTGGACGGGGCGGACCAATCCGTGTCGCGCTGATCCCTTCGGCGAGCGCCGCGGGGCTGGCCGAGCAATTGAACGCGAAGATCGCGTCGATCGATTCGCCCGTGGCGCTGGCGGCGGCGATCGAGCCGCCGAAGCCGGCGATGCTGGAGTCGCGCATGGCGGATGCGCCGACGGAGGCGCGCTTTGAGACGGTGCGCAGCGAAATCGCCCCGCGGCCGATGGCGCTCGATGCTTCGCGTACCTCGGAGGCGCCCGCGCCGGCCGCCGCGCCCGCGGAACCGGCTGCGTCGCTGGCGGCGCGGGACGTTTCGCCGGCGACGATTCCGCTGCCGCTGCCGGCCGCGGCGGAACGAATTGCGGCGGCTGCGCCCGCGCCGCTGCCGACGCCGACGGCGGCGGATGAGGTCGTTCCGGATCATCGGACGGCGCCGCGGGTGGGCGATGAATCGACGTTTGTTCCTAGTGCGGCAGCCGCGCTGGATGCGCCACAGACGCGCGCTGACGAAAGCGCCGCAACGTCCGGCGCGATGGTTACGGCGGCGCGCGAGGCGGACGCGGCAGAGCGTGTGGACGAGCGAGCGCCGGCGTCTCGGCCGGCGATTGCGGCGCGCGAAGATGATGCGGCGCCGGTCGAGATTTCGCTGGCGCTGCCCGGGGCGGGAACGCCGGCGCCGGCAGTCGCGCCGACCGCCGCCGCGATCGAACCGCCGGCGCCGGCAGCGGTGGAAGTTGTCGCGCCGCGGCCGGTCGCAGCGGAGCGCGACGCATCGTTCGAACCGGTGGCGGCCCGTTTGCCCGCGCCGGCGCGCGGGGTGACGGATTTGCTGCGCGAATCACTTGTTTCGACGACGCCGGCGCGGGAGAGCGGTGCGGCCGAGCTCGCGCCCGCGGCGGCGGCGGAGTCGGCGCCGGCGCTGCGCCTTGCGCCGGCGGATTTGGGCGAGCGCTTGCCGCTGGCGCTGAGCCTGCCGTCGGAGACCGCGCCGCCGGCGGAGTCATACGCGCAGCGGGCGCCCGAACGGCGCAGCGAACAGCTTGAGCGAACGGGGGGAAATCCGCAGACGGAGGCCGCGGTAAACGCGGCGCTGGCGTGGCTGGCCCGGCATCAGAGCCGGGACGGGCATTGGGACGGGACGACGTTTGACGAGGGGTGCGACGCTTGCGGCGGGGCGACTTCGTACGACGTGGACGTTGCGGTGAGCGGATTGGCGACGCTGTGTTTTCTGGGGGCCGGGCACTCGCACATGCGCGACGGGCCGTATCGCGACACGGTGCGCAAGGCGATCGACTGGCTGGTTTCGCGGCAGAATCGCGACGGCGATTTGCGTGCCGGCGAGACGATGTATTCGCAGGGAATCGCGACGATCGCGCTGGCCGAGGCGCTGGGGATGACGGGCGACGCTCGGCTGCGCGAGCCGGTGGAGCGGGCGGCGACGTTCATCGCGCGGGCGCGGCATCCGCGCGACGGCGGGTGGCGTTATGCGCCGGGCGACGATGGGGACATGTCGGTGCTGGGGTGGCAGGTGATGGCGTTGAAGAGCGCGGCGACGGCCGGCGCAGCGGTGAGCGCGGACGCGCTCGTTGCGGCGCAGCGTTGGATCGAGCGGGTGGAAAGTCCGCAGGCGGGTTTGTTGCGCTATCAGTCGGGTCAGCCGGTGACGCCGACGATGACGGCCGAGGGGCTGTTTGTGCGGACGCTGCTTGGGGCGGCGGTCGAGGATCCGCGCGTGCGCGGCGCGACGCTGCTGGTGACAAAGAACCCGCCGAACTGGGGGGCGGCGACGAACACGTACTACTGGTATTACGCGACGCTGGCGTTGTTTCATCAGCAGGGCGAGGCGTGGGAAGCGTGGAACCGGGCGCTGCAGGCAGAGTTGCTACCGCGGCAGGCGCGCGAGGGCAAAGCCGCGGGCAGTTGGTCGCCGGACGGCGAGTGGGCGAACATCGGCGGGCGGGTGTATCAGACGGCGATCTGCACGCTGATGCTGGAAGTGTATTACCGCTATCTGCCGATGTACGCGGCGCCGCCGTCGCGCGGGGGCGCGGGGAGGCTGGTGGGTCGCGTGACGGATGCGCGGAGCGGCGCGCCGCTGGAGGGGGCGGTGGTGCGGCTGGACATGAGCGGCGTGGCTGCGCCGGAAGCGCGCAGCTCGGCGGATGGTTCGTATGAATTGGCGATTGCGGCGGCGCCGCAATTTGTGGCGGTGACCGCGGCGCGGGAGGGGTACGTTCCGGCGGCGCGGAACGTGGCGAGCGAGCTGTTTGCGGGCGCGTCGCCGCGGCTGGATTTCGCGCTGTCGCCGGAGAGCGGCGGGACGATTGCGCTGGAGTCTTCGCCGGAGGTTCATCACCTGGGGAATGATCGATTCGAAGGCGCGATCAACAGTCAGTTTCAGACCTCGAGCGAGGGGGTGGAATATGCGGCGGGGTTCGTGCTGTCGGCAGCGCAGGCGGAGGCGGCGCGGGCGGGCGGCGCGACGTTGACGCTATTGGCCAAGGGCGTGCAATGCCCGCACGAGATACGGGTGAACAGGCGGCTGTTGCGAGAGCGGCTGGCGAACTCGCCGGCGGGCGGGGAATTCGGCGAGTTTGCGGCGCGGGTGGCGAAGGGGATGCTGGTCGAGGGGGTGAATTCGGTGGAGATTCGCGCGGTGTCGTGCAACGGGGATCTGGACGATTTCGAGTTTGTGAATGTGCAGGTGCGGCTGGGGGGGAGTGAGCACTCTGGGGATGATTGAGGGGGAATGACGAGCAAACTGCCCGCGGTAACCGGGATGCACGCCGCACATGTTGGCGCGGCGCCGCGCGCGTCAGTTTTCGAATGCGAACGAAAGCGCATCGAGCCGGCCGAAGCTGCCTTCGTTTTCGGCGACGTAGGCGAGCGCCCAGGCGATGTCGGCGGATTCTCGCTGAATGACCATCTGCTCGGACGCGCCGTCGACGAGCGAGGTGGTGACGTATTCGGCGAGCAGGTTGTCGTCGGCGTCGTAGACTTCCAGGCGTCCGATTTCCTCGGTGAACGGCTCGCCTCCGGCGAAGAGCAGGCTGACGTAGAGGGCGGGCTGGGCGAAATCCATGCGCAGGCGCCTGTCGTTGTTGAAGAACGGGACGTTGCTGTGGCCGAAGACGCGCGTGCCGGTGGGCGCGTAGTCGAGGTCGTCGTCGGTGGCGGACGCGAAGATCGGGTTGAGATCGGCCTTGTCGGCGTCGGTGACGGTGAGCGTGACGGACGCGCTGGCGGTTGTCAGGTCGGATTCGTTGGCGAAGTCGTCGGGCTCGATGGTGATCAGGTTCGCGGGGGCGTCGGTGTTGTCGTTGGCGTTTTCGTTTGCGTTGTCGTCGCCGGCGTTGTCGTTCGCGCTGGTGGATTGGCCGTTGTTGGTTGGCTGGCCGTTCCAGAACGAGCCGGAGAAGAAGCTTCCGCCGCCGGTCGAGTTGTTTGTGCCGCCGGCGCCGGCGTTGTTACCCGACGGAACGACGGCCGGGCAGCCGGCCGCGAGCAAGGCGACGGCGGCGAACGCGACGAGCGTGAGCGCGAGCGTGCGGAGTGCGGGCATTCTGGTCTCCGGGGCGTGGCGCGTCGTGCCGCGGCAGGACGGACAGCGCGCCGCGGATTTCATCGGAAGATATGGGCGCGGGAATGTTTGGCCGCGCAAGGGGTGCGCGGGAATGGCGAATTGCGAATAGCGAAGAACGAGTTTCAGACCGGGCGCTCGTATGCGATCGGCGTCGCGCCGGCCGCGCGAGGGCGCGGGCCGCGAGGGGCGCGCATCGTTCGACACAAATCACTTTCCCCTCTCTCTCGCGAGCTTTGCGGCTCTGCGTGGGATTCTTCCCGCTCCGGCCGCGCGAGGGCGCGGGCCGCTACGAGCGCCGGGCGCCGCTCCGGCCGCGCGAGGGCGCGGGCCGCTACGAGCGCCGGGCGCCGCTCCGGCCGCGCGAGGGCGCGGGCCGCTACGAGCGCCGGGCGCCGC
>CAZHIE010000231.1:0-6015 GCA_964532435.1 uncultured Planctomycetales bacterium
ACGTATCGAGCAGGCGGTCAATATGGACGGTGGCCACAGAGCGTTCCTCAAAAGCACGACGATTCCCGCCGGATTATAGGGGATGGCGCAGAGGGGACAAGCGCGCCACGAGCGCCGAGGGGGCCGATGGCGCCTGGAGCGCCGGCGCGCCCTCGCAGCGGGCCGCGGCTCAGATATGATGCGTTCAATCGTGACCGCCCGACGGAACCGACGAGGCGCTTTGGGAACAAAATCCTGCGGAGCTGGTCGGTGGATGATTCGAACGAACAGCGGCGGGAACGCGACGACGCGAAGGCGCGCGAGTTCAATCTGCGCGTCGAACGAGTCGATCCCGCGCGCCTGATCGTGCTGATCGGGTATCGGCTCTCCGCGGCGCTCCGATTGCATGTCCAACCTGAGGATCTGTGGCAGGAAGCTCTCTGCCATGCCTGGCGAGACTACGCGGACTTCGAGGATCGCGGGCCGCGCAGCTTCCGAAATTGGCTGGTAAGGATCATTGAGAACCGAATTCACGCCGCTTCCGAGCACCATGCCGCGGCCAAGCGGCGCGAACCCGCACCCACTTCCGGCCCGGCCGCGGCGCCGGACAACAAACTGCCCCCGGACACGCCAGGGCCGGTAACCACGGCCACTCCGAGCCGGATTGCCGTCTACCGCGAGCGCGCCGCCGCATTGCGGAAGGCGATCGACGAGTTGTCGAACGACTACCGCGAAATATTCGTGCTTCGCAGCCTGGAAGAGCTTACGACCGCGCAAGTGGCGGCGCGGCTTGGGATCACCGAGGCTCAAGCGCGCTACCGGTTTGGGCGGGGCTTCGATCTCGTGACAGCCGCGCTCGCCCCGCTGCGCTCGGGCACATGTTGAGCGAATCTTCGTCACTCTGCGCCGCGAATCCGTCTGAAGTCCGGGAGGGTGTCAAGCGGCGCCGCCGCCGCGGAGGTGCGCGTGGAACCGGCCGACCGACGGAGGCCCGAGGTGCAGGCCTTCCTGGACGAAGTCCTCGACCGCGCGCTGACGGCGGCGGAAGATGGGCAGTCTCCGTCTGTCGACGAGTTGCTCGGCGGGTGCGAGGAGATGCGCAGCGAGGTGGAGCGCATCGTGCGCTCGGTGTTGGACTTCTGCGTACCCCGCGGCGATCCCGCACCGCGCGTTCCAGGCTACGAGATTCTCAGCGAACTGGGACGCGGGGGCATGGGAAACGTCTACCTGGCTCGCCAGTCGCGGCTCCGGCGATGTGTCGCTTTGAAGGTGCTGCCCCCAACGGCCCGGTGGTCGCCCTCGACGCGCGAGCGATTTACGCGCGAGGCGCGGGCGTTGGCGCGCCTGAATCACCCGCATGTCGTCGACATCTACGACGTCGTCGACGCGGACGGCATTCGTGCGTATGCGATGGAATGGGTGGAAGGCAGCACCCTGGCCGACGTGATCGCGGTCGTCGGCGGCGCCGCCGCGAGCTCGACTTCATGCTCTCGCGGCAGTGGAACGGAGCTGGCCCGCCATGCTGGCACGGCGCCCTCCCGGCTGCGCCTGGGGGCCAGACGATCGGACGACCGTTCGGGCGCTGCGCCAGCGAAGACTTACAGCGCGCGGTGGTGGCGCGTGCCATGGCGTCGGCGTTCGAAGACTGCGCCTGAGCCGACGCTCGCGTCCGTTCGTTCCGCACTGGGCTCGCCGCCCGGCGCGCTCGAGACGGGGACGTACGCCACATTCATCTGTCGACTGGGCGTCGCGATCGGCCGGGCACTTGGCGCGGCCGCGGCGGCCGGGGTCATTCACCGCGACGTAAAGCCGGGCAACATCTTGCTGCGGCGGGGCGGCACGCCGCTCCTGTCCGACTTTGGGCTGGCCCGCGACGCCGAATCGGAGGCTGACGCCCCGCCGCCAGGTGCGAAGTCGCGCCATCCGCTAACGCAGGCGGGGCAGTTCGCCGGCACGCCCGCGTATGCCGCGCCGGAACAGCTCCGCGGCGAGTGCGAGCGCATCGACGCCCGCAGCGACGTGTACTCGCTGGGGGTCACGCTTTACCACGCGCTCTCGCTGCGCCTGCCGTACCGGTCCTCCTCGCCGGCCGCATTGTTGCTAGAAGTCGAACGCGGGGCCGCGCCGCCGCTTTGCAAGGTCAATCCACGCCTGCCGCGCGACTTGGAGACGATCATCGCGAAAGCGATGGAGCCGGCCCCGGCGCGGCGCTATGCGACCGGCGACGAGCTTGCGGACGATTTGCAGCGCGTACTGGACCTGCGACCGATCGTCGCTACTCGTCAAAGCGCTGTCGTCCGATTCGCGCGATGGTGTCGGCGCGAACGACGCGCCGTCGGCGCCGCCGTGCTGGGCGGAGCGGCCGTGTTCGCAGTCGTGTCACTCGCGCAACTGTATCACGGGCTGGCGCTCGACTCGGAAGCGGAGCGGATTCGTCAAGCTCGGCTCGAATTGTTGAGTCCGGCGTACGGCGAGCTCGCGTTCGTCGCGGAGAAGTGCGGCTGCGATGTGCGACACTCGGATACGGCTGCGAAGTGGCGCAGCGCGCGGTTCTCCCCGTGCGTACGCGCGTTGCAGAAGTTCGACCGCCTCACGCTCGGCAAGGAATCGTCCGAGGCAACGATGGAGTTGGAGACCGAGCGCGACACGATTCGCCTGGCCGTTGTCGTACTGCAAGCCTTCGCTTCGGCAACCGGGGCGGAGGGACAGCCCGTGTCTTCGACAGCTACCGAGTTGCTCATTTCCCACGCCCCGCGAACCGCGGAGATCGGTGCAAGCTGGATGGCCGCGGGCGAAATCCAGCCCGTTGACGATTCCATCGTCCAGACGATGGGCTTCGCGGATTTGCAGAGCCTGTCGCTGCTGGCGTATCTGTGCGGCGAGCCGTGTCTGGCACGGCGCGCGTTCCAGTGTGCGGGTCTCGACCAGCGCACCGACGGCAATCCCGTGCTCCAGGCGGCGATTGGCGAGCAGTTGCTGTACGCGCAAGACACCAATGGCGTCCCCGCACTGAGGCTGCTCCAGAGCGCTGCGGAATTGTTTCCAGAGTCAGGATTCGTGGCCGTAGCGTGCGCGGATGCGGCCCTGAAGCGTTACGACCCGCGAACGCCTGAGAGTGTCGAGTTGGCCCAAAGAATGCTTGAGTCGGGCGAAGCGGCGGGCAATCTGGACGAGTTCGAGACCCACCTTCGCGTTCGCGCCGATCTGGAAGTCGTGAAAGGAGCCATGGCGCGCGGCCAGGGCGATTTCACCGGCGCGGCAGGCCACTTCAACAAGGCGGAGCGCCTCTACAAGCAACTGATGCGATTTCACGAGTCGCCGACTGGTCGTGTGAACTACTCGCTTTTGCTGGCAAGGCAGAATCGACACGAGGAACGGGTTCGGGCGCTGTTCGTGTTGATGTCGTCAAAATGCTGGTCACAGGTGCCGTCATATCAATACGAGTACGTACGCGCAGTCGAGAGTTGGTGGAAGTCGCTGGATGCGAATTCGCAGGACGCCGTGCGCGCCGGGACGCTGAGAGTAAGTCCGTTGGGGGTGAGTGTCACGCAAGTCCGCGCGTCATACGATCGCGCGTATGACGACCTGCAGCGCGCGCGCGACGCCAAGTCGCTGAAGTATCAACCATTGGTCACGGGCGACGCGTTTAGATAGCAGTGTGCGTACGGCCGACCGCGCCGCAACCTCGCCCGGCTCCGCTGAAAGAATTTTCCATCACGTTGCTCACTTCCGCGCGCCCTTCCGTCTGATATCCGTGAAGGCGGGCCGCGGCGACCCACCAGCAACCCGGTGCGCAGCGCGACTCGGGCCGCGCAGGCGAGCCAGGACTTTCGGTGCGAATGCACCAGGAGTGTCGACTCATGACGACGAGAACTGTGTTGATATTCACGGCCGGGGCGATCGCCACTCCCGCGGCACTCGCAGGCTACGACCCGGGCTCCGACGGATCGGACGGGCCGGCCATCTTCCAGGGCAGCGTCGTCGTCGACCTGACTCAGGCCCGCACGGACCCGTGGGATACGCCGGGAACCGGCAATGGAGTGTACGACCCGGACCTCTGGATCGTTGCGTTCAAATACACCAACATCCACGTCGAACCCGGCGCGATCGTCACATTCATCGGCCACCCGAGCGGTGCGCCAGTCGTATGGCTCGCGCAGGGGGACGTTGTCATCGAAGGGACGATCTACGTCACCGGCAGCGGCGGCGCGGGCACCGGCGGCGTGCCGTCATTCGCAATTCCGGGCCCGGGCGGATTCGAAGGCGGGCGGCGGGGAGTGACGCTGAACGGCTTTGACTCGAGCCCGGGCATGGGGCCGGGAGGGGGCGACGGGCCGGCCTGCTCTAATGGTGGCGGCGGCGGCGGCGGGCACAACTCCTCGGGAAATGCAGGTTCGAATGGTTCCTGCAACGGCGCAGGCGGCGCCGGATACTCAAATGGGCTGATCCCCACTCTGATTGGGGGCTCCGGCGGCGGCGGCGGCTACTCATCTGCTGGCGGTGGGCAAGCCGGCGGCGCCGGCGGCGGCGGCGGCGCGATCCTGATCGCTTCCGCAAGCACGATCTCACTTAACACGGGGTCTCGCATCAGTGCAAACGGCGGGGCGGGCGCAATTCACTCTGGCGGGGGAAGCGGCGGCGCGATTCGGCTCGTCGCTCCTCGCATCGCCGGAAACGCGACGGGCCTGACGGCAACGGGCGGGGGAACCGTTGCAGGAGATCCGCGCGGCGGTAACGGCGCAGATGGGCGTATCCGCATCGAATGCAACACGCCGGAGCTGGTCGGGCAGAGCGATCCGGCGTACAGCTTCGGCGGCGCGCCCCGGCCTGCCCTCTCGCCGGCGACGCAACCGTTGCTCCGCGTCGTCAGCGTTGACAGCGTTTCGGCGCCCGCCGATCCGTGTGCAGGCATCGGCTGTACGGACGTCGAGATAGCCAACTTGAACCCGGTCGTGATTCAGGTCGAGGCCTTCCACTTCCCCGTTAGTCCGACGACCTTTCAACTCGAAATATTCGTAATTCCCGCGCATGGTCAGCGTCAGCGGACCGTCATTACGTCAAACCCGTTCACGGTGTGCGGCGATCACCAGTGCGCGACACTGACCGACATCACCGTGCCGCCGGGGCGCAATGAGATCCAACTCCGCGCTACGTGGACGCCCTGACCATGCGCGGCGACGAATATTTGGACCGCTACGGAAGGCTCCGCTTGGTAGAGCTCATTTGGAGGACTGTCATGTGCGGATATCGCCGATTGCGCGCGATCGTGCTGACCGCGGCAATCGCAATGCTGCCACGTAGCATTGATGCGCAGGTCGCGTTCAGTGAGGCGTTCTCGCGAACGACGACGGTCGTGAACAACGCCGTACTGCCTCCACTGCACGTGGAGTCGCACTCGCGCACAAGCACCGTCGTCAATACATCCGCCCCGCCGCAATCATTCGGCGAGTCGCACTCGCGCACAAGCACCGTCGTCAATACATCCGCCCCGCCGCAAACATATGCCGAGTCGTTCAGCTTGGCGGCGACAGTCTGCAATTCAGCGAACTTCGTGGACGACGATGGCGACGGCCTTGGCGATTGTCAGGACAACTGCCCGGATGTCGCCAATCCGCTCCAGGGCGACGCGGACGGCGATGGTATCGGAAATCGATGCGACTACGCGCGCGGAGATCTCAATTGCGATGGCGTCGTCGACAATGGCGACATCGACGCATTCGTTCTGGCGCTGCTGGATCCGGCTGCCTATGGCGGCGCTTTTCCGGACTGCAACCGGCTGAACGCAGACGTAAGTGGCGACCGCCTCGTTGACAACGCCGACATCGATCCGTTCGTCGCGCTCCTGCTGCAGTGAGCGGTTTGCAAACGAGTCTTAACTCAGAGCCGCAGCCCCGCCGGCGCCGCTGCCACGATCAAAACCGCGATCGCGGAGCGGCGCCCGGCCGGCGGCCAGCACCCGCCATGCGCCGTGCTCTCCGCCCGATGCTTCAATTCGACTTCTGCACCTCCACGCCCTTCTGCCCCTTGTTGAAAATC
>CAZHIE010000232.1:0-2074 GCA_964532435.1 uncultured Planctomycetales bacterium
CCCGCATCCCACTCCGCACGCTTCGCTCGCTTACGCTCGCGGCTCTGTGCGCTTCGCTCGATCAGAGCCGCGAGCGTTAGCGAGCGCGACGTCCAAGCGCCGGTTGCGGGTTCGTGGGCGCAAAACCCAAACGCTTACGGCGCGAACACGACAAACTGAAACGCCTGCTGCACCTGATTGCCCGCCAGGTCATACATCCGCACGATCAATCGCCCGCTCACCGAACTCGTCGAACTCAGCCGCGGCGGATTGTCCCCGCTGATCTGCGGCGTTACGCACGCGACAAACGCCGGCGCGCTGTACACCACGCCGTCGATCGTGATTTCATACCGCGTCATCGACGCGTTCCACGTGCTCGTCACATTCGGCGTCCCCGTCGCAAGCGTCCCGTCCGCGTTGACAAAGCCGAACGCGATCGGCGTACAGCGGCTCGTCGCGCCGGTCGCGTACTCCTTCGTGAACTCGCCGATCGCGCGAACCTCGCCCGTGAATCGCCCGGCCAATCCATTCGCGCTCGCCACGCCCGCCACTGCCGCGCCCGTCCCGCTCGCGCTCGCCGAGATCGCGTCCCCGTTGACGCTCTCGGCCACAACCCCGCGCACCGATCCGATCGCCGTCGCGCGAATCACCCCCGCCGCGCTCGTCGCCGCTGCCTGCGCAGAGAGCGCAAAGCCGCCCGGCGAGTCGATCAGCGCCTCGATCGCGTTCGAGTTCGATCCGTTATGACGCTCGAACCGCGCCGCCGGCCCCGGCGTCGGGTCGCCGCGCACAAAGAGATTCTGCGCCGAAAACGTCTGCGCAGCGTTCAGCCGCGGCACGTTCGACGACAAACGCAGGTCCGACAGCGTCCCCGCGTTCAGATTCCCCGCGTTGCGATAGAAAACGCCGTCATTTCCGCCCAGCCGCTCCGCGTTCAAGTTGGGAACCAACGCCGTGCTCACCACCGAAAACGGCGCTCCGCTCGGCTGGTTGAACTCCACCATCTGCGCAAATCGCGACCCCCCGTTTACTTCCAGCGCAAACCCGAACGGGTGCTCCACCTGAAGCGCCGTGATGAACGGATTCGTCACGCACAAGCGCGCCGCCCCGCCCTCGCCCGTATTGCACAAATCCAGCAGCGGACCCGGACGAGAACCCGTGAACAACACCGAAAACTCCACCCGTGCGGCCGTCTGCGCGAACGGCACGCGCGTCAGCCGTTGCCGCGGATACAGGAAAAAGTACGCGCCCCCCGCGCCCGCCGGCCGAACCGCAACCTCCAGCCAGCGCGCGTCCGACAGAAAAATCGGCCGGTCTTCCGCAACGTCGCCAAAGTCGAGCTGCGCGGTGAAGAGTCCGTCCGTCACGGAAATCGCCGGCGGATTGCCGCCCGCGCCGTCAAACGTAAGCGTCGGGCCGATCTGCGTGCCGGCCGGGTCGAGCGGTCCCGTGCGCGGCGAATCCCACAGCGAGAACTGCATCTCATAGTTGCCGTTCGCCGGTCCGCCGTTGTCCTTCAACGCGCCCTGATATGTGAACGACGTGCCCACGGGCTCAGCGCCAGCAACGCAGCACGCGAGCAGCACCGCCGCAGTCCCGAAAATCGAACGAATCATGCCAACCTCCCATCGCCGCCGAATATCTACGACGGCGAAATCGAGTCATCGCCCCTCATCGCGGCGCGTCCGCTGCCCTCATTCCCCGTATTTTCTCCGCGCCCTCCGCGTCTCCGCGCGAGACAAGTATTTCCGCGAGCCCATCCAGCACCCGCCCCGTCCGCGCATCCCGCGCCCCCAACTCGCGCAGCATCGCCGGCAGCGCCCGCCGCAACTCCGCTTCCGCATCCGCGTCGCGCCCAAGTTTGCGCAGGCATTCCCCCCGCCCCGCGTGCAGCGTCCCTGTCATCCAATGATCCGTTCCTAACGATTTCTCGGCGAGCATCGCGGCCGAACCCAGCAGCCCCTCAGCGCCCTCGTAGTTCCCCTGCTGCCGCCGCGCTTCCGCCAGCCACTGCATCGTTCGAAGCGCCTGCGGATGATCCTCGCCCAGAACCCGCCGCCGCCGCTCCAGCACGTCGCGCAGCACCGCCTCCGCC
>CAZHIE010000232.1:2174-6012 GCA_964532435.1 uncultured Planctomycetales bacterium
CACCGCCTCCGCCCCGCGGCCCAGACCCGCCAGCGCCTCGACAAGCTCCGCCGCGCTCACCATCGTCATCGGATCGTCCGGCCCCAGCGCCGCGGCGCGCCGCGCGTGCGCGCGCCGCAACTGCTTCTCCGCGGCCTCAAACTCCCCCGCGTCGCGGAGAAAGCGCCCCAGATCGCCCGCCAGCGCCAGCGTCCGCGGATGATCCGAACCCAGCGCCCGCTCCGCCGCATCCAGCGCCGCTCGCAAGACGGGCGTCGCCTCGCGCAGCCGGCCCAGCGCCGCCAGCGAAATCGACAGCGCATGCCGCGCGTCGATGCATTGCGAACTCTCGTCCCCAAGCGCGGCGGACAAGCGCGGCAGAGCGTCAGCCAGAATTCCGCGGGCTTCCTCGTAGCGACGCAATTCGAGCAGGCACGTCGCCAGGTTTTGCGCCGAAAGCAGCGTGTCCGGATCATCCGGCCCCAGCAAGCGCTTTCGCGCCGCCAGCGTTTGCAGATACAACCCATGCGCCTCGTCCAGCCGCCCCTGCCGCGAGCGCAGCGCCGCCAGATTGTTCATCACCGCCAGCGTGTCCGGATGATCCGGCCCGAGCACGCGCGGCGCCGCCGCCAGCACGCGCTCAAACGCCGCCGCCGCGTCTTCCACGCGCCCGGCGTCGCGCTGCACCACGCCCAGGTTGTTCCACGTCGCCAGCGTGTCCGGATTCTCGTCGCCCAGCTCGCCCGTCCGCAGCGCGCGGGCACGCTCCAGCTGCGCCAGCGCCGGCTCAAAGTCGTGCAGCCGCCAGTAGAGCAGACCCAGCGTGTTCCGCAGCGCCGCCTCCGTCTGCGGGTCGTCCGGCAACCCGTCGGCCAGTTGCTCGGCCGCGGCGTCGAGCGTCTCGATCGCCTTGCTTCCGCGCAGGTGCGCATCCAGCGCCGCAAGACTCACCCCCAGCGCGTCGGCCGTGTTCTCGCGCGCGGCGCTGAGCCGCTCGGCCCGCTGCTCCGCCAGTCTTTCCGCGGCGACGGCCCGCTGCCGCGCCCCTTCCGCCCGCGACCACAGCCCGATCGAAACGCCCAGCGCTACGACAATCAGCGCCGCGAACGCCGAACCCCCGTACACGGCCGCGCGATACCGCCGCACCAGCATTCGCAGCAGGTACGCCGCGCTGTCGCGCCGCGCTTCGATCGGCTCGCTTCGCAGATATCGCCGGATGTCGCGCGCCAAATCACCGGCCGACTCATAGCGCCGCTCGCGCTCCTTCGCCAGGCACTTCAGGATGATCGTCTCGACGTCCGCGTCGATCTCCGGCCGGATCAGCCGCGGCCGAACCGGCGGCGCGTTGACGATGCGGTCGAGCACTTCGCGCAGCGGCCCGACGACCTCGTACGGAAATTTCGCCGTCAAGATCTGATAGAGCACGACGCCCAGCGCGTACACGTCAGTGCGCAGGTCCACCTGTCCGGGTTGGCCCGCCGCCTGTTCCGGCGCAGACCACGGAACCGAGCCGACGAATTGCCCCGTCTGCGTGACCGCCCCCTCCGATGCGTTCAGCAGTGTCGGCTTCGCCAGGCCGAAGTCGAGGATGAACGGCTCGCCGTTGTCATCCACCCGGATGTTTCCCGGCTTCAGGTCGCGATGGATGATTCCGCGAACGTGCGCCGCCGACACCGCCGTGCAGACTTTCTCGAACAGCCGCAGCAGCCGATCGATCGCCTCCCGCCCGCGCAGCGCCGCCGCGCCGGACCCCGCGACGTATACGTCGAGCGGCTGCCCGGCGATGTAATCCATCACGAAGTAATGGCAACCCGCCGACGAGCCCGAGTCGTGAATCGCGACGATGTTCGGGTGCTTGAGCTGACCGAGGATCTGCACCTCGCGCTCGAATCGCGCGATGTCGGAACTGGCCCCGAACGGCCCCTCCTTCATCACCTTGATCGCGACCAGCCGCTTCGTGGAATCCTGCACCGCCTGATAGACGACGCCCTGCGCGCCCTGATGAATCCGCCGCACGATGCGATAGCCGGGAAAGCTGTCCGCCGCGGGGCGCAATCGCCGCTCGACCTCGCCGCTCCCGCCCGACGCCGGCATCAGAAACCGCCGCCCCGTGTCGCTCGCCTCCAGCCGCGCGTCGGCCGCCAGCAGTCGCTCGACCGCGGCGCGCAGCGCGCCGTCCGATCCGCAGGCGCGAGCGACGAATTCGTCGCGCTCCGCCGGTCCCGGCTGTTCGAGCGCTTCGCGAAAAATCTCCGCGACGCGCTCCTCGGTTTGCGTGTGCATGCGCGTGTCCGCCGCCCGCGTAGCGCGGGAATCGCTCAATCGGAGCCGCCGCCGCCCAGCCGCTCGTGCAGCCAGGCGCGGGCGAAGCGCCACTCGCGCTCGGCCGTGCTCAGCGAGATTTGCAGCACTTCGGCGACTTCCTCGGCCGTCAGCCCGGCGAAGAAGCGCATCTGCACGATCTCGGCCGACCGCGGCGCGATCGAAGCGAGCCGCTCCAGCGCGGCATCGAGCGCCTCGATGTCGACGTCGCCGGCGCTGGCCTCCAATTCGAACAGCGCCGAATCGAGCGGGCGCCTGTCACGATTTCCGCCGCGCTTGTCCCGATTCCGCCCCCGCGCGTGATCGACCAGCACCTGACGCATCGCCCGGGCCGCGATCGCGCAGAAATGCGCGCGATCCTGCCACGCCGCCCCGTCCTGACGAATCAGCCGAATGTACGCCTCGTTCACCAGCGCCGTCGCCTGCAGCGTGTGATCGAGCCGCTCGCCCCGCAGCAACGCCTCCGCCTTGCGCCGCAGATCGGCGTACACCAGCTCGAACAGCGCCGCCGCGGCGCCGGCCGAGTTCGCGCGAACCTGCGCAACCAGCGTTGTGGCGTCGTCCGCGGCCACTCCGTCGCTCCCGCCGTCACCCCGGAAGTAACAATCCCTTGCAAGCGCCGATTATACCCCTCCCACCCGCGCCCGCGCGCGAGTTTCGCCCCCGCCGCAGCGGTCGCAACACCCCGATTCCCGTTTCCTCGAAGGCCCGCCGCCCCTTTCGTCGCATCCCCTTACGTTGCGGTGGTGGCCTGCCCCCGCGCGGCCGGATGGTCCGGCCGCCGGGGCAGCCACGTTACCGAATTGGCGGATTCCGGCGAATCTTGGCACATTTCTCAAAAAAAAAACGGCGCAAGCGTGTTTCACGTGAAACACCGTTGCGCCGCATTCAGCATTCAGCATTCAGCATTCAGCAATCAGCATTCGGCATTCGGCTGTCTGCCGCCTCAGCCCGACGACGAGGCCAGCAGCTCGCGAACGTCCGCCGGAATGTCGATCGGCTCGAAGCGGCCGGATTCCAGCCGGCAGCACACGCACGTCGATTGCCCGACCGCGACGCGCAGACCGTCGCGGCGGAACTCAAACTCGAACGTCAGCGACTTTCCGCCCACCTTGACCAGCCGCACAACGATCTCCGCCTCGTCTTCGAAGCGCAGCGGCGCGTAATAGTCGCAGCGCGTCGCGACGCGCGGCCAACTGATCGCCGCCGCGCCGGCCTGCGCATGCACGCTGCGGCCGATGGAGCGCCACAGCGCGTGCTCGGCGTCCTCCATCCAGCGGTAGTAATTGGAAAAGTGCATGACTCCGGCGAGGTCGGTCTCGCAGAAGGCGACGCGTCGGGAGTGGCGAAACGGGGTCATGCGGAGGAGTGTAGCGGGGATTGGGCATCGAGCGCCAAGCGCGCAGCGCCGGCTAGGCGACGGTCGCGGGGCCGGCGGCGCTGGCGCGGGCGAACACGGCGTCGTCGAGCGCGGCTGCGAATGCGAACGCCTCCTTGGCCGCGGCGAGCATTTCGTCCTGCTCGGCGGGGGAAAATG
>CAZHIE010000233.1:0-5999 GCA_964532435.1 uncultured Planctomycetales bacterium
GCGGAGCACGCAGAGGAAATGCGGGGGAATTGCGTTGCGGATTGCTGAGGTGCGTTCGAATCCGAGCGCTACGCGTATCCCTCTGCGTGCTCAGCGCCTCCGCGTGAGTTCCGATCCGCCGGTCAACGCGTAGACGCGGAACACGCAGAGAAAGTGCGGGGGAATTGCGTTGCGGATTGCTGCGGTGCGTCCGAATCCGAGCACTACGCGTATCCCTTTGCGTGCTCCGCGCCTCCGCGTGAATTCCCCCTCTGCGTGAGTCCCGCCTCCGCATGCACAGCAAGCCAGCTCGGGCTGCGTTCGTGTATCCTGTTCATCGGCGAAACATGACGACCCCGGCGCATCCCGCTATCTCCGCGTCCTCCCTCCCCGCGACCTCCGCTCCCGCGTTTCCCGTCCCCCTCATCGGCGGCGAAATCCATTACGGCCGTGTCCAGCAGCGCTACTGGCCGCAGATTCTCGAGTCCGCCCGCACGCTCGGCGCCGAGGTCATCGGCGCCTATGTGATGTGGGATTTTCACGAGATCGGCGAAGGGCGTTACGACTTCGCGCTCCTCCACGAGTTTCTCGCCGAAGTCGATCGCCGCGGCTTCCGCGTCCTCGCGCGGCCCGGTCCGTACTTCTATGCCGAGTGGCGAAACCTCGGAATTCCCGATCACGCCGTCCCCTTCGGAAAGGCGCATCCGACGTTTCGCGCCAAGGCCGCCGCGTGGATCGCCGCCGTGATGCACGAACTCCGGCCCTACCTCGGCCGGCTCATCATCGCGGTGCAGGCCGACAACGAAATCGACCCCATGCCGCATTTCTACGGCGAGGATCAGGGTTTCGCCGACTGGCTGCGCCGCCGCTATGCGGACGTCAGCCGCCTCAACGCGGCGTGGAACACATCGTACGAATCGTTCGCCGAGCCTGTGCCCTGGCTTGCGGCGCAGCTCGCGACCGCGGGCGGCCGCGGCGACGCGCGGGTCGACGATTCGTGCCAGTACCGCTACGACCTGGCCACCGATTACGCGCGCTGGGTCATCGCGCAATATCGCGCCGCCGGCTGCGATGTGCCGATTCTGCTCAACACCTGGCCGGGGGTCGACGCACAGCATTGGCGCGACCTGGCCGAGTTGGCCGACTTCTACGGCATCGACCCGTACCCGACGAACGAGTGCGCAACCGACTTCCGCTATTTTCGCGAACGTCTGCGCCTGTTGCGCAGCGTGACGAGCTATCCGTACATCGCCGAGTTTGGCGCGGGCGTATGGCACGGCATGCCCAACCGCGGCTACTCCCCCGAGCATTACCGCCTCGCCGCGCTGGCCGCGCTTGCCAGCGGCGTGCGCGGCTGGAATTGGTACATGCTCGTCAACCGCGACAACTGGCAAGGCAGCCCGATCAACGAGCGCGGCGTCATCCGCCCGGAGCTCGGCCCCGCATTCGTCGAGGCCGTGCGCGACTTCCACACGCTCCGCGACGCGCCGCGCCCGGAAGTCTCCTTCGGCGTCGCCTGGTCGTGGCGCTATCACCAGCTCGCGCAGATCGCCAAGCGCGACGTCGACGACCCGCTGCCGGCCGTGTTGCACGACGTGGGCGTCGAATACGACTGGATCGACGTCGATCGCGATTTTCGCGCGATCCTCCCGCTGGCGGAATACGCCGCATCGGCCGGCCCGGCCGGCGACATCTGGCCGGATCTGCTGCTGTACTGCGGCGATTCCGCCCGTGGCGGACCGCTCTCCGCCGGCGGACCGGTTGACCGATCGTCCACTGCGGCCTCCCTCCCCGCGCGGCTGCTTCGCTACGTCGAATCCGGCGGGCGCCTGATCCTCTTTCAACGCCTGATCGCCGGCTGCGCGACGCCGGACGGCACGAGCCACGCCGGCGCGGAGAATCTCGAAATCTCGCTGCCCTTGCTTCCCGGTTTGGCATCGACCGCGTCGCCGGGCGGCGGGCCGATCACGTTCGTCACACACAATCCAATCTTCGCCTATCGGCGCATTCCGGTTCCGCCCGTCGAGCGATCCCCAGCCGCCGCCCGCACGCCGATTTTCGCGCGCCAGCTTCCGTGGCGGGTGGACGACGACCAGCGGCGCCTGATGGAACTGGCGGTCGGTCGCGCCTACATGTGCGGCTATCACGAGCGTTGCGGCGCGGGGAGCATTACGGTCCTCGGCTGCGCCCCGAGCCGCGACGCGCTGCTGGCACTGCACGCCTGGCTCGGCCGCGACATTCCTGCGCTGCCCCTGACGGCGGGCGTACATGCGACGAAGCGCGGCGATCGCCTGATCGTGCTCAACCGGGAGTCCGCGAAGACCGCGCGCATCCGTCTGAAAGGCCGCGAGATTTCCGTAGACCTGTCTCGATGCGGCGGCGCGATTGTGAATATCTGAGTTGCGAAGCGGCGCCATTCGTTAGACGGCGGCGCAAGCCTCCGGTCACGATCGCCCCACTCAAATCCGTGGAAGCCTTGCAACGGCGACATCGGCATGCGACGCCGTCCGCCGCGCGGCCGACGACGTCTTCCCGCTCATCGGCGTGCGGGTGGCGACGCATCGCCCGGCCTCGCCGCTGGGCGCGTTCGGCCGTCGATTTCCGTGGCTGCTGCTGGCCAGCGCCGGCCTGCCGACGCTGCTGCTCTACTTTGGCGTCGGCGCTGCTGCGCTGAGCGATTGCGCCGCCCTGCCGCGCGCCGGCCCGCTTTCCGGCTACACTCTTCGCGGGAAGACGCATGGGAATCATCCAACCACTGCCGCCGGAGCTGATCAGCCGCATCGCCGCGGGCGAATGCGTCGAGCGGCCCGCCAGCGTCGTCAAGGAGCTGGTGGAGAACGCGCTCGACGCCGGCGCGACGCGGATCGACGTCAACATTCTCGACGGCGGCCGCGGGCTGATCTCGGTAAGCGACGACGGCGCGGGCATGGCGCCCGAAGACCTCCCGCTGGCGATCGCCCAGCACGCCACGAGCAAGCTGCGCTCGCAGGAAGACCTGTTCGGCGTCCACACGCTCGGCTTCCGCGGCGAGGCGCTCGCCAGCATCGCAAGCGTCTCGCGCCTGTCGCTGACCAGCCGCCGGCGCGAGAGCGACGTCGGCTGCCAGATTCGCGTCGAAGGCGGCGAGGTCGGCCGCACCACGCCTTGCGCAGCGCCGCCCGGGACGACCGTCGAAGTTCGCGACCTGTTCTACGCCGTGCCCGCCCGCCGCCGTTTTCTCAAGACCAACCAGACCGAAATGTCGCAGATCACCGAGCAATTCGCGCGCATCGCCCTGTCGTTCCCCGGCGTGTCGCTCTCGCTCCGGCACAACGAGCGCGTCGTACATCGCCTCGCCGCCGTCAGCGACCGCCGCCAGCGCATCGCCGACTTCTTCGGCCCCGAGCTGGCCGCCGGATTGCTGCCCGTGCAGCGCGCCGGCGGCGGACTGCGCCTCGACGGACTGATCGCCCCGCCGGCCGAAAGCCGCGGCTCGGGAAAGTGGGAGTACATCTTCGTCAACGGGCGATTCATCCGCGACCGCTTCGTCGGCCACGCGGTCAAGGAGTCGTACCGCAGCCTGATCGACCCCTCGCGCTTCCCGGTCGTGTTCCTCTACCTGACGATCGAGCCGGCCGACGTCGACGTAAACGTTCACCCCACCAAGATCGAAGTCCGCTGGCGCGATTCCAACTTCGTCCACGGCCAGGTGCTCGCCGCGCTCCGCGAAAAGTTCCTCAGCACGAATCTCGATCACCGATTCCGCACGCACGGCCTGCGCGCCGACGCGCCCGACGAGCGCGGGCCGGCCGGCAGCCCGCACGCCGAAGATGCCGCGTATCGCGACCGCGTGCGGCAGGCGATGGTCGATTTCTTTCACGGCGGCGGCCGCGAGCGAGCCGCGCCGCATGGCGCCGCGGCCGGCCCGACGCCGCGTGCCGACTTCGACCGAACGGCTGATCCTGCGGCGCACGGCCCCCCTGCCGGACCCGCCGCGCCCGAAAGCGCGCCGCGGCTCGCACCCGCGCCGGCGGAGACCGCGCCGCCGCCCGCCGCGGCGCCGGCCGACGCGCTGACGCCGGCGCAAGTCGCCCGGCGGGCGGCCATGCCGCGCTGGCGCGCGGCGCAGTTCCACAACACGTTTTTGGTCGTCGAAACGGACGAGGGATTGCTGATTATCGATCAGCACGCGCTGCACGAGCGCATCCTCTATGAAGAGCTGCGGGCGCGCTTCACGTCGCGAACGCTCGCGGCGCAGCGGCTGCTCCTGCCCGAGATCGTCCGCGTGCCGCCCGACCGGCTCGCCGCGCTGGAAGCGCATGCCGAAACGCTCGCCCGGCTGGGTGTCGAGCTGGCGCCGGCCGGGCCGCAGGCCGTCGCGCTGCATGCATTCCCAACGCTTCTGCACCAGCGAGCCGACGCGCCGCGTTTCGTCCGCGATCTGCTGGATCTGCTGGCCGAGCACGGCGCCCGCCCGCAGGCGGACACGCTCATTCACGGCGTGCTCGACATGATGGCCTGCAAGGCGGCGGTGAAGGCGGGCGACCCGCTCACGCCGGACGAGATCGAAGCGCTTCTCGCCCGCCGCGAAGCCGCCGAGCGCAGCAGCCATTGTCCGCACGGCCGCCCGACGACGCTGCACCTGACGCTTCGCGACCTCGAGCGGCAATTTCGCCGGCGATAGGGGAGCGGGGAAAGGGGATCGGGGATTGGCGATTGGTGGGGAGCGCGTGAGCCTGGGGGGGCGGCCTCTGGCCGGTCTCTTCTTGATCGCAGATGTGGCCCGGTGAGGAGAGTGGCAACTAGGTGAGGAGACCGGCCGGAGGCCGGCCGCCCAAGTGATAGGGCTGCCCCCGTAATGAGCATGTCCCGCCGGCAATGAGGCGCATTTGACCAGCGCGCGCCGGGCCGGCAGAATCCTCCCAGCATCGCTTCCGAAAATCGCGGAGAAACCAGCCTTATGCCCGAACCCGCCCCGCTCTGGACGCCTTCGCCGCAGCGCATCGCCGATTCGCAGATGCACGCGTTTCTGTGCAGCTCCGCGGCGCAGTTCGGCTTCCACGCCGACTGGGATTCGCTCTGGCGCTGGTCGGTCGAGCGGCCGGCCGAATTCTGGGAGCAGATGCTCCGCTTCGCGCAGATCCAGCTCGCCGCGCCCGCGCGCTGCGCCATGTCCGGCGAGGGAATGCTCGCCACGCGCTGGTTCGACGGCGCGACGCTGAATTACGCAAGCCACCTCCTGCGCCGCAGCGACGATGGGCCGGCGATCATCGCCGAGCGCGAGGCCGGCCCGCCCGTTCGCCTCTCCTGGCGCGAGCTGCGCGACGAAGTCTCCCGCTGCGCCGCGGCGCTGCGCCGCGCAGGCGTCGCGCGCGGCGACCGCGTGGCCGGCTACATGCCCAACGTGCCCGAGACCATCATCGCCATGCTCGCCGCCGCCAGCCTCGGCGCGATCTGGTCCTCCTGCTCGCCCGATTTTGGCCCGTCCGCCGTGCTTGACCGCTTCGGACAGATCGAGCCGAAGGTCTTGTTCCTTTGCGACCGCTACTTCTACGGCGGCAAGGAAATCATCACGCTCGACCGCGTCGCCGACCTCATGCCGCAGCTTCCCAGCGTGCAAACCGTCGTCGTGGTCCCCTACCCGAATCATCCCGCCGGAAATCCGCACATAGAGGATTTCTATGACGAAGTAATCGCTCGGCCGGCGTGGCGCGGCCGCAACCCGCATACCTGGCGCAGCTTCCTCGACGAGCGCAGCTATCCGGCCATCACGCTCCGGGAGTTCCCGCCTCCGCCGCCGGCCCCAGAGCTGCGTTTCGAGCTCGTCCCTTTCGACCACCCGCTCTACATCCTCTACTCCAGCGGCACCACCGGCGTCCCCAAGTGCATCGTCCACGGCCACGGCGGCGCGCTGCTCCAGCACATGAAGGAGCTGATGCTCCACACCGACTTGCGCCCCGACGATCGGCTGTTCTACTTCACCACTTGCGGCTGGATGATGTGGAACTGGCTCGTCAGCGGGCTGGGCGCCGGCGCCACCA
>CAZHIE010000234.1:0-4121 GCA_964532435.1 uncultured Planctomycetales bacterium
CTTCGCTCGCTTACGCTCGCGGCTCTGATCTTCGCTCGCTTACGCTCGCGGCTCGGATGCGTTCCGCGTCGTTGACGCTCGCGGCTCAGACCGACACGGCGTCGGACGCAGAGGTCCGACGCTACAGCACCGCGCGCAGCGCCCCGAGAAACTCGTCCACGTGCGCGTCGGAGAGCGTCAGCGGCGGCAGGAGACGCAGCGACGTCGGCGTCGAAGATTCCCCGACGATCACGCCGTGCCGCAGCAGATCCGTCTGCACCTCTTTGGCGTTGCGGCGCAGTTCGATGCCAATCAGCAGCCCCGCGCCGCGCGCTTCCAGCACGCCGGAGACGCCCGGCAGCTCGGCCAGCAGCCGTGCGCCGATCTTCGCGGCATTCGCGACCAGCCCCTCGCGCTCGATCACTTCCAGCGTCGCCTTCATCGCCGCCATCGCGAGGTGCCCGCCGCCGAACGTGCAGCCCTGATCGCCCTTCTGTACGCGCGCCCACCACTGCGGCGCGACCAGCAACGCGCCGCAAGGAACGCCGCTCGCCAATCCCTTCGCCAGCGAGACCATGTCCGGCCGAACGCCGACCAGCTCGCCAAAAAGAAACCGGCCGCAGCGGCCCAGCCCGGTCTGCAGTTCGTCGAAGATCAGCGCCGCGCCGACCGCGCGCGTCAGCTCCGCCATGCGTTGATAGAAGCGCGGCTCGGCCTGCCGGACGCCGCCGAGCGATTGAATCGGCTCGCAGATCACCGCGGCCGTGTCGGCGTCGATGAACTTCTCCAGCGCCGCGACATCGCCGAAAGGCGCATATACGTGATCGGGCGCGAGCACCGGGCCGGCCGTCGCGCGATACTTCGGCAGGCCGGTCGCGCTGAGCGCGGCGAGCGTGCGGCCGTGAAAGTCGCCTTCGAACGAGACGACCTTTCGCCGGCCGGTGGACTTGCGGGCGAGCTTGAGCGCCGCTTCGTTCGCCTCGGCGCCGGAGTTGACGAAGAACACGCGGCTGTCGGCGTGCGGCGCGTGGCGCAGGAGCAGCTCGGCCGCGACGACGCGCAGCGGTGAATGGACTGCGCTGGAATAGAAGATGAGCTTCGAAGCCTGTTCGCGAATGGCGTCGACGACGTGCGGATGGCAATGGCCGGTGAGCGCGACGGCGTGCCCGCCATAGAGATCGAGGTAGCGGCGGCCGGCTTCATCGTAGACGCAGCAGCCTTCGCCGCGCACGGGCACGACGCCCATCTGCGAATAGACGGGCAATTCGACGGCGGCGGCCCGCTCGGCGAGATTGGCGGGCGGCGTAACGAAGGCGGCGGTTGTGGTCGGCACTCGGGTGCTCCTCCCGCTCGGCGGATCTTCGCCGAAACAGAGGAGTATAGCGGCGCCGCGCGGGGGCGTGAAACTGCGCGTCGCGCGCGTCGGCGGGCTCCGCCGCGCGCTACGGCGACGTCGCCGCCAGGTCCGCGCTGCCCCCCGGATGGCTCGGCCCGGCCTGCTCCAGCGCGGCTTTCACTTCCGCGATCGACAGCCACTCGGGCAGGATGATCGTTTCGGCCGGCCGACCGGCGGGAATGACGATGTTGAGCGGAACGGCCGCGCGGTTGTAGCGGCGCAGCTCCTTTTGAATCAGCGGGCTGCGCTTGGTAAAGTCGGCCATGATGGCGACGACGCCCTGCTCCTTGTAGATCGACTCGATGTCCGACGTGTGCAGCACGGCCTTCTTGTTGCGCTGGCACGTCAGGCACCAAATCGCCGTGAAATCAACGTAAACCGTGTAGCCGCGCTCGGCCAGCCGATCGCTCAGCCCCGGTAGCCACGCGTTCCACACGACGCCGTTCTCGGCCGAGCTCGCCTTGATCTTCGCGATGGCGTCTTCGAGCGCGGCCTCGTCCACTTCGCCCTGCGCCGCGTTCACCACGCCGGATGAGACGCCGAGCCACCCGAAACTGAACAGCCCGCCGCCCAGCAGGAGCGCTGACGCGAACGAGTACGTGATGACGGTCCGGCCGACGGTGTCGCCATAGCGAAGCAGCCCGACCAGCCAGCACGCCATCGCGACGACGGCAAGGAATGCGAGCGTGCCGACGAGCAGCTCGGTGGGGACGAGATATTGCAGAATGAAAAGCAGCCAGATCGTCGTCGCGACCAGCGTAAAGCCCATGAACTGCTTGAACGTCACCATCCACTTGCCCGGCTTGGGCACATGCTTGAGCCACTGGGGAAACGACGTAAGTAGAACATACGGCGCCGCCATGCCCAGTCCGACCGTCATGATCCCCAGCCCCGCCACCCACCACGGCAGCGAGAGCAGCACGCCGACCGACGCGCCGAGGAACGGCCCGACGCAGGGCGTGGCGAGTGCCGTCGCCAGCGCGCCGTTGAGCAGCGCGCCGCCATAGCCCTCGCGCGTCGTCACGGCGCCGGCCGCGTTCTCGACAATGCCCGGCAGCTTCAGCTCGAACACGCCGAGCAGGCTCAGCGCGAACGCGAACACGACGGCCGACAGGCCGATGATGTAGTTCGGCTCCTGCATCAGCCCGCCCCAGGCAAGCCCGAGCGAGATCATCAGCGCCGCGACGACGGCGAAGCTCGACAGAATGCCGACCGCGTAGAGCGCGCCCATCACGCGCACGCGATGCGGCTCCTCATCCGCCTGCTGCATGAAGCTGAAAATCTTGAGCGAAAGCACCGGCAGCACGCACGGCATGATGTTCAGAAACGCGCCGCCCGCGAACGCGCCGAGGAACACGAGCGCCAGCTTGAACGGCGTCAGCGGCTCTCCGCCGGTGCTCGATGCGATCGCGTCGCGGCCGCCGGCTGTCGCGGCCGCGGCTTTTCCATCGCCCACGATGCGCCCGGGCAGGTACGTGCCGAGCGGTTCCGCGGCGGCGGCGGCCGCGCCGTTCGACTCGATCTCGACCGTGGCGAAGCCCTCGGCCACTTCCGGCGGGTAGCACTGCCCCGCGTCGGTGCAGCACTGGTAATGCACGAGGACGCGAAGCTGCATCGTCCCCTTGCGCATCTTCGCGTCGGCGATCTTCAGCGGGGCGCGCACTTTGAACTCGCCGGACTGCTCGTTCACCGTGCCGATGTCGGGCACGACTTTCTTTTTGGCCGCCGGCCAGACCTGCGGCAGGTACTCCAGCCCGTCGATCGGCTCGATGTACACGCCGGCGCCGATCAGATCCTTGTTGCCGGGGTCGCGATCCTGAATGTGATGGCCCGGGCGGACCTTGATGGTTGCGATGATCTCGATCGTCTCGCCCGGTTTGATCGTGGGCCGGGAGATCTCGATCGCGCTGCCTTCCAGATATTTTGCATCGGCGATGGGGGGGGTGATCGCCGCGCGGGCTTCCTTGAACAGCGCCGTGTTGGCTGGCTTGGGATCGCCGGGTTTGACGGGCAACGTCAGCACGGTTGATAGATCAACCGGCACGCAGCCCTTGCTGCACGCGTAACCCTCGACGCGCGCGCCGATCGACAGCGTAGCGCCGGGCTTCAGCGCGGCGTCGAAGCGCGCCTCGGTCAGCACGACGAATCGATCCGCGTAGCCAAAGTATTTGAAGCCGTCGAGCTCACCCGAGTCGGGAGTCGGATAGCGCAGCGGACCGAACGTCACGCCCTCCGGCGCAGTGAACGTCACGCGCGTCGGCCCGCCCGCGTCGAGGTGGACGGGGTGGTACATGTGCCAGTCCTTCTCGATGCGGACCTCGACCGCCAACGCGCTCTTTCCGCTGGGCTGCGCGGACTCGTGCTCGGAGAGAAGCCGGGCGGTGATGGTCGGCGCCGCAGAGCCGCCAGCGCCGCCCGCGCCGGGCGCGGCCGTCGCGGCGAGCAGGACGAACAGCAGGGCGAAGGGAACCGCGCGGAGCGTAGACAGTTTCATTCGGAAAACTCGCAACCGTTTCTCCGGCGCCTGCGGACGGAAGCCGTCCCGTGCCGGCTGCGAACAGTATATCCTCTCGCGGCGGGCAACTCCGAGATGCCGGGGAGGAGGAAGGCGTTACACGGCAGAAATCGACGAATGGCGGCAGAACCTGACAGGTTATCGAACGCGAACCGCCCCGGCCGCGCGAGGGCGCGGGCCGCTACGACGGAGCCCGCGTGTCCTCACGCGGGTCTCTTCGGTCCCCGGGAA
>CAZHIE010000234.1:4221-5977 GCA_964532435.1 uncultured Planctomycetales bacterium
CTGCCCGCGCAATGTTACGCCATGGCCGGTTCGCGCGCGGCTGCGACCGCCGCCTGCGCTTCGCCGATGGCCGCAGCCTTCGCCGCCTTGGCGTCGGCCGCCGCCTTTCGGGCCTCGGCCGAGACGCGCCGCTCGCGCAGCTTGCGGGCCTTGCCGACTCGGTCGCGCAGGAAGTAGAGCTTTGCGCGGCGGACCTTGCCGCTGCGCACGCTCTTGACGGCCGCGATCTTGGGGGAATGGATCGGGAACATGCGTTCGACGCCCTCGTTTCCGACGAGTCGCCGCACGGTGAACATCTCGTCGAGACCGCGGCCCTTGCGGGCGATCACGGTTCCCTCGAAGTCCTGGAGACGCTCCTTGTCGCCTTCGGAAATGCGCAGCGTCACGACCACGGTGTCGCCGATGTCAAACGACGGCGGGTCTTTGCGCGAATACTTCTTCTCCACGGCGTCGATCAGCGGGTTCTTCACGGGAGCGCCTCACTTTCCTTCTATATCGCGCACGCGGCCCGTCGGGGCGACGCCGCAGGAGCGGTTCGCCGGACGGGCGCGGCTGGCGGTCTACTCTCGATATCGGCACGGCGCAGCGCCCGGGGCGCGTCGCCGGAATCGTCGCACAAATCCGGACGGCGCTGCCGCGTCCGCTCTTCCGCGCGGGCGCGACGCCAGCGCTCGATCTCGGCATGATTGCCGGAGAGCAGCACGTCGGGCACGGGCAGGGATCGGTATTCGCGCGGACGGGTGTATTGCGGATGGTCGAGCAGCCCGGCCTGAAACGACTCGTGCTGTGCGGCTTCTTCATGGCCCAGCGCGCCGGGCAACAGCCGCACGACCGCGTCCGCGACCGCCAGCGCGGCCAACTCGCCGCCGGTCAGCACAAAATCGCCGAGGCTGACTTCCTCGGGCTGCAAGAGATCGACGATGCGCTCGTCGAAGCCTTCGTAATGGCCGCAGATGAGCAGCAGGCGCTCTGCGCCTGCCAGCCGCTGCGCCGCGGCCTGATTAAACACGCGACCCTGCGGCGTCAGGAGAATCCGCAGGGCCGGGCGAGGGTCTGATTTCTCGATCGCTTCGACGGCATCGACAACCGGCTGACACATCAGCACCATGCCGGGTCCGCCGCCAAACGGACGATCATCAATTTTTTTGTGCGGCTCGGTGGAGTAATCGCGAAGCTGGTGAGCGTGCAATTCGGCAATTCCGGACGCCTGCGCGCGGCCGAGGATGCTGGCCGACAGGTACGGCAGCACCACCTCGGGAAACAATGTCAGCACGTCGATGCGCATGGCGAATACCGGTCGCTCGTCGCAGGGGGATCACCTAAACCGGGATACCGGCCTTCTTCAAAAGCTGTCCGACGGTCGGAGAGGGCGTCGCGCCGCGCGCCAGCCAGTCCTTGATCCGATCGGCATCGAGCAGCACCTGCTTGGAGGCGTCCTTGTTGGCCGGGTCGTAGACGCCCAGGTATTCCAGCACGCGGCCGTCGCGCGGGCTGCGCGAGTCCATCGCGCTGAGGCGAAAGACCGAGCGATGCGTGCGGCCGATACGTTTGAATCGAAGCTTGACGGCCATGCCGACACTCCCACGGGCCCGCCGATCGCGCACGACCGGCCGGCGAAGCTGCGTAACACGGGCGGCCGCGCGTAACTCGTTGCCGCGCGGACGGCTATCTGCCCGCGATCGGACAGAGCAACGCAGTATAGGGGCGGCGGGAACGGCTGCCAAGAGGGTGCTTCGGACTGCTGAAATGCGGGGTG
>CAZHIE010000235.1:0-4268 GCA_964532435.1 uncultured Planctomycetales bacterium
CCGTCAGGGCGCACGATAGTTGCCAGGGGCTTCAGCCCCTGGACCGCCACCCCCCCACCTCTCTTTTCTTCTCTTCGCCCGTCAGGGCGCGCGATGGTTGCCAGGGGCTTCAGCCCCTGGACTCCCACCCCCACATCTCTCCTTTTCTCTTCGCCCCGCAGGGCCACTGCCCGCATCAGATGACCCAATCCGCCCCGTCGATGCTGCTGAATGCATCCGGCTCGCGCAGCTTGACGGAGACCTCCAGCCCCGCGCCGATCGGCACCGGGGCGCTGCATAGGCGCGGATGACGCCGCAGGTGGCCCACCAGGTCGGCGAGCTGCTGCGCGTGCGAGACGACGTGGTCGGTCACGATGGTCGCGTGATGCGCCAGCATCGGCCACACCAGATCGAAGTAGCCCCGCGCGTGCTGCATGTCCGCGTCGATGAATACGAAATCAAACGGCCCGCCCAGCTCGCGCAGCGACTCCTCCGCCTCCCCCGAGATCACCGTCACGGCCGTGCCGAAGCCGGCGCGGGCGAAGACGCGCTGGGCCTCGGCCGCGACAGCCGCGTCGCGGTCGATCGTGACGAACTCGCCGCCATTGTGCAGCAGGGCCGAGCCGATCCACAGGCCGCTGTAGCCGCGGCCGGTGCCCAATTCGAGCCCGCGGCGATACCCGCCGGCGAGAATGAGCATGTGCAGGAAGTGGCCGACCACGCCGGGGACGGCGTCGCCGGTGTCGGCCGAGACAAGCGCGCCGATCCGCTCGAGTTCGGCGCGGGTTTCGATGGACATGGTCTGGGCGAACATGGCCGTACTATAGCGAGCGAGCGGGCGGCGCGGCGGAGATTCGGAGCGGAGTCTGGCGAGGCGCGAAGGCGGACCACGCTCAGGCTGGGAACTTGATTCTGCGAAACGCGTCAGGACGAAGAGACCGGCCGGAGGCCGGCCCCCCCAGCTCGGGTGGCACAGGTTTCCGCCGGGTGGCACGGGTTTCCAACCCGTGCGAGCGCTCAGTTGCTGAACACCAGGCTGTCGCGCTCGACCTCATACACGCCCGTGTGCGTGTCCTCGATCTCCTCCTCGCTCAAAAATTCGCGCACGCGCGCATCGGTCTCGCCCATGCGGCGGGCAAATTCGACCACCATCGCCATCGCGTGGTCGCGATCGTACGCCACCACCTGATAGTTCCGCAGAAAGCGCGAAAACGGCCCGCGCGGGTCGGCGTCGGCCGCGTACGCCTCGCACAGGCCGCGGCGATACTTCGCCTCGACCACGACGCTGAACCAGCGGGCCTCGTTGACGTGCTCCGAAGTCGCCTCGCGATACGCCTCGCACAGCTCGACCGTGCAGGCGTTCAACGCATACGCCCGCTTGAGCAGCCGCTCGCAACGCTTCACCATCTTCTGCCGGCTGAAAAAATCCATCGCCATTTCGAGCGTGTACGTCACCTCGTCTTCATCATCGTCGCGCAGCTCGGCCAGCAGCCGGTCGTAAATCGCGCATGCCTCGCCCAGCCCGTGCTCTTCCTCCAGGATGAACGCGCGCAGCAGCTCCGGCCGGTTCGATTCCGGCTCCAGCTCGCGCAGCAGGTGCAGTTGCCGCCGGGCCTCGACCAGATCGCCGCCGCGCACAGCCGACACGCCCCAGTTGAGCCGCAGCGACGGTGAATTCGGGTCGGCCGCCTCGGCCCGGCGATAGCAGTCCACCGCCGCCTCGAACTCGTCATCATCGCTGTGCAGAATCGCCAGCGAGATGAGCTGATTCGCGTCATCCGGCGCCAGCGACAGGTATCGCCGCAGCGTCGCCTTGGCCCCGGCCGTGTCGTTCATCTCGGCCAGCACGGCGGCCTTTCTCACGAGCACCCAATCGACGTCGGCGCCAAGCTCCAGCGCGCGGTCATACAGCTCCGCCGCGCGGCGAACGTGGCCGAGCCGCTCATAGACCAGCGCGAGATTGGCGACCAGCACCTCGTCTTCCTCGTCGAGGGCGACGGCCTGCTCGAGCACTTCGAGCGCCTCTTCGAGCCGATCCTCGTTCGACAGTACGACGCCGAGCGTGCCGAGCAGCCGCGACGACTCGCCGTGCTCCTCCACCAGCGGCGCGAGCAGCTCCAGCGCCTCGCCCGAGCGGTCAAGCTCGGAAAGCGCCCAGGCGCGCAGCGTCGCCCACTCGACCAGTTGCTCAGAGTCGAGCGGCTCCCCCTCGATCTCGTCCAGCACTTTGAGCGATTCGGCGGGCTTGCCGGTTTCCAGAAGTCGATTCGCGTCGGCCAGAAGCGATTCGATGCGCTGCGGATCCATCGTCTGTGTTTCCCGTCTGTGATCGGCGGGTCCGCGTCGCGGTCCCGCAGGCCACCTCTCCTATCGTCACAATTAGTATACCCGCAGCGATCGGCCGGTCCGCGAAAACCCGCCGCCGGACCGCACTCGCCGGCGGTAAAATTCGCGGTCCGGGATTCGCCGATGCCGCCGCAGAAGCCGCGTGCCGCCACAAGGCCGGAAAAAAACACCTGCCCGCGTGCGATTCGCGCCGCCAAATCGGCCGGGAAACGCGCGACGCGCCGTTAGAATCCGGGGAACCTCACGAGGGCCGAACCGATGCTGCCGTTGCAACTCCGCGCCATCGCCCGCTGCCTGACGCTGGCTGTGCTCGCGATTCTCGCCGCGCCCGCCGCTCGCGCCGACGCCCTGACGGTTGTCGCCGTCGAACCGGCCCGCCACGCGCTGCGCGCCCCGGTCGCCACGCCCATCCGCGTGACGTTCGACCGCGCGCTCGACCCCGCGACGCTCACCGCCGCAAGCGTCTCGGCGTTCGGCCGCTGGAGCGGCGCGGTCGCCGGCGCGCTGTCGCTATCGGCGGACGGCCGAACGGCGACGCTGTCGCCCGCTCGCCCGTTTTCGGCGGGAGAGGAAGTGATGGTCGTTCTTTCGCACGATCTGCGCGGGACGGACGGCGTTCCGCTGCGGGCGGGCGGCTATTCATGGCAATTCTGGACGCGCGTGCGCCGCGCCGCGCCGACGTTCGCCCAAGTGGCGAGCATGACGACGCGGACGATCCCCTCGCAGAACAGCCGGGCGTACGGCGGCATCGCGACGGACCTGAATCACGATGGGTGGCTCGACATCACGATCGTGAACGAAGACACCGCCGACCTGCGCGTATTCCTGAATCGCGCGGATGGGACGGGGCTGTATCACCCGTTTCTGAGGCCGACGTTTCCTGTCAACGACCGCGCCAGTCCGAACGAGCCGAGCGACTTCAACCGCGACGGGCACAGCGACATCTGCGTGGCGAACATCAACACGAACACCGTCTCGATTCTGCTCGGCCGCGGCGACGGCACGTTTTCGCCGCAGCAGGAGATCGGCGTCGGCGCGGCGCCGCGCGGCGTCGCGGTGCTCGATCTCGACGGCGACGGCGACATCGACATCGTCAACACGAACGCCGGCGGCAACAACCTGTCGAAGCTGATCAACAACGGCGCCGGCGTATTCGGCGCGCCGGTTTTCTTCGAGGGCGGCGGCAGCGGCGAATGGGCGCTTTCGATGGCCGACGTGGACGACGACGGGATGCTCGACCTGGTGGTCGGCGCGCGGAACTCGGGCACGATCATCACGCAGCGCGCGGTCGGCGACGGCACGTTCGCGCAGATCAACTCGCGCGGCGGCGTCGGGCTCGTGTGGATGCTCGTTTGCGGCGACCTGAACGGCGACGGCGACGAGGATGTCGCGACGGCGAACGGCACGACCAACACCGGCGCGATCCTTCAGAACGACGGCAGCGGGGCGATGGGCATTCCGTTCGTGTACACGGTCGATCCGTTCGTGCTCGCGACCGACCTGGGCGACGTGGACGGCGACGGCGATCTCGACTGGCTGCTGAGCAGCTTCGACGGCGACTTCCGGCTGCTGCGCAACAACGGGACGGGAAATTTCGCGCTCCTGCGCGAGTTCGACGCGGCGCAGGCGGCGTCGTGCGCGCTGTTCCTCGACATCGACAACGATCGCGACCTCGACGTGGCGCTGATCGACGAGCTGGCGGACACCGTCACGCTGATGAAGAGCGGCGGCACAACGCCGATCGGAGACGCGAACTGCGACGGGCTGGTCGACAACGGCGACATCGACGGATTCGTGCTGGCGCTGATCGACCCGGCCGCCTATGCCGCCGCATATCCCCTTTGCGACGTCGAGCTGGCGGACATCGACGGCGACGGCGCGATCGACAACGGCGACATCGGCGCCTTTGTCGCGCTGCTGCTCGAGTGAGTCGGGCGGACGCG
>CAZHIE010000235.1:4368-5969 GCA_964532435.1 uncultured Planctomycetales bacterium
CCCCCGCTTTCGGCCGAAGTGACGCGCAGCGACGCGAAATCGCAACGGACCGATAAAGCGTCCGCAGGAGTCTGCAACATGGAGCGCCACTCTACCCATCCGATACGCCTCATCGTCGCAAGCATCTCGGCGGCCTGTCTGCTCCTTGCGATGGGCGGCGGCTGCCCCGGCGGCGCGGGCAATCCGCTCGACCTCTTCGGCGGCGGCAGCAACACAAACTCCAACGCAAATGACAACACCAGCGGCGGCGCGCCGGCATTCGACCAGTCGGACCCGGCGGGCGCTTCGGCGATCATCGAGCGCGAGGCCGGCACGGTCACGATGGTCGAATCCGACGATGGCACACTGGTGCAGGCGGTGGACGCGGACCGCAACGTCCACGAATTCCTGATATTCGAAAGCGACGCGGGCGACCTGTTCCTCGGCGAGTATCGCATGGAGACCGATGACGGCGCGCTGACCATCGCGGCCGACGCGGACGGCGCGTTGCAGCAGCTTGTGATCGAAGACTACGCCAGCGGCACAGACTATCAGCTCGCGTTTCAGTGGAGCGACGCCACGCACGCGCTGGTGAACATGACGCAAAGCGACAAGTCCGGGACGACGGCATTCGAGATCGAGGCGCCGGAGGCGGAGGCGGCCCGCCGAGCCGCAAAGGCCGCGCGAAAGGCCGGCCGGCTCGACGCCGCGGCGAAACCAAGCGCGCCGCGCGCGGCGGCGCCGACCGACGAGCAGCGACTGTCCCTGCCGGTAAAGATCGCCTGCACCGATTCGAGTGGAAATCCCGTAAGCAACCTGAACACCGCCTTCCGGCTGCGCGCGCTCTATGGCAACACAACGTTTGGCGCCGCTCGCGGGCGCGAGCTGAGCCGCGGCACATACTCTGCGCTGCTGCCGGCGTATGTGAGCGTCGCCCGCCGCGACTATGGCAGCTATCGCCCGTACCTGGACACGGCGACGAAGATTGTCGACGTGGCCGCTGCGATTGCGCCGTTTACGCCATTGCCGCCGATCACCGCGGTTGCCGGAGGCATTCTCTGGGTGGCCACGAACTCGACGGTGCTGGTGGCGGATGGGATTTTCGGCACGGAATTCACGGACGCCCCGACGCCGACGGCGCTCGGCCAGCAAGTCGAGGATTTCGAGGTGCGCGTTTCGCTCGGCGATCGCAAGAACACGACCGTAATCAAGTCCCTGACATACGACGAGCTGTACGAAACATATGTGTACCCGCGCGCGTTCCTCGATTTGGGAACAGTGGTTGTCGAGCGCTCGTTCGAACCGAAACCGCCGGGCTATCGCCTGTACCTCCTGCCGCAGATCGGCCCCGGCCAACTCGAAGTGCTCAGCGAAAACGCACCCAGCGAGAACATTCCGCTGTGTACGTTCGCGGGCGGCGGGACGGATTGCTCGGTAATTGTTCAGTTGCAGACATACGGCGAGATTTTCGCCACGAAGGAAGAAGCGGTAAGCAGCATCTGCGGCCAGGCCCGCTCGCTGCGCATCCTTCCGCTGGGCGTCGGCCCGGCCGTGGAGCTGACCAGCGGCACGACGTACTTCACGAGCTACGAGGTATATGACCTGCTGGGGGCATGTCCGGG
>CAZHIE010000236.1:0-4045 GCA_964532435.1 uncultured Planctomycetales bacterium
GCGGCGACGATTCTCCCGCCGAAACCGCCATGCACCCGAGAAACGGGGCCGGACGCAAGATCGGGGGGTGAACGGGGAGCATCGCCCCCGCGGCGGGCAGATTCTGCGCGCGCAGACTCTGCCGTCCGGACGCGACCGGCATGGGTGCGACCGCCCGCCCGCGCCGATAGGCACAGGCAAGGCCGCGCGCCGCGCGCGTCCCGGCGACCCGCGCTCGGATGGATGCGCCGTGCAACCCACGCATCATCGAAAAATCGTCGCGCCCCAGCGCCTCGCCGCCGTCATCGCCGAGAGCCGCGCCGGCCGCCGCGTCGTGCATTGCCACGGCTGCTTCGACATCGTGCATCCCGGCCACCTGCGCTACCTGCAATTCGCGCGCGGGCTGGGCGAGATTCTGGTCGTCTCGCTGACGGGCGACGCGGGTGTGTCCAAGGGCGCCGATCGGCCTTATATCCCGCAAGAGCTGCGGGCCGAAAATCTCGCGGCGCTCGAATTCGTCGACTGGGTCGTCGTCGATCCGCATCCGACCGCCTGCGAATTGCTCGACCTGCTTCGCCCGGACGTGTACGTCAAGGGCCGCGAATACGCCGGCAGCGCCGACACGCGCTTCCTCGCCGAGCGCGAGATCGTCGAGCGCAATGGCGGCCGCGTCGTCTTTCACAGCGGCGACGTGGTATTCAGCTCCACGCAGCTCATCCGCTCGCTCGACCGCGACGACACGCTGGAGAACGAGCGCCTCGCGACCATCTGCCGCCGCGGCGGGATCGACGCGCCGGCCGTTCATTCCGCGTTGCTCGGCTTCCGCCGGCTGCGCGCCGTCATCGTCGGCGACACGCTCCGCGAGCGCTATGCCCTCTGCGACACGCTCGGGCCGGGCGAAGACGCGCCGATCCTCTGCTGCCATAAACTCTCGGAATCCGAGCATCTGGGCGGCGCTGCGGCCCTGGCGCAGTACGTCGCGGCGCTCGGCGCGCAAACCACGCTCATCACTTCGTCTGCCGGCGGCGAGGCCGATGCCGGCTGGACGCGCCGATTGACCGACGCGGGCGTCTCGGTGCGGCTCGTCCGCCGGCCGCACGCCGCCATCCTCCGTACGACGTATCTCGCCGACGACTCGAAGCTGATGCGCTGCGACGAGGGCGAATTCTCTCCGCTGGACAGCAGCGCCGAGCGCCAGGCGTTCGACCACGCCGGCGACGCGCTGCGCAGCGCCGACCTGCTCCTCTGGAGCGACCACGGACTGGGGTTCGTGACGCCGGGGCTGCTCCGCGCGGTCGAGCCGGCAGCGCGGGCCGCCGGCGTGCTCGTCGCCGGGCATGCGCCGGGGCCGCGCGGCCAGCTCGTCGCGCTGCGCGAAACAACGCTGCTGACCGCGACCGAGCGCCAGCTTCGCGCGGCGCTGGGAGACATGGCTTCCGGCCTGCCCACGCTCGCCTGGGCCATGCTCGACCGAACGGCCGGCCGCACGCTCATCGTCTCGATGCGCCGTCGTGGAACGGTCGCCTTCGATGGGCGCGGCGACGCCGAGCGCGGCGCGGCAGCGCCGGCCGCCGAACGCCGACCTCAGCCACGCGGTTATACGGTCTTGCCGGCGCGGCCGCGCAGCCTGCCGGCGCGCCTGCGGAGCGAGTTCGTGCCGGCGCTATCGCGCGGGATCGTGGATTGGCGCGGCGCCGAGGAAGCGCTTCTGGCCGGCGGCGCCCTGGCCCTGGCCGGCGGGCAGACGCTGGCGATGGCCGCCTATCTGGCGGGCGCGTGCGAGGCGATCTGTGCGGGAACGGCCGGCGGCGGAGCGTGCGGCGCCGACGCATTGGCGGAGTGGTGCGAACAGCGCCGCGAGCTGCGCGCCGTCAGCCGGTTCGCGCCGGATGCGCCCGTCGAATCGACGACCGGCGCAGAGCCGGCCATCGTCACGTCGTAGTTTTCGACGAGGGCTCGATCGATGCAGGCGGACATCAGCTTCGTGCTTGCGACCTACCGGCGCGACGAGGCGCTGCGCCGCACGCTGACGCGCGTGGCGGAATCGACGCCGCGGTCCGTCCGCTTCGAGCTGATCGTCGTCGACAATGCCGACAGCGAAGAAACCGCCGCCCTCGTCGCGCAGTTTTCCTGGGCACGCCGCATCGCCGTGCGGCAGAACGCCGGCTCGACCGCCAAGGCGCTCGGCGCGCACGATGCGGCCGCGCCCATCCTGATGTTCCTCGACGACGACTCCGCCCCCCGCGCCGGCTGCGTCGAGCGCATGCTCGCCGTCTTCGAGCGCCACCCCGACCTTTCGTACGCGGGCTGTACCGTGCATTTGCCGAACGGGGCGCAGGAGTGCTCCGCCCTCCCCCACGTCTTCGTCGGCTGCGGCGTCGGGCTGCGCGCTGCGACGCTGCGCCAAGTGGGCGGGCTCGACGCGTCGTTTTTCATGCAGGCGGAGGAGTACGACCTCGCGTTCCGCCTCTCCGCGGCCGGCTGGGGCGGTACCGTCTTCGCGGACCTTCAGGTCGACCACGAAAAAACGCCCGACGCGCGCAGCTCCGAACGGCGGACGTTCTGCGACGTCCGCAACAACCTGCGCGTGATCGATCGCTACCTCCCCGAACCGCACCGCACGCGCTACGCCGAAGACGCGCTGCTGCGCTATCGCGCGCTGGCCGACCACAACGGCTTCGGCGACGCCGCGCTTCGTGCCAGCAGCGAAGGCGCCCGCATCGGCACGCAGGAACGCCCCGCCTACGCGCGCTGGCGACTGAGCGCGGCGCTGATCGAACGGTTCTTCGAGATTCAGCGGATCTCCGCCCGGCTGCGCGACCTCGCGGCCGGCAGCGTGCGCCGCGTCCTGCTGGCGGGCCCCGGCAAGAACATCTTCGCGTTCTATGAAGCGTGCCGGGCGGCCAATATCCTGCCCGTCGCCGTCGCCGACGACGTGCTCGCCGCCCGCGTAGCCGCCTATCGCGACGTGCCGGCCGTCCCCGTCGCCGCCGCGGCGAATCGCCGCGACTTCGACGCGGTCGTCATCGCCAACACCTCGTATGTCCACGCGCCGCACTTCGCGTCGGACTGGCGCCGACGCGTGCAGTGTCCGGTATTGCACTTCGCGCAGTTCCCGGACTCGACCGTCGCATATCGCCCGGCCGCGGAAAACCTCGACATCCCGTTTTACCCGCGCCCCGCCGAGGGAGCAGCCGAAGCGGTCGCCGCCGCCCTCCGATAAGACCAGCCCTTCACCGCGAGCGACGCGCGTTTCGCTGCCCCGCCCGCCGCGGCGGCCGCTAATCTCCGCCGCCGGCATGCGCCGCCCACGCCGCGCGCCAGGATGCATCTTCCGCCGCTCATCGACCTTGCCGCCGCGCTCATCCCTAGAATCCAGCGATCGCGTTGCACCATTCTGGGCCGTTGGCTCGGACGAGGAGGGGTTGTTCATGTTTCGGCGACGGGGCGGGCATCATCCATTTCCGGCTGGCAACCTCAGCCTGCGGCTCGCGGCCGGCATCCTCGCTGCGGGCGCGCTGCTCCTGCCGGGTGGGTGTCCGCTTACGAGCGAAGGCGATGGGGGCAACTCGATCTTCGACCAATCGCGCGGCCCGCGCGGCCCGCGCGGCCTCGATGGGCAGCGCGGCGAGCCCGGAAAGACTGGCGACCAGGGCGACGCCGGGTCGCAAGGCGAATCAGGCGATGCCGGACCAGTCGGCTCCGCCGGTCCCGCCGGCGCGCAAGGCAACGCCGGGCCAGCCGGCGACCAGGGCGACGCCGGACCAGCCGGCGCGCGCGGCGCCGCCGGTGCGGCCGGACCAGCCGGCGCGACGGGCGCGACGGGCGTGAATTGCTGGGATCTCAACGGCAACGGCGTCGGCGATCCCGACGAAGACCACAACAACGACGGCGTTTTCGACGCGGCCGACTGCAAGGGCACGGCCTGCTGGGATACGAACAACAACGGCGTCGCCGACCCGGCCGAAGACATTAACGGCGACGGTCGCTTCGACGCCGGCGACTGCCTCGGTGGCCCGCCCGGCCCGGCCGGCGCCGCGGGCTTGCCGTGTTGGGATTTGAACGC
>CAZHIE010000236.1:4145-5906 GCA_964532435.1 uncultured Planctomycetales bacterium
CCGGCCGGCGCGGCGGGCACGTCCTGCTGGGATACGAACGGCAACGGCATCGGCGATCCGTCGGAGGATCGCAATCTCGACGGGGTCTTCGACTCCCTGGATTGCAATGGCGGATTGGGCGGCATCCGCGTGGACGACGGCCTGCTGCTCGATGGCAACACGCTTTCGCTCGATTTGCCGTACGTCGACAGCCGCTTCTGGAAACTCGACGGAAACACCGGCGCAACCAGCGAAAGCTTCCTGGGCACAAACGACGGCACGGCGATGACGATTCGCTCGACCGGCGGCGTAAAGGTGCAGCACAACACGAACACGTGGATCGAAGTCCGCCCGGTATCGAGCCGGCTCATGTCCACATCGACCGGCGCGTTTCTCAGCCTGGGCGGCACGTGGGTGAACACGAGCGACCGCGCGCTGAAGACGAATGTCGCGCCCCTCGACGGCGACGCCCTGCTCGACGGCCTCATGACGCTCGAGATTTCGCAGTGGTCCTATCTGGCCGAGGGCGACGTGCGGCACGTCGGGCCGATGGCGCAGGACTTTTTCGCCCTGTTCGGCCTGGGCGAAGACGAGCGCCACATCGCGACCGTCGATGCGGACGGCGTGGCGCTGGCGGCGATCAAGGCGGTGAATCAGCGACTGCTCGACCAGGGTTTGCGCGTCGACGATCACGAGCGCAGGATCGCCCGCACCGAAGCCGTCATCGCCGAGTTGAAGCAGGAAAACGCCGCGCTGCGCGCGCGGCTTGACGGAATCATCGCAAAGCTGGGCCAGCCCTGAGTCTACCGAGCGCAGAAGCACGGACGTAGATCGCCCGCGGCCGCGTTCCACTCGAAAAACGTCGCGGAAATCCGCTACGGCATCGTCGGCTGAGGCGGCAGGGAAGCTTCGGCCGGCGGCGCACACGACTCGCCACGCACCGGCTCGCACTCTTCCCGCTCAACCTCGGCGCCGTTCTCGGCGAGCAGCGAGAGGACCAGCGGATGGTCGCGATTCAGCCGCACACCAGTGGCCGGAAACTCCGGATTCTTCGGATTGGGAACTTTCGTGACGAGAAACACGCCCTCGCTGCGGTAGCGGTCGAGGATGTGCTTGGCCTCTTCCGGCGCGAAGCCCAGCCGCGGCAGCAGCTCGCGGACGATGTACCCCGCCCACATGAACCCGTTGCGCTGCTCCAGCCGGACGAATTCTTCGAACAGGCGGTGGTGGCGAGGGTCCATCGGCGGCGGGCCGGCCTCGGCCGTGACGCCCACGGGTCGAAAGCGCGTGGCGCCGTCGCCGTGCGGGGCGCCGTTTCCGCCGGCGGTCAGGTCGACCGGGACGCGCTGCTGCAGCCGGATGGCGACCTCAAACGGCCCGGCGAGCAGCTCGGTCAGCGTGGTCTGCGCGGGGAGCCCGCGTCCGCGGAGATCGCAGAATCGCACTTCGTCGGCGTCGCAGGCGGCGCAGACGATTCGTTCGACTTCGGCAAGCTGGCTGGCTGCGTGAGAGCGTGCGAGGCGCTGGAGCGCGCCGAGCAGGTGTGACTTCCACGTGAGCATGGTGTTGCTCTTCTTATAAGTTGGCGTCGCGTGAAAAATGGGGATCGCGACGTCCTGCGCAAAAAAAAAGGAGAACAGTGGACGAATCCGGGCCTTCGGATTGCTCCGAGCGGCACATCGCCCTTTCGGGCGACCGTGAGTGCGCTGACAAGTGGGATACACTTATCCCTAAGAAAGGAGGTGATCCAGCCGCAGGTTCCCCTACGGCTACCTTGTTACG
>CAZHIE010000237.1:0-5898 GCA_964532435.1 uncultured Planctomycetales bacterium
GGCGACGCATGAGCCGGGCAGAAGGAACGTCGGAAAGATCGTCCGCATCGTCCGCATCGTCCGCGAATGCGATCGGCCGGGAACGGCTGCGCATCGACTCGCACAGCGGGCGGATGATCCCGCGGACGATTGCGAACCGTCGGCGACGGGGGCAACGCATGAGCGAGCCGAGACATCCCTTTACAAAGCGGTCGAACGACGCATGAGCGAACCGACATATCCGTTTACAAACCGGTCGGACGACGCCGAGCCCAAGCGGGCATCCCAACCGTCTTTGACACGCGCCAAGGTGGCGACGGCGACACAACCCCGGTTTCCTTCGGGTTTGGCGCTCTTATCGTCGCCAGCGACCCGCCGATTCGTGCCGGCCGACGACGCAACCGGGGGGCGTGGCGGCCCGCGCCGGGGATCGGTCGGGCGTCGGCTCGGCGGACTCGGCAGACGCGACAGGAACGCGAACCGTGGGAATCTGGCGACGGGCTGGCTCGGCTTGGTGGCGCATCGAGGGCCGGGCGGCAGACAAAAGGTACTTCCGGGGGGAGTGAGTCACTGCGAAGTCTACGTGGGCCGGAATCCTCATGCGGACCGACCCCGGTTTCCGGAAGGATGAGCGCATGACGGCCGGCGACTGCCGGCGGAAAGGTCAAACGACAATGACAGCAACGGCAATCGACAGGATCGAACAGCGGACCCGCGCGAAGCGTCGGGAGTGGCTGGGCAAGCTGGATTCGCTTCTCGGCATCGACCTGGACGATGACGGCATCGACGACGTGGTAGAGCTGTGCGCCAAGCTCGGACTTCCGACGACCGCGGACGGCATCGCCCGGATGCAGTCGGACCGTTCGGCGGCCGAATCCGTGCGGACGATCGATGCGTCTCTGCCGTCCGCTGTGGCGGCATCGGCTGAGGCTCGCGACGTGCTCCGGGCGCTCGGCGAAAAGCTGGGCCGGGAGCGCGCGGCGATCGATGAAAAGGTCGCGAACTTGCATCGATCCCCCGAGGGCATCGAGGCGAATCGTGCCGCGGCTCACGTGGCCGACCTGCAAGGGCAGCGGAAGGCGGCTGAGCAAGGCGCGAATCGCTGGGCGTCGCTGATGCGCGACGGCGGATAACCGCGATCGAGGCGCGGCCGTGGCGGGCGCGATGCTACAATTCCATTCGACGCCGGCCGACGGCCGGGGAAACGAGGACTCGATGATGACTGGCATTTCCGAACGACTCCGCGACGACACGCTGCTACGCTCGCGGCTGGCGAATCGCTGGAACGACGACGCCGCGCTGCGCCGTGAATTCGGCGGGAACTTCGAGGCGTATCGCGCGTACGAAACTGCGTTCGCGATCAAGCGCGACCGCGCCGCGACGCGGGCGCTGAAGCGCTGGGAAGCACGCGAGCGGTGCGCGGCGATCCTCGCGTAGCGCGAACTCATCGGAGAGCGCGCCGGCGGCCATGCTTCGCCGACGGTGCAAAAGGGTAATCGCGGTTCGTTGCAACGTCCGCGATGATCGTCGGCCGGGCTTGTGGTTCTATCCTTCCACAAGCTCGGCCGGCGGCCCGGTTTCAAAGGATAGATCATGCCGAACGTCAAACCGCAATCCTCGCACACAATCGCGGCGTTGTCCGATGAATCGCGCGTGCTGATCGCGCTCTTCGATTGGTCCTACGTGGGCCGGCCGTGCGAGCAACTGGACATTGCGACCATGCAACCGCTCGCGCCGCCCTGGGGCGGAATTGATGTCATTGCGCTTCCGACCGTACCGGAGTACTTCCTGTGGGCCGAGCTGGGCGACGATGTAAATCTCGGCCCGACGCTGCGGCTCTTGTGCGATCAAGGGCTCGCCGAAGAGACAAAACCCCGCTTCATTCAGGCATGGCATGGGCGACTGCCGGACGGGCGCTTACTCACGATGCACTGCGAGAAGCGTTCGCCGATTGTCGTCGGCGCGGTAGCTCGCTGCGAGAATTGGTTGATGGAGCTGAGCATCGACGGAAAATCGAAGCGGGCCGAAGCGCGCCTCGATGACCCGCCGGGGGACTTCTACAAGTTGACGCAGGCGGGCATCGCAGAGGCGAAGCGCTTGCGAGAATCGACATTGGCGAACGCCGAGCGAGCTGGGGCGGATCGTGCGGAACAGGCGAGCCCGACGGGCTATGAGCCGAAGCGGCGCAAGGCGTGGCTTGGACCGGCGATCCTCGCGCTGAGGGATCATCCCGATTGGTCGAACGCGCAGATTGCCAAGCACGTGAAAGTGCATCCGTCTGCGCTGTCCCGAGACAAGCAATATCAGAATGCCGCGAACCTGGCACGGCAGGCGACCGTGACGCGGGGATACATCAAGCGAAACTCCGGTTCCGGGGATGCCGTGGAAGCCATTTCCGACCACGATTGAGCGTTGCGTGAGCGTTGCGTCAACGCGCGACGCAACATTTTCCGCAACGTTTTTCGTCGAATCTCTCGAGAAAACCAGCGAAACCGCGAAACGCAACGCAACGCCGACGCAATATGGCGGCCTCTGGCAGAGCGCTCGCGCCTCTTCGCGCCCGGCACGGAGCCCGGCGGAACGGCGGCGGCGCTCGCCTGGAGCTGCGTCATGCAAGGCACACCGAAGCCGGCCGCGCCGGCGATGATGACCAAGAGTGAGCTGGCCGCAGAGCTGCGCATCAGCGCGCGGCAAATCGACAAACTCAGGTCGATGGGCCGGCTGCCAGTGGCGATCAAGATCGGCCGCTCGGTGCGCTGGCGCGCGGCAGACGTGGCCGACTTCATTCGCGCCGGCTGCGTGGTGACGGCATGAGCGGCCGCGGCGAGTGGGTGCGCGTGAGCCGCATGAAGCCCTGCGCGATCTGCGGCCGGGGCGATTGGTGCGTGACCGCGCGCGACGGGAGCGCAGCTATCTGCGCGCGGACCGAAAGCCTCAAGCGCGCTGGCGAAGCCGGCTGGCTTCATCGGCTCCACAACGCGCCGACGACGCGGCGCTCGCCTGTGCGCCGCGCGGTAGTACGGACCGACAGGCAGCCGGAGCGATCGGACCTGGCCGAGCTGGCCGCGCGGTGGCACAAGGCAGCCGTGCCGTTCGGGCTGATCCGTCTCGCGAGCGAGTTGGGGGTAGACCGCGGCGCGCTTCTGCGGCTGCAAATGGGCTGGGCAGCCGAGCACGACGCCTGGACGTTTCCAATGAAGCGCGCCGACGGCGCAATCGTGGGCGTGCGCCTGCGCCTGTCCGACGGCTGCAAGCTGTCGGTGCGAGGCGGCCGCGAAGGGTGCTTCATCCCGTCCGACCTGCGCGACGACGGCACGCTCTTTGTGGCCGAGGGCGCGACCGACGCGGCCGCGCTGCTTTCGCTGCGGTTCGCCGCGATCGGTCGGCCGAGTTGCACTGGCGGCACGGCGATCGTCGCGGAGCTGGCGCGCGGTCGCGACGTGGCAATCATCGCTGACGGCGACGACCCCGGCATGCGCGGCGCGGAAGCGCTGGCGCGCGTGCTTGTGCTGGTTTGTCCGCGCGTGCGCCTCATGTCGCCGCCGGCGGGCGTGAAAGACGCGCGCGAGTGGGTTCGATCCGGGGCGACCCGCGAGGACATTCTCGCCGCGGTCGATGCGGCCGAGCCGGTCGCGCGATTCTCCGCGGCGGCGCTCGCTGCGGTGAAAGGGGGCGCGCGATGAGCGAGTATGTGGCTTTTCCGCTCGACTTGTTGCCGCGCACACTCGCGCGCTTCACGACCGAAACGGCGCTTGCGCTCGGATGCGACCCCGCTTTTGTCGCGCTGCCGGCGCTCTGCGCGACTGCGGCCGCGATCGGCACAACGCGAACCGTCGCGCTGAAAGAAAGCTGGCGCGAGCCGGCTGTACTGTGGGGCGCGGTTGTTGCGCGCTCCGGCACGCTGAAGAGCCCGGCGCTCGATGCGGCGCTAGCGCCCTTGCGCGAATCTCAGGCGGCCGCGCTCCGCGAACACGCCGCGGCGCTTGAGGCGCATGCGGCGGCGCTGCTCAGATACGAGCGCGACGTTGCAGTGTGGCGCAAAAGCAAGGGCGCGAGCGAGCCGCCGACGAAACCGAAAGCGCCAGCCGCACAGCGGCTCGTTACGGCCGACGTGACAATAGAGGCGCTTGCCCCGATCCTCTCAGAAAACCCGCGCGGCGTACTGCTGGCGCGCGATGAGTTGGCCGGCTGGCTCGGGAGCTTCGGGCAGTACAAGGCCGGGCGCGGTGCGGACGCGCAAGCGTGGTTGGAGCTCTGGCGCGCGGGAACGCTGATCGTTGATAGAAAATCTGTAGAACCTCGTACAATGTATGTTGCGCGCGCCGCGGCCGGCGTAACGGGAACCGTTCAGCCGGGCATCCTTGCGGGCGCGCTAACGGCCGAGCACTTCGCAAGCGGGCTCGCCGCGCGGCTGCTACTAGTGAACCCGCCGGAGCGGCCGAAGCGCTGGAGCGAGCGCGTGCCGGAGCGGGCGGCCGTGGCCGAGTACGGGTACATGCTGCGCGAGCTGGGCGCACTTGAGCATGAGGCGGGCGAGCACGGCCCGGAGCCCGTCGCGCTGCCTCTCGCGCCGGAGGCGCGGGAGCCGTGGCAAATTTGGTATGACCGGCACGCGGCACGTATCGCCGACGCCGCCGACGACACAGAAGCCGCGGCGCTCGCGAAGATGGAAGCCTACGCGGCACGGTTCGCACTAATCTTCGCGCTGGCCGAGAATGCGGGCGTGGCAGAAGTGTCGCGCGACGCGCTGGAGCGTGGCTGCGCGCTAGCCGACTGGTTTGCGGCTGAGACTCTGCGCGTGTACGGCTTGCTCGCCGAACCCGACGACGCACGGGAGTTGCGCGAGCTGGTCGAGTGGATCGGCCGGCAAGGTGGCCGGGTGACGGCGCGCGACCTAACGCGGGGACCGCAGCGCTACCGCGGCGACGTGGCGGCGGCGGAAAGCGCTCTGGCCGGGCTCGTACAGGCCGGGCTCGGCGCGTGGGAAACGGCTCGGACCGGCGCAACCGGCGGCCAGCCGACGCGCCGATTTCGCCTGCATGACGACGGTGGCGGCGACGGAACCCCCGACAACTGCGGGGCAAACAGGGGTTCCGTCGCCGTCGCCATTGACAAGAGCGGCGAAAACGCGCCGGAATGGGGTGCTGTATGAGTGGGGCTGAGGCGGTGCTTTCCGACGTTCGGCGGCGCGGAATCGAGTTGCAGGCGTCCGGCGACAAGCTGCGCTTCCGGCCCGCGGATGCCGTCGATGAAGAGCTGCGCGCCCGGCTCGCAGCGCACAAGCCGGAACTTCTACGAATCCTATCGCAGAGCGGCGCATCGGCTGGAACGAATACGAACCGGACAACGGCGGACACTTCGGCCGTATTCGATCGGACCGGGCGCAACCCCGGACCCGACGCCGGCGACAATCCCGCACTCGACGCAGCCGACCCCGCGCTCGACCCGCTCGGCGCGCTGTCGGAAACCGACCGCGGCTATCTGGTTCCCGACAAGCTCCCGCCGTCGTGGCGGGAGTGGTACGAAGAGCGCGCCGCGATCCGCGAATTCGAGGGCAACGAGCCGCGGGAGCACGCGGAAGCCGGGGCGCGGAGTCGCCGATCGGGGCTGGCTGACCGAGTCGCAACACAACGCTTTGCCGAAAGACCACCGCTGGCAATCTTGACCGTTTTCCCGTGTGCGCCATTTGTCGCACACGGGAAAAACTCGAAGGTTTCTCACAGCTGTCTCGGTGCAATGATGGTTTGACCTACTGAACCGCCATATCGGAAATGTGACCAATGTTGTTCCGCGAATCGGCCCCCTCGCAATCGCTCCGGCCGTACCAGTCCGACGCCGTGGACGGCATCCTGGCGGCGCTCCATTTGCGTGATGCGGCATATCGCGCTATACTGTGAGCGGTGAAGCATGACCTTCAAT
>CAZHIE010000238.1:0-5875 GCA_964532435.1 uncultured Planctomycetales bacterium
CGCAGCGCGTCGCCGGCCGCGAGCACCCGGCCCGTATCGCCATCGATCAGAAACGCCGCGGGTATGGCGTCCACGCCGAATCGCTGCGCCAGAAGCGGCCCATCCGCAAAAAGCTGCGGCCACGAAAGCCGCTGCGCCGCCGCGAATTTTTCCACACGATCGCCCTGCGAACCCCCGTCGAGCGGTACGCCGATGATCGCCAGCCCCCGGCTCTCAAATCGTTCCTTCGCCGCGGTCAGGTTCGGCATCTCCGCCTTGCACGGCCCGCACCATGTCGCCCAGAAATCGACGAGCACAAGCTTCCCGCGGAAATCGTCAGGAAATGCGACCGCAGCGCCGCCGAGCGCGGAGGAGCGGAACGCCGGCGCCTCGCCGCCAACCGTGATCGCGGTCCCCGAACCGGGGACCATCGCGCCGGTGCCTCAGCGCCCGCCGCCGGTGAATCGGCTGTAGACAATGAAGCCGAACGCAGCAACCAGCACGGAGGACACGACTATCGACTGGAGTTTGGAATTCATGATCCATGCACCCCGGCGAATCGCCCGCGCTGCGCCGCCCGGCCGCGAAGCCGGGACGGCGGCGCAACTTGTCGAATTCTAGCCCGGCCAGCCGAGCAACGAATCGCGCATAGCGAATTACGAGTTACAGAGAGCCCGCGGCCCGCCCCAATTCGTTCTTCGCGATTCGCTATTCGCAATTCCCTCACCGGCCCGAGGTCTGGCCGAACGGCGACATGCTCATGCCGCCCGACTCCGACTCGCGCAGCTCGGCCGAAAGAATCCGATCGATCCGCGACTTGCACTCGGTGAAATGCGCCGCCGACGCAAAGTCGAGCTTGGCTTTCAGCGCCTCGCCAAGCTGCCCCGAAAGCAGCCGCAACGAGTGCGACAGCATCGCGTGCAGATCGGCGGGCAGCGCGTCGCCGGGCTTCAGCCGCAACATCGGCTCGACGATCGCCAGATACTCGCGCTGCAACGTGCGGCGGAAGAGCGGCACGCAGGGCGTCTCATCCGTCCACTTGTCCTGCGCGGCGCGCTTCGGGTCGGCCGCCTCGGCCCAGCAGGCGCCATGCACGCGCTGAATGTACTCGGCGGCGGTGAGGCGGTTGCTGGCCGGGGTCTTCAGCTCGGCGTCCTGAATGCGGCGGAGCGTGTTGGGGAACAGGCGGTCGAACAGCGCGTTCCACTGCATGGAGCTGACCATCTCGATGACGGGGAAGTCCATCGTGAAGCTCACGTCGCTCCCTTCGTGCCACCAGCGCGACGGCGCGAGGTGGTTGAGCACGCGGGCGTCGAACGTGTAGGCCGACTCGCTCAGTGCGTGTTTTTCCAGGAATTCCAGCGCCTTGCGCTGCGTCGCCACGTCGACCGGCGCGAACGGCGGGGCCGCGTCCGGGTCGCCGCGCCGCGCACGGTTGAAATACTGCCCGCCCACGTAGCGCCCGACAAATTCCAGCGTGGACATCTTCTCCAGCACCAGCCGCGAGAAGGCCGGCGCGAGGTGATACCACGCCTCCTTGTCCTTCACCGCCCATTCGAGGATGTTCGTCATGCGCTCGTCGCACAGCTCGATGCGCGTGCGGGCCCAGTCGATCGGATCCTTGCCGCAGTCGAAACGGTTGTTGCGCGGATCGGGGCTGACGTACGTCGTGTCCTCGTCGGTCGCATAGGCCAGCTCGGGCAGCGTGCTGCGCGACGCGATCGACGCCAGCATCTGCTGCTCGTCGACCATCCCGCCGGCGGCGCTGAGCGCCTCTTTCGCCGGCCCGCCGGCCGACGCGCCGTTTGTCCCACCCGCCGCGCCCTGCTCGGCGCTCGCCTGCGTCGGGCCTTTCGGCGCCGCGTTCGGATCCTTGTCCGATTCACTCTTTGGCTCGGGCGCCGCCGCGCTGGGGTCGAATGGCCGGTAGCCGTACTCGATCGCCCAGAAATCGTACGGACCGATCGTAGGCGTGATGAAGTGCCCGGCGGTCGCGTCCTTGTTGAAGAAGAGCGCCGGGTTGTAGTCCATTACGGAGCCGACCGTCGCGTCGCCGGTCTTGCGGCGCTTCTCGATTTCCTCGAGCGAATAGACGGTGCTGGCGATGAAGTTGTGCCGCAGCCCCAGCGTGTGCCCGACCTCATGCATCACCACTTCCTTCACCACGTCGTACAGGAAGCGGTCGAGCACCTCGCGCGGCTGACCGGCCAGCAGCGTCTGCCCCAATTGCACCTGGTGCTTCATGCCGCGCGAATAATCGCACCCATGCAGCCCGAAGCGCTCCATCCGCTCCTGTAGCGCGGCGCGCATCTGCGGCAAATCGCGCTCGCCGACCTGGGCGTACTCCCAATCGCGCTGCGCCGGCAGAAACGCCGGGTATTGACGGAAAAACTTGCGCAGCAGCGGGTCGTCCAGCTTGTGCTGAAACGCCAGCGCCGCCGGCAGCATCTGCCCGGCCTCGTGCTCGTAAAAACGCACCATCGAATCGTCGAAGATGATGTCGGCGTCGTAGATCTGCCCGGTGAACGGGTTCGCCCGGCTCGGCCCCATCGCAAAACCCGCGCCGGTGACGATCCAGCGGAAAAAGCTGTAGCGCATGTCCTCTGGATCGAGGTCCTTCCACTCGTTGTCGTCGGTCTGCTGCCGCACTTCCACCGCGTTGACGAAGCCGACCTTTTCGAACGCCTTGTTCCATTCCAGAATGCCGTCGCGCACGGCGCGGCGGAAGCGCACCGGCACGGTCTTCTCGATGTAGAAAATGATCGGCTGGCGCGGCTCGCACGAAGCCAGCGACGGGTCGCGCTTCACCAGGTTCCAGCGCGTCACATAGCGGTTGAAAAGCTCGCGCGCGTCGACCGGCTTGGCCCAGTCCTGGTTCGTCGCGAGGAAGTAACCGACCCGCTCGTCCGCCGCCCGCGGCGCATAATCCGTCTGCGGCAGCTTCCAGAAGCTGTAATGCATCATCTTCTTGTCGAACGCGCCGGGCTGCCCGCTCGACCCGATCGCCAGCTCGACCCCGATCTCCACGTTCAGCTCGAACGTCTTGCGCTTGGTCCAGCGCGACAGCGCCGCGTTCACCTGCGGCGCGCCGAAGCCGGGCATCCCGAACGGTCCGCCCGACATGCTCGCCCACGAAAGATCGGAGAAATTGCCCTTGAGCAACGCGCCCAGGTCGATCACCGGATCGCCCGCCGGAGATTTCGTCAGGATCGGCGTGGCCGCGCGAATGCGCTCCGGATACGTGCGCTTCACCACGTCGCTGACTTCGCGCGAGTTGTCGACGACGTAACTCGTCTGCGGCTGAATCAGCAAAAGCTGGTTGCCCAGAATCTCCCAGCGAACGACCGATTCCTCCAGCGGAAAGCCGGTCATGAATCCGCCGCCGGAGATGCTCGTGCTCAGCATGAACTGCTCGCCGAGAAAGCCGGCCGGAATCTGGCACAGCAGCTTCTCGCCGTCCTTCTCGCGCTCCTCCGGCGGATACGTCCAGAGCGTGAACAGGCCCGGCTTGCTGCGCATGCCCTTGGTGACTTCGGCAAAGTCCGGGAACGGCTTGTCCGGGCTGCCCGCGGCTCCGGCCGGGGCGGCGCCGCCCGCCATCTGCAACATGGCCTGAATGTCGAGCGTGCTCTCGCTCACGGGCGGGTCGGCCAGGCCGAGCGCCGCGCCCAACAGAAGCGTCGCCGCAAGGACGCTGCGTGTGAACATCTGCGACTCCTTCGAGCAACTCGTGGAACAGCTTCGCGGGCGCCACGCGGCGCGCCGGCGGGCAGTATACTTCCGCCCCGCCGGCCGTGTTGTCGAACCTTGTCGCACGCCGGGTTCGCCCGCCCCCACGCGCAGAATTCTCCTCCCCGATCGACCCGACGCGGGTTTCTTCACGAAACGCTTACGAACGCACGATCGCCCTGCCCGTCCGGCGACAGATTTTCATTTCAGGCCGGCGCGCGCCGGCGGTATGATGGCATCCGCGCTGAATGGTGACGATCGGGAGCGACGGGCTGGAGCTCCCCGCCACAAAATCACGTTCATCATGTTTGGGAGACGAATCATGCGAAACGCACACGCACTGCTTCTGCTTGGGCTGATCGGCCTGGCAGCGCCCGCCGCACTGGCCGGTACGCTGGCGGTTACGTCGCTCAACCCGCCGCGCCACTCGATGGCCACGTCGCTGACGCCGACAATCGAGGTCGGGTTCAACATGCCCGTCAATCTGGCGACCGTCACGAACAGCAGCTTCCGCGTTTTCGCATCCAGCACCGGGCCGATCAGCGGAACGGTCTCGCTCGACGGCACCGGGCAGGTTGTCCGGTTCGTCCCCGGCCGCGCGCTGTTCTCCGGCGAGCTTGTGACCGTGACGATGGCCCGCACGATCGCATCCACCGACGGCAGCACGCTCCGCTCCGCCGGCTACGTCTATCAGTTCATGATCGCGGCCGCCACCTCGACGCGGCAGTTCACGCTCAATCAGGAGTACAGCGTGGAAAACTTCCCCGGCGAGTTCCCGCGCATCTACGGCGGACAGGCGTCCGATCTGAACCGCGACGGATGGGTCGATCTGGCGATCGTCTGCGAAAACGCGGCCGAAGTCCGCGTGTACCCCAACCTCGCCAACGGCAGCGGCATGTTCGGTCCGCGCATCGTCCCGAGCGCCACGACCGGCGCGTTGCCCAGCCCCAATGACGCGGCCGACTTCAACAACGACGGCTTCATCGACATCGCCACCGGCAACTTCACCGGCAACAACATCACCATCCTGCTCGGCAACGGAAATGGCACGTTCGGCACGCGGACGGACGTTCCGCTGGGCGGGTCGGCCCGCGGCGTCGCGGCCCGCGACTACGACGGCGACGGCGACCAGGACATCGCGATCTCCGTGCCTGGCATGGATCGTTTCGCCATCATGATCAACAACGGAGCAGGCGTGTTCAGCCCGCCCACGTTCGTCGAAACCGGCCAGACGAGCGAATACGGCCTCGCGGCGGCCGACATGAACAACGACGGCATCCTCGACCTCGTCATCGGCAACGAAGCCAGCTCCAGCATCACCGTCATGCGCGGCAACGGCAACGGCACGTTCACGTTTGCGAGCACGCGGCCGGCCGGCGGCCCGCCGTGGGCGGTCGTCTGCGGCGACGTGAACGGCGATGGGAACATGGACGTGGCGTCGGCCAACTCCGGTGCGGCGAACAATTCCATTCTGCTGGGCAACGGCAACGGCACGCTGCAAGCCGCGGTGACGTACGCGGTCGCGGGGCACACGCCGGCGGTCGACCTCGGCGATCTCGACGGCGACGGCGATCTGGACATGCTTTCGTCGAGCTTCGGCGGCGGCCTCTATCGCCTTTTCCGCAACACCGGCAACGGCACGTTTGTCTTCGATCGCGACTTCACCGCGCCGAGCAACCCGGCCTGCGCGATCCTGGTGGACGTGAACAATGACCGCGCGATCGACATGGTGCATCTGGACGAGATCGCGCAGATCGTCCGCATCTGGCGGAACCAGCCGATATACGGCCCCGGCGACATGAACTGCGACGGCGTGACGGACAACGGCGATATCGACGCGTTCGTGCTCGCGCTGCTGAGCGCGACGGACTACGCCGCGGCATATCCGAATTGCGACATCGACAACGCCGACACGAACAACGACGGACACGTGGACAACGCCGACATCGACTCGTTCGTCGCCCTGCTGCTCGGCTGATCCGAACCCCGACCGCCAGGGAGGGGCCAACTGGAATGCCGAATGCCGAATGCTGAATGCTGAAGCACGCCATCCGAACCCCTCACGCCAGTGAGGGGCCCGCGGAAGGAACAGGGATTGGGGATTGCGGATTGGGGATTGGGCATTGGGCATTGCGGGCATCCGAACCCACCACGCAAGTGGTGGGCC
>CAZHIE010000239.1:0-5871 GCA_964532435.1 uncultured Planctomycetales bacterium
TCCCCCTCGGGGCAGTGCTTCTGCGCCTCGCGATCTGCCTCCACCGCCGTGTCGCCGACGCCGACCACCTTGCCCGCATGCACGGCAATCCACTTGCCGCCATACTTCTTCTGCAAGTCGGTACTGTGCTCCACCAGCCACGCGAAGTCCGATGTCTGCATAAGCAATCCTCCCGCAGCGTCCATAGCCCGGCGCCTGACGTTGATTGTACCCGCTTCGGTTGCCCGTACGCACCATGATGGTTGCACTCGTGCGGCAGCGCGCGCGTCGCGGCCCGCGCCCTCACGCGCGTAGCCGCCCGCGCCGTCGCGCGGCCGGAGCGGCGCTTGATCGCGCCGCCGCCGCGTTCCGCGAAAACACCTGCCCCAATCGGCGATGGTGCCGCGGACGCTCTGCGACACCCGCCTTTCGCGTCCGCGACGCCCGCGACGCCGCATTCGTTGTCGCCAATCCCCACGCCGATTACACTCAAGCCGTCGTGCGACCACCGTACACGCAGAGATTTGCAGCATGAGCGAGCCGCAACCGAACGCCCCTGCCGCCGAGCCCGGGATTCAGTTCGACCGCGCCGAATTCGACGCGCCGGCCAGGCCACTCGCGTGCGACTTCTGCAATCAGCCGCTCACCGCCGCGTACTTCCAGATCGGCGACAAGCACGCCTGCCCCGGCTGCTCCAACCAGGTGCGCGTCGCGCTGGCGCGCGGGCCGGGATTCATCGGTTTTCTCAAGGCCGGCCTGCTCGGGACGCTCGCCGCCGCCGCGGGCATGGCACTCTACTTCGGCGTCAGCAAGCTGACGGGATATGAGCTGGGGTTGATCGGCCTCGTCGTCGGAATGATGGTCGGGGCGGCCGTACGGCTGGGAACGGGGGGCCGCGGCGGGCTGCTGTATCAGTTCATGGCGGTCGGGTTGACGTATCTTTCGATCGCGCTGTCTCACGCCCCGATGATTTACGACGCGATGCAGGCGCAGACGACGCAAGGCGCCGGCGGCGGCGTGGTTTCCGGCGGCGACGGAGATGGCGCGGCGTCGCGGCCGGCGACGGAGGCGGACGACGCCGCCCGCCGATTCGCCGAGCTGCCCGAGCCGGCACGGCGCCGCGTGATGATCGTGATGTCGATCGCGGCATCGCTCATTCTGCCGTTCATCCCGGCGGCGGATTCGATCATCGGCTGGATCATCATCGGCTTCTCGCTGTTCACGGCCTGGCGCCTTTGCCGCCGGGCGTCGGTAAAAATCCTCGGCCCCTTTGCCGCCGCCGCGCCGCCGCAGCCTCCGGCGCCGCCGCCGATCTCCCCGAATGGCTGAACTCCCGCCGCCACCGTTGCCGATTCGCTGCGCCGCGTGCGGAATCGAGCTTCCGCCGACGGCGCTGGCGTGCCCCGCATGTCGCCAGCTCCGCCATACCGCGCGCCTCAAAGAGCTTGCAACACAGGCCGAGCGCCACGAGCAAGCGGGCGACCTATCGGCCGCGCTGAGCGCGTGGCGGACGGCGGCGGAACTGTTGCCGCCGGACTCGCGCCAATTCGGCGCGGTGCAGGCGCGCGTGGCCGCGCTCGCCGAGCGCGTCGACAAGCTGCCGTTTGGGGGCGTGCGGCCGCCGGCGCCTCCGGACGCGGGGGCGGCGCGCGGCGCTGCGCAGCCGCGCGCGGCGGACGCGACTCGGCGGCGCGGCGGAATCGCGGCGCTGCTGACGGCCGCCGCCCTGCTGCTCTGGAAGCTGAAGGCCGTGGCGCTCGTGCTGCTGTCGAAGGGGAAGCTGCTGCTGGCCGGGTTGACGAAGCTGCCCACTCTGTTCTCGATGATCGCGTCGTTCGGTTTGTACTGGTCGCTGTGGGGGTGGAAGTTTGCCGCGGGGCTGGTGCTGTCGATCTACGTTCACGAGATGGGGCACGTATTCGCCCTGGCGCGGTTCGGCGTGAAGGCGACTGCGCCGATGTTCATCCCCGGGCTGGGGGCGGTCATTCGCATGAAGCAATATCCGAAGGAGCCGCGCACGGTGGCGCGCGTCGGACTGGCCGGCCCCATGTTCGGCCTCGGCGCGGCGCTGGCGTGCCTGGGGATTCACGCGCTGACCGACCAGGCGATCTTCGCCGCGCTCGCGCACGTCGGCGCGTGGATCAACCTGTTCAACCTGCTGCCGATTTTTCACCTCGACGGCGATTGCGGCTTCAAATCCATGACACGCTGGCAACGGGCGGCGGCGGTCGGCGTCTGCGCGCTGCTCGCGTATCAATCGGGCGAAGGGCTGCTGTGGTTGATTGCGATCGTCGGGGCGCTGCGCCTGCTGGCGCCCGCCGCCGAGAAGGCCGACCACACGGCGCTGATTCATTACGTCTTTCTGGTGGCGACGCTGACGGCGCTGGCGATCTACGCCGACTGGCGCACGCCGCTGGTGCAGCGCTCATGAGACGAGCCCCGCGACGACCCGCCGACGCAGCCGCGCGCAGCGGCCCGCGCCCTCGCGCGGCCGGGGCGACAAACGCCGCAAACGCACCCGCGCTGCTTACCGCCGCGCTCGACCGCCGCGCGGCGCTGGTTGGCGCCGGTTCGACCGACGCGCTGCGGCTGGTCCACGACGCGGCCGATGGACTGCCCGGTTTCGTGCTCGAGCAGTTCGGCCGCGTGTTGATTGCCCAGTTTCACGAAGGCCGCCTCGCGCATTCGGAGAGCGAGCTGCGCGAGCTGTGCGTCGAAGCGATGAAGCGGACGAACGCGACGGCCGTGTATCGCAAGACGTTTCCCCGCGAGCGCAGCGGCGCATTGCGGCAGCTCGAAGCGCAGCACAGCGACGCGCGGCCGTGGCTGGGGCAGGCCGCCGCGCCGGAGTTCGCCATTTGCGAGAACGGGCTGCGTTTTCTCGTCCGTCCGTATGACGGCTACTCGGTCGGGCTGTTTCTGGAGCATCGCGACAACCGCCAGCGCGTTCGCGACGCGGCCCGCGGGCGGCGCGTGCTCAACGGGTTTGCGTACACGTGCGGGTTTTCGGTGGCAGCGGCCGCGGGCGGCGCGAGCGAGGTTGTCAGCGTCGACGTGTCGAAGAAATCGCTGGAATGGGGCAAGCGGAATTTCGCCGAAAACGTCCAATCGCTCGATGCGCATCGATTCATCTGCGACGACGTGCTCGCCTATTACGCCCGCGCCGCGCGGCAGGGCCGCGTGTTCGACCTGATCATCCTCGACCCGCCGACGTTTGCGCGGGCGAAGCAATCGGCGCGGGCGTTTTCGATTCGCGACCAGCTCGACGCGCTCGTGGCCGGCGCGGTCGAGCGCCTGGCGCCCGGCGGAAAGCTGCTGCTCTGCACGAATCACCGCGCCACGACGCCGCGCCGGCTGCACGACGCGGCCCGATCGGCGGCCGAGTCGTTCGGCCGGCGGCTGTCGCACGTGCAATATCCCGAGTTGCCGATCGACTTTGCCGGCGACGCGGATTACGCGAAGTCGGCGCTGGTAGACATCGAATAAATGCTGAATGACGAATGCAAAGTGCTGAATGACGAATGCTGAATGCTAAATGCCGATCTCGCGCGATTCGCGTTGGCGAAGTGCGCGCGATCTCACTCGCTACTCGCTACTCGCCTTTCCCGAGCAAGTACCACGCCAGGACTGCGCCGCCCAGAACGACGCGATACGCCGCAAACACCGTGAAGCGATGCCGCTTCACGAATTGCAGGAATACCGCCACCACGACGAGCGCCACCAGAAATGCCGCGGCCGAGCCGATCAGAATGATGGCTGCGTTTTCCGGGCGCAGATGCGTCATGTGCTTGCGCAGCGTGAACACGGTCGCCGCGAGCATGGTGGGAATCGCGAGGTAGAAGGAGAACTCGGTCGCGACGCGCGGCGTAAGGCCCAGCGCCATGCCGCCCATGATCGTCGCGCCCGCCCGCGACACGCCGGGGATCATGCTGACGGCCTGAATCGTCCCGATCAGGAACGCCTGTCGCAGCGTGATTTGCTCGATCTCCATCTCCCCAGCCCGGCGATATCGCCGATCGATCCACTCCATCACGCCCGCGCCGAGAATCAGCGCGATCGCGACGGCCCAGGGCATCTCCTCCAGAGGATCAAGCGCCTTCTTGAGCGCCAGGGCGAGAATCACCGTCGGAATCATCGCCACGCCGAGTTTCGCGATGATGTGATCCTGCCAATTGCGGCTGGCGGGGCGGAACGTGCGGCGCCACAGATCCCGCCAGGTGAACACGACCACCGCCAGAATCGCCGCAAGCTGGCTGATCCACAGCAGCGCTTCCCACGTCGGGTCGTGCGGCGAGACGCCCAGCACCGGCATCGCGATCACGAGGTGACCGGTGCTGGAGACGGGGAGAAACTCAGTAAGACCTTCGATGATGCCCAGGACCAGCGCACGCAATGCATCCATGCACCCGCACTCCTTTGCGCGGCGGAGAACACGCCTGCGGACAGGCGGGCTCCGCGAAGCGCGCGAATCAGCCCCACGACGGAACGTGCGCCTGCACCCACGCGGCCAGCGGCGTGAACCGCCACAACGCCTGACCGCACAAGTTGGCGAATACGCCGGCGGCCACGTCGTCGGCCGCGATGCCCCAGCCGGCCGGCAGGGATTCCAACTGCCGCGCGGGCGGCGGCTTCAGCACGTCGAATACGCGAAACAGAAAGAACTGCGTCGCGAGGAGCGCGAGCGCCAGGCGCGGATCGATCCACAGGCTCGCGGGCATCCACAGCAGGGCCGTCCACTGGCCGGCGAATTCGTCCAGCACAAACGGCTTGGGATCTTTTCGGCCGAAATGCGCGACCGCCCACTCTCCCCAACGCACCGAAAGCGCGAATGCGGCCGCAACGCCCAGAATCAGCACGGCGTCGATCGCGCGGATCGGCAGGGAGGTCGCGTCAAACAGGAACCAGACGGGGGCGAAGAGGACGATGGACGCGGCCGAACCCCACGTGCCCGACGCGAACGGCGCGCGCCCCGAGCCCAGAACGGTCAGGCAGGCGATCCGCACTCGGTCGCCCGGCGCGGCGCTCAAGAGGCGACTCCCCCGCGCATTGTCGCCGTCGTTCTTGTTGTCGAGTTTGTATCGGCCGCCGGCCGGGCGCCGGAATCGGGCGGCGCGGACGGTTTCGGAGCGCCGCCGAGCGCCGCGCTGGTCAACAGGAAGGAGTGAGCGCGGCGGACGTAGGAGATGGTGGAAAAGGCCGTGATGATGACGGTGGCCCAGACGGCGCCGACGCGCAGGGGCGCGAGCCACGTCAGGTTCCACGCAAGCTGGCCGAGGATGATGCACGCCGTCGTGGCCTGCACGACCATCTTGAGCTTGCCGATGCCGATGGCCGCGAACGACTCGCCCTGCGCTTCGCTGTGCGAGCGGATGGCGGTGATGAGCAGCTCGCGCACGAGGATGACGATCGCCATCCACGGCGCCACGCCGGTGACGTTTTCGAGCGTCGTAACGTTCGCGTGCGTCGTCGCGACGACAAAATGCGGGCTGGCGAAATAGATGAACGCGCCGCAGATCATGACCTTGTCGGCCACGGGGTCGACAATGCGGCCGAAGGTGGTGACCTGCCCGAGCGTGCGGGCGAGGTGGCCGTCGAGGGCGTCGCCGACGGCCGCCAGAAGGAAGAGCCAGAAGCAGGCGTGCAGGATCCACTCCTGCCCCGCCGCGCCGGCCTGATAGCGCGTGAGCAGCGCGAAGAAGAGCAGCGCCAGGCCGAGCCGGGCAATGGTGATCTGGTTGGGCAGCGTGATGCGCATGAAGTTCCGCCGCGTGCAACGGAGCGATTCGTCCGCCGCCTCTCGGCGTCGGCTTCTCGGCCTCGGCCGGATGGCGGCGGTAGTCTAGCACGCTGGGGGGGAAATGACGATTGGGGGATGCGGGGCGACGAAGCCGG
>CAZHIE010000240.1:0-5865 GCA_964532435.1 uncultured Planctomycetales bacterium
ACAACTTACTCGCTTTGAAAAAGATTTGGCGTTCGTTGCCGACTTTGAAAATTTTAGCCGATTTCTTTCAAAGCGGTCCGGACTTCGCAAAATCTTTTCAAAACGCGCCGAAACAGGGAAGTCGCCGAATTAACCGCCGGCGCACAGGAGGAATCGAGGCCGAATCAGACATAACGCGCGCAGCGATCGCGTTTGGCCACAACGCGGAGACGCGATCGCTTCAATGGCAGCCGCGGCGCGGCCCGCTCAGCGCACCACGCTCTTCGCCGGCGCCAGCAGCCTGTTCCACCGCCGGGCCTCGCGCGATTTCCACGCGCCCTTGTGATAGGCGTAGCCCGTGATCAGCGGCGCTGCCAGCGTCGCCTCGCTGAAGACCATCTGCTCGAAGGCCGTGTCCACTTTGCCCCAGCTCGACGCCTCCTTGAGCGTGCTGCTCGACAGCGCGCCGTCGCGCACGTCGGCGACCGTAATCTGCACCGCGTACTTGTGCATCGGCGCGTCGTTGCCGAGGATTTCCGCGGCGACGACGATGTCCTGAGTGAAGTTCTTGGGCACGCCGCCGCCGATCATGAAGATGCCCGTGGTCGGGTTCTTGATCTTGAGCTGCGTCAGTTCGTAAAAATCCCGCCCGCCGTCCCAGCTCATGCATGGCCCGCCGCCGCGCGCCGCCAGGTGCGCGACCAGGCCGAACCCGGCCGAGCAGTCGCTGAACGCCGGAGCAAAGACCGGCACGTCCATCTCGTAGGCCGCCAGCAGGATGCTCTCGCGGTTCTTGCCGTGCTTGTCGAGGTGACGGCCAAACTCGTGGAACAGCTCGCGCGAGGAATAGGCCCGCGGTTCGAGGCTGTCGAAAATCTTCTGCGTCGTCTCGTCGCAGATGCGCAGGTCGTCCTCGTCGATGAACGTGTCGTAGATGCGGTCGATGTGGTTCTCGCGCAGCGTGTCGTCGTCCATGCCGGCCTTGTAGCGGTCCGGCGCGGCGTAGTGGCGGAAACCGAGCCCCTCGAAGAAATCCTGATCGACCATGTTGGCCCCAGTCGAGACGATCGCGTCGACCATGCGGTTGCGAACCATGTCGGCAATCATCTTCTTGAGCCCGGCGCTGATCAGCGAGCCGGCCAGGCAGAGGATGATCCCGCAGTCGGCGTCACGCAACATGCGATCGTAAATGTCGGCCGCTCGGTGAAGATCGCGCGACGTAAACGCCATCTTCTCCATCGCGTCGACCAGCGCGACGACGTTGTGCCGCGTGATGTCGATGTGCTCGATCGGCCGGCTCAGCAGTTCCTTTTTCGTCGGCATCGTGCCCGTCTCCTTTCACAGCGCAGTACGAGCGGATCGGTCGTTACGCATTCCGCCCAAGCATTCATTTAATTGCGATTGTCAGGAATCTTCAAGTATCGCCGATTTGCGACGGGATGTCGCCATCCGACACGTCTAAAATTGCGACAAGCGCGCCGGCCCGGCGATTCCATCGCCCCCGGCGCCGCGAATGCCGCCCGGCCGCGGGCTTGATGGGGTTTTGAACATGTTTCGATGGAGCGTTTTCGCCGTCGCCCTGGGCTGCCTCCTGCTGTCGGCGCCGCCCGCCTCGCGCGCCGACGATCGCCGCGCCGACCGGCGCCGCACGCCGGTGGTCGAGGTCTACGAGCGCTGTCGCGACGCGGTCGTCAACATCAGCACGACGCGGATCGTCCGGATGCGCTCGACTTCCGCCGGCCCGTGGTTCGACGACGTGTTCAATCTGGCGCCGCGCGTCCGAAACCGCGAAGTCCACAGCGTCGGCTCGGGGTTCGTCGTCCACGAAAGCGGAATCGTCATTACAAATGCCCACGTCGTCGCGCAGGCGTCCGACGTGCGCGTAACGTTCGCCGACGGCCGCAACTACCCTGCCGACGTCATCGCGGCCGATCCCGATCACGACTTGGCCGTCCTGCGCGTCGATGCGCCGCGCTCGCTGGCGCGGATCGAGCTGGCGGCGCCGGATGACGTGCTGATCGGCGAGACGGTGGTCGCGATCGGCAACCCGCTCGGCCTGCAGAACACGGTGACGACGGGAATCGTCAGCGCGGTCAACCGCGACGTGCAGCTTACGCCGGAAGTGACGTACTCCAACCTTGTGCAGACCGACACGGCGATCAACCCCGGCAACTCGGGCGGACCGCTGCTGAACGTCAACGGCGAGCTGATCGGCGTCAACACCGCCATCCGCACCGATGCGCAGAACATCGGGTTTGCGATTCCCGTGGCGCGGCTCTGGGAGCTGCTGCCCGATCTGCTCGACGTCGAGAAGCGCGAGCGCGTGCGATTCGGCCTGCAGGTCGGCGGTCGCGACGCGCGCGTCGTGTCGCTCCGCGACGACGCCCCCGCGGCGCGCAGCGGCGTGAAGCGCGGCGACCGGATCGTGCGGATCAACGGCGAGCCGCTGCGGAACGCGATCGATTTTTACGTCGAGATGCTGCATCAGCGGCCCGATTCAAAGGTGAATCTGACGGTCGAGCGCGACGGCCGAAATCTCGACATCAGCGCCCCGCTGCAGAGCGTTCCGGCGCCGGACGGGTCGAAGCTGGCGGCCAGTCTGCTGGGGCTCGAGCTGGCGCCGCTGCCGCCGGAATTGCGGACGCGCTACAGCCTGGCCCGCAATGTTGGGTTAATCGTGCGCGGTGTGAAGCGCGGGAGCGCCGCGGACCGGGCGGAGATTGTCGCGGGCGACGTAATTCTGCGGCTCGACCGCGGCTCGATCGGGGCGCTGGAGGACGTGGGGCTGTCGCTGGAGAGCGTCACGCCGGGCCAGCGCGTAATCGTCGAGGGCCTGCGACTCGATCCGGACCAGCCGTTCCTCTGGTCGGTGTCGCTGCGCGCGGGGGCCAAATAGTCCGGCGAGCGGGCCACTGCGCCGCGTTCGCCCCGCTCAGGCGCGCGACTCCGGCGACCGATACAGCGCGACATACAGGGGGCAGCGCTCCAGCAATTCCGCGTGCGTCCCCGCGTCGACGATCCGCCCCGCGTCCATGACGACCAGCCGGTCGGCCATTTCCATCACCGTGTGGCGGTGCGCGATCAGAAACGTCGTGCGGCCGCGGCGCAGCTCGTCGAGCGCGGCGTGGATCTTGCGCTCGCTCTCCGCGTCGATCTCGCTGGTCGCCTCGTCGAAGATGAGGATCGACGCCGGCTTGAGAAATGCCCGCGCGATCGCGATGCGCTGCCGCTGCCCGCCGGAAATGCTGGTCCCGAATTCGCCCAGGATCGTCTCGTATTGCTTCGGCCACGCTTCGATGAACTCGGCTGCGTGGGCGTGGCGGGCGGCGCTGCGCACCTGCTCTTCCGTCGCGTTTTCGTGCCCATAGGCGATGTTTTCGCGCACGCTCCGCGCGAAGATGGCCGGCCGCTGGTCGACGATCGCGATGCTCCGGCGCAGGGCGCGCAGGCTCGCCGTCGCGACGTCGACGTCGCCGATGCGGATGCGCCCCTCGTCCGCCGCGAGCAGGCGCGGCAGGAGCTTCATCAGCGTTGATTTGCCGCTGCCATTCGGGCCGACGACGGCGACGCACTCGCCCGGCGCGACGTCGAGCGTCACGTCGCGCACCGCCCATGGCGCGCCCGGCGCATAGCGGAACGACACGTCTTCGAAGCGAATGCGCGGCGCATCTTCGCCGCGCAGCGGCCGCGGATCGCGCGGCGTCGCCTCCTCGGGCTGGTCGAGATACTGAAACAACCGGTCCGCCGCAGCCCCGGAGCGCTGCACCATGTTGTAGACGTTTGCGATTTTGCGGATCGGGTCGAGCATCGCCGCCAGCAGCACGACCATGGTCATGAACTGCGCCGGTTCGAGCTGCCCGGTGAACACGCGCTGCGCCAGCCAGACGATGCCGGCCGCGGCCGCGAGAATGCCGACGATCTCGATCAGCGGCGACGCCAGCGCCTCGACCCACGCCAGCTTGAGCTGCTGGCGCAACATGCGGCGCTCGAGCGACCACATGCGCTTGCGTTCGTGTCCTTCGCGGGCGTGGCTCTTGACGACCGAGATGCCCTGCAACGTCTCTTCCAGCGCCCCAAGCATCAGCCCATAGCCTTCGAGCAGCCGCACCGTCGCCTTGCGGACCTTCCGCCCGAAGTACCAGAGCAGGCCGATCGCCGGCGGCGCGATGAGCAGCGCGGCGATGGTCAGCCGCCAGTCAACGGCGATGGCGACCGCCAGCACGCACACGGCCTTCAAGGGTTCGCGAGCGACCTTGCCGAAGAGCGTCGTGATCCCGAGGAACACTTCGCGCGTGTCGGACATGAACTGACTGACGGTGTTGGAAAGATCGCCCGCCAGCGCGATCATCGGCAGGCGCAGCGCCTTTCGATACATCTTCCGCCGCAGGTCCATCACCGTGCGGTTGGCCGCGTACAGCACGAGGTACTGCGACCAGACGCGCAGCAAGTTGCCGAGCAGATTGATCGCCAGCAGCGCTGCGAGCAGCACAAGCAGCGTATGCATGGCGCCTTGCGGGCCCGGCGCGCTCTCGGGCATCCATCCGGCAAGCCAGCGCAGCCAGTCGGCGTGCCAGCGGCCCTCGGCGGCGGCGTGCTCGGCTCTTTCGACGAGCCACTCGTGCGGGCTCTGTTTTTCGACCACAACCTTAAGGATGGGGAGGAGGCCGCCGAGGCTGGTGGCGTAGGTGAGCGCGACGCCCAGGCCCAAGACGACGCCGGCGATCATCGCTCGGCGGTGCGGCCGCACCAGGCCGATCATTCGCCAGAATGCGGCCCGCAGCCGGCTGGTGTCGGCGGCGGCCTCGCGGCGGCGATCGGCGAGCGTGGGGCGTCGGGGCTGGTCCAAGTCGTCTGGTCTCAACACGGACCGCGAGGCGGCGCGTGGGCGGATGATACGGCGCGGCGCGGCGCAGGCAAGCGGAGCATCTCCGACCGCAAACCGGTCCCGAACAGGCAGCGGGACTTGGCCTCCAACAGTCGGGGCGCGTGACGGTTGCCAGCGGCTTCCGTCGCGGGTTCACGACGCTCCCGCACTTCCCTTCGCCCGTCAGAGCGCACGATACTTGCCAGCCGTAGCGGCCCGCGCCCCCGCGCGGCCGGCGCGACTCGCCAACCAACCCCGCCTGTCCCCAGGCGGGTCTTCTCCGAGTCCGCCTGTCCTCAGGCGGGTCTTCTCCGAGCCCGCCTGTCCTCAGGCGGGTCTCTTCTTCGTCCAACCCCGCCCGTCAGGGCGCACGATGGTTGCCAGGGGCCTCAGCCCCAGGAAACCCATCCCCTCATCTCTCGTCTTCTCTTCGCCCGTCAGGGCGCGCCCCGCTGCGTTGACGCGCGCCGCGCGCGCACGCAAAATGGCGGCCGGCCCGCGAGGCTGCGTTTCGCCGCTTTGCCGACGCCACGGAGTGTGCGCATCGTGAAATCCTGGGAAGTCCTCCGCGAAGCGATCGACCGGGTGGGCGCCAAGGTCGTGGCCGGCAAGCTCGGCGTCAGCGCGGCGCTGGTGTACAAGTGGTGTCAGCAGCCGGCCGGCGACGATTCGGAAAGCTCCGGCGCTCGCAACCCGCTGGACCGGCTCCGCGACGTATTCGACCTGACGCACGACGAGCGGATCGTCAACTGGCTGTGCAACGCGGCCGGCGGGTTCTTCGTGGCGGCGCCGGCGGTGGAGCCGACGGAGCGGGAAGAGCAGTTGCTCGGCACGACGCAGCGCCTGGTTCGCGAATTCAGCGCGCTGCTCACCGACATCAGCCGCAGCGTTGAAAACGACGGCCGCATCGTGCCGCAGGAAGCCGAGACCATCCGGCAATCCTGGGAGCGCCTGAAAGGCCAGGCCGAAAGCTTCGTCATCGCGTGCGAGCGCGGGTTATACGGCGGCGCGACGCGAAAGTA
>CAZHIE010000241.1:0-1383 GCA_964532435.1 uncultured Planctomycetales bacterium
CGTCCGCCCCGCCACCCGCGCCGACGTCCCGCTCATCCTCCAACTCGTCCGCGAATTGGCCGAGTACGAAAAGGCGCTCGATCAGGTCGTCGCAACCGCCGAGTCGCTCGAACGAAATCTCTTCGGCGAAGGCTTCGGCCGCGGACCGGTCGCCGAAGCGCTGATCGGCGAGCTCGACGGCCGGCCCGAGGGGTTCGCCTTGTTCTTCTCGAATTTCTCGACCTGGCTGGCGACCGCGGGCATCTATCTCGAAGACCTGTTCGTGCGGCCGACGGCGCGCGGCCGCGGGCTGGGCCGCGCGCTGCTCACAAGGCTGGCGGCGCTCGCGGTGGAGCGCGGCTGTGGCCGGGTGGAGTGGGCCGTGCTCAATTGGAACGCGCCGGCGATCGGCTTTTACCGCACGCTCGCCGCCGCGCCGCTCGACGAATGGACCGTCTTCCGCCTCAGCGGCGACGCGCTGCGGAATCTGGCCGGCTCGGAGACGGACCGGCGCGGGAATCCTGACTGAGCCCGCGTGTCCTCACGCGGGTTTCTTCAATTCCCCAACGAAGACCCGCCTGAGGACAGGCGGGCTCATCTCGCGCGACGCACGCTCCGCAACTCGCTCTTCGCTCTTCGCTATTCGCTATTCGCAATTCATCTACGAAGACCCCCCTGAGGACAGGCGGGCTCGGAACGGTTCCGCAACTCGTCATTCGCTCTTCGCCATTCGCAATTCCCCTACGCCGCCCCCATCCCCATCATTCGCCGCCACGCGCTGAATTGCCCCAGGTGCGACTGCACGTGACCGACCAGGTAGAAATTGATCGCTGGACCCAGCGTCGGGAACAGCTCGCGCATCCGACCCTCCGCCGGGTTCGGCCGATCGTACGCCTCGTCGCCCGCGCCGCGAGCCGCGTCGTTCGCCGCCCGGTACGCCGAAAAGTACAGCGACGTCAGCTTCTCCATCGCGGGGTAGAGCCGACCGTCCGCGTCGTCACGGCACTCGACGCCGGCCTTGAACAGCGCGTCGAACTCGGCCGGCACAACGGCCGCCCCCGCCGCCTGCCCGAGCAGCTCCAGCACGCGCCGCGGATACAACGACAGATGCCCCAGGATGAACGCGGGATGGTTCGACGCGATCATCACGCCGCCCGGCCGCGCGAAACGGGCGAACTGGTTCGGGCGAACGTCCTTGAGCAATCGCTCGGCGTACAGCAGCCCAAGCTGCCCGGCCGCGGCGATGGCGGTTCCGACTCGGTTCATGCAGACGTCTCCTTTTCTCGTGCATCCGCGTGGCGGCCCGCGCCCACGCGCGGCCGGTAGCGGCCCGCGCCCACGCGCGGCCGGTAGCGGCCCGCGCCCTCGCGCGGCCGGTAGCGGCCCGCGCCCTCGCGCGGCCGG
>CAZHIE010000241.1:1483-5858 GCA_964532435.1 uncultured Planctomycetales bacterium
GTAGCGGCCCGCGCCCTCGCGCGGCCGGTAGCGGCCCGCGCCCTCGCGCGGCCGGTAGCGGCCCGCGCCCTCGCGCGGCCGGAGCCGCGCGAATCGCGCGGCGCCGGGGGCGTCTCCCAGTTGCGACGCGACCGCAACGCCCGACGTAATGGTCCGACGCTGCGGTCGCAAATCTGTAACTCGCTACTCGCTATCCGCAATTACCGAACCAGCTCCGCCACAAACCCGTCGATGTCGAAGCTGTTCAACGTGCCGTCGCCGTCCATGTCGCCCACCGTGTCGGCGTCCATCAGCGGATACTGCTGCTCATAGCCCGCGCGGTCCGTAAGCGCCAGCACGAACGCGTCGATGTCGCCGTTGTCGATCGTGCCGTCGCCGTTCAGATCTCCGATCGACCACGTCGGCCGAATCCGCCGCACCGTGCCGCTGAGAAACTCCACCTGATACAGGAACCCGTCCGGACCGAGATGCAGCCCCGACGTGATGCCAAATCCGTCGCCCCACGCCACCGCATCGCGCTCCTCGGGCGTGTCGGCCACGCCGTCGAACACCATCCCCGGCAGGTCGATGTCGACGCGATCCTCCGTCAGCGCGAACAGGTACAGATGACCGAAATTCGCATCACCCAGCAGCAGCCGGCCGCGCAGGTGATGCGGGAAGTAATGCTCCGGCACAAAGGCCAGCGCGCTGACGCCGACGGGCTGCGCAAAGCTGAATTTGGGATCGGCATACACCGCGCCGGGAAGCTGCGTCAGGTCGATCGCATCGTATGCCGTGAAGAGATTGCGCTCGTACGTCGCGTTGCGCGAGTCGGGCCCCATGATCTTCAACCAGCCGCTGTTCCAGCCGGCGAACGCACGATTGACTTCATCGTACGCGTCCGGGCCGTTCTCCGCCTGCCAGAGCGTTCCGTTGCGCGGATCGAACGACAGGCCGAAGCTGTCGCGCATGCCGTATGTGTACATCTTGTGCAGCGCCGCGACCGGATGATTCGCGAACGGATTGTCCGCCGGAATCGTGCCATCCGTGTTCAGGCGAAAGATCCCGCCCGCGTTGGCGGCCTCGTCCGTGCCCGTGTTCATCTCGATGCGCGGATTGTCGAAGCCGCCGCGCGTCAGGTCGCCCACCGTGCCGTACAGCTTGCCGTCCGGGCCGAACGTCAGCGTGCCGCCCTCGCAGCCGGAGCGATTCGACTGGTCGCTGTCGGCCGTGAACGAGACCAGCACGGTCTCGCTGGCGGGGTCGAGGCGCTGTCCGTCCCAACGGAAGCGCGCCACGCGGTTCTCCAGCCACGGACCGCCGTCCTGCTCGGCCCGCGAGTAGTACAGGTAGACGAACCCGTTCGACCAGAAGCGCGGATCGACCGCCAGTCCCAGCAGCCCGCGATACACGTCGAAGTTCACGGGCAGGTCTAGCACGACGCCCGCGATCTGTCCGCCGGTGACGCGCACCACCTGACCGCTATTCTTCTGACAGATCAGAAAATCGTCGCGCCCGATGAAGCCCATCGACGTGGGAAAGTTCAGCCCCGTGACGACCGGTTCGATCGTGATGTCGGAGTCCAGGATCACGGGCTCGCCGGCCGGCGCCGCGACCGCGCAGCCGAGCAACGCTCCGATCCCGCAAGCGAGCAGACCCATGTTCGTCCGCGACATGGCAGAACCTCCCAGAAGTTGGTTGCGCGGGCAACGCCCGAATGATCGCACAAGCCGATTCGCCCATGCGATTCATCCCGTCGGCAACCCTGTTTGTCAAGCGGGTAGTTCGGTGCGACCGGCCATCCGCCCGGTTTCCACGCATCACAACCCCAGCGCGCGAGCGCCGGTCGCCGTCGCCCATGCCGCGACATACGCGATCGTCGTCATCCCGAGGAACGACGCCAGCGGCCACGTCCACGAGCGCAGCTCGCGCCCGATCACCGCCAGCGTGCTCGTGCATTGCGCGCACAGCGCGAAGAAAACCATCAGCGCCAGCGCAGCCGGGAGATCGAAGAGCGGCTTCTCGGTTCCCTCCCATCGCAGCGAGCGCACCGCGTCCTGAAGCTGCACGTCGTTTTCGCCCACGTCGCCGCCCAGGTTGCAGATCGTGCTGAGCGTCGCGACGACCACCTCGCGCGCGGGGAACGACGCAATCACCGCCATGCCGATCCGCCAATCCCATCCGATCGGCCGCACGGCCGGCTCGATCGCATGACCCATCCGCCCGAGGAAGCTGCTGCGCAGGTACGCACCGGCGACTTCGTGCTCGGTGCGGTCTTCGTCCCAGCCGCGCGTGACTGCCGTGCGGCGCACGTCTTCCTCGACCGCCCGGTCGCGCGGGAACCACGCCAGCGCCCAGACGATCAGATTGACGACGAGAATGACGCCGCCGGCGCGCACGAGGAACCCGCGCCCCGCCGTCGACATGCGCTGCCACACGGCGCGCAGCCGCGGGAGCTTGTACGTCGGCAGTTCGAGCAGGAAGCCGAAGCCCGGCCCCTGCGGAACGCGAATTCGTTTCAACAGCCACGCCACCGGAATCGCGACGATTACGCCGACCAGGTACATCGCCAGCATTACCAGCCCGCGCAATCCGATCCACCCGCCCAGGTATTCGCGCTCGGGCACGAACGCCGAAATCATCAGCGTGTACACGGGCAGCCGCGCCGAGCAGCTCATGAACGGCGCGATCATGATCGTGATGAACCGCTCGCGCGGATCGGCGATCGCGCGCGTCCCCATGATCGCCGGCACGGCGCAGGCGAACGACGACAGCAGCGGAATGAACGCCCGCCCCGACAACCCGACCACGCGCGTCAGCCGATCGACCATGAACGCCGCCCGCGACATGTATCCGCAGTCTTCGAGCACGGCGATGAACGCGAAGAGAATCAGAATCTGCGGCAGGAACACGACCACCCCGCCGACGCCCGCAATCACGCCGTCGAGCAGCAGGCTGCGCAGCACGCCGTCGGGCACCGCCGCCCCGACCAGCTCGCCCAGCCATCCGAATGCCGCTTCGATCAGCCGCATGAGCGGCGCGGCGCCGCTGAAAATCGTCTGGAAAACCAGAAACAGAACCGCAATGAGGATGAGCGAGCCGAACACCGGGTGCGTCAGAACCCGATCCAGTCGCTGCGAGACCGTCACCCGCGCGACGCTCGGGCGCTCCATCACGCCGTCGCTCACGCGCTGCGCCCAGACGTAGCGAGACCGCACCTCGGCCGCGCCGTCCACGCCCACTTGCGCCAGCCGCGCCCGGGCGGCCAGCAGCGCCTCGCGCGAGCCGGATCGCTGCAAGTACTGCCGCTCTGCGATTCCGCCCGCATCGAGCAGGACGCGGGCCGCTTCCGCGTGCGACAGGCCGCCCCCTTCGGCCCGCGAAAGCTGCGCCACCTCGCCCGCCAGCGCCGCGGGCAACGCCGCCGGCGCGCGCGGCGCGCCGGCCGCGACGGCCCGCTCGATCTGTGCAACGAGCGGGCGCGTCGACTCCTCGCGCGTCGCGACGATCGGAACAACCGGAACCCCCAGCCTCTCCGCCAGCAGCGCCGCGTCGACGCGAATGCCGCGCGCCGCCGCGATGTCCACCATGTTCAGCGCAACCACCACCGGCAGCCCGCATTCGAGCACCTGCGACAGCAGATACAGATTCCGCGTCAGGTTCGATGCGTCGAGAATCGCCACGACCACGTCCGGCCGCGGCGATTTCGAGACGCGCCCGGCTAGCAGCTCGCTGACGATGAATTCGTCGGGCGAAACGGCGGCCAGGCTGTACGTTCCGGGAAGATCGACCAGCGTAAGCGGCCGAGATGCGTGGCGAATCGGCCCGCTCGCGATCTCAACTGTGACGCCGGGATAGTTCGCGACGTGCCTGCGAAAACCCGTGAGCGCGTTAAAGAGCGATGTCTTGCCGGTGTTGGGATTGCCGACGAGGGCGACGCTGGCGGCGCGCGACTCGCGAGGAGTCGCGCGGCTTGGCAAACCCGGCGAAACGGATGACTCGATGCTGTCAGGCAGGGCCGACGTCGATCATCTCCGCATCGGCCGAGCGCAGCGACAACTCGCAATCCCCGACGCGGATGTGAAGCGGATCGCCGAGCGGCGCGCGGCGCAGCACGTGAAGCTCGGCGCCTTCGATCACGCCCATTTCCATGAGACGCTGTGCGAATGCGCCGTTCGAGCGGATGCCGGTGACACGAACGCGGGACGCGAGCCGAGAATGCGATAGCGACATCGAACCGTCCTATGAAAGCCAAAGCGGAATTCCGTTCCGCAGGCGTTTGCTTTATTATTCAATCATAGAGAACATCGGGCAAGCGGCTGATTCTGTCAAGTGATTTCCTACGATTCAGCCAAATCGGCCCGCAGCCTGGCCATCAGTTATCGGACGACCCACC
>CAZHIE010000242.1:0-2573 GCA_964532435.1 uncultured Planctomycetales bacterium
CCCATCGTCTAGTGGCCTAGGATATCAGGTTCTCATCCTGGAGACCGGGGTTCGAATCCCCGTGGGGGCGATGATCGCCCAACGCCTCGCCCGGCCGCCACGCCGGGCGAGGCTGTCGGTTCGCCCGGAAGAACGGGCGTTGGTACCATGCTCTCCAGTCCCCCCGGGCTCACCGGGCAGTCCCTATTGATTTTCGCCCAGCCGTGCGCGCGAAGCGAGCCGGACTTAGCCCGCTTCCCGGGAAGATCGGGCGGCGCATTCCTGTGACTGAATTCACTGGCAACCATCGTGCGCCCTGACGGGCGAATGATCCCGTTGCGGCTCGCCGCGCCCGCCGCCTGGCGGCTTCGCAACGGGTTCTTCACGCTAAAATGACCCGGCAGCACGACAATGCGTCCGGAGGTTCCATGCCATCGTCATCCCCGCTTTCTCGCAGAGAGATCATCGAACTCGGCCTCGCCGCCGGCGCGATCGCCGCGACGCCCGCCGCCTTGCGCGCGGGCGACGAACCCGCGGCCCGCGCGGACGCCGCCACGCCGCCGGGCGCCGCCAACCCCGAACGGCCGCGCAACATCGTATTCATGGTCTCCGACGGCATGAGCCTCGGCGTCCCCACGCTTACGGAAGCCTTTGCGCGCCAGACGCGCGGCAACGGAACGACCTGGCAACGGCTGCTCACCGACCCGGCCACCGCCGTCGGCTTCTTCGACATGCAGTCGCTCAACTCGCTGGTAACGGACTCGTCCGCCGCGTCGTCGTCGTGGGGCAGCGGCGTGCGGATTTTCAACGGCGCGGTGAACATGCTGCCCGACGGCCGCAAACTCACGACCGTCGCCGAACTTGCGCAGGGTGCCGGCCGCCGCGTCGGATTGGTTACGACCACGACGATCACGCACGCGACGCCGGCGGGCTTCGCCGCGTGCCAGGCCGATCGCGATTCGGAGGCGGAGATCGCGCCGCAATATCTGAATCGCGTCGACGTCGCGCTGGGCGGCGGGGCGGCGTTTTTTGACCCGCGCAGGCGGTCCGACAAGCGCGACCTGCGCGGCGAATTCGAGGCCGCGGGATATGCGGTCTGGCAGAAGCGCGATGAGCTGCTGAGCGCCGCCCGGCCGCCGCGCGTGCTCGGGGTGTTCGACGCCGGGCATCTGCCGATGTCCGTCGATCGGGCCCAATCGGCGGAGCTTCAGCAACGAGTGCCGACGCTGGCGGAGATGTCTCGCCGGGCGCTGGAGTTGCTGGCCGGCGGACCGCAGGGCTTCCTGCTGCAGATCGAGGGCGGACGCGTCGACCACGCCGCGCACAACAACGACGCCGGCGCGATCTTTCGCGAGCAACTCGACTTCGACGACGCCATCGCCGCGGTGCTCGACTGGGCCAGGCCGCGCGGCGACACGCTGGTCGTCATCACGACAGATCACGGAAACTCCAACCCCGGCCTGAACGGAACGGGCGGGAACTACCGCAGCACAAACGAGTGTTTCGCGCGCGTGGCCGCCGCGACGGCCTCAACCGAAGAACTGTTGCGGCGCGGGCAGGCGGCGCTGCACGGCGCCAAAGGCGGCGTCGACGCGGTGTCGGAGTTGATACGCGACGCGCTCGGCGTCGAGCTGAGCCGCGGCGAGGCCGAGTATCTCACCCGCGCGCTGGCCGGCGACGCGGGCGGAGAAATTTTCAAGCAGCACGCCAAGCCGGCGGGCGCGCTCGGCCGCGTGCTGGGCAACCACAACGGCATCGGCTGGACGGGCACGTCGCACACGGCCGACTGGGCGCCGATTTTGGCGGTGGGTCCGGCGAAGTCGCGCTTTGCGGGCATCCTGGCGAACACCGTCGCGTTCGAGCACATGATCGAGCTGATGGGCGTGCGGCACGTCAACCCGCGGATGACGCCGGAGGAATCAAGGAAGTTCGCATCGGCGGCGCCGGCGGATCGCTGGACGAGCACGTGGGCGTAGCGGAGGAGGCGCTGAGGGACGGCGGCATCGTCGGGCGCGCTCGATCATGCGTGCCGCGCGATCGCGCGCTTCCATCGCCCCGCTGGGGCGGAGGGGAGAAACGAATTCGCGTTCCACGGGTTCCGCGTCGGCGGGCTGCGCCGCGCCGGCGCTCCACCCGTGGCTACATTCCGCGGCCCCTTCGGGGCCGATTTCGCACGCAGAGACGTGCAGACGAGGGCGGCTGCGGTCCAAATCGGCAGCCGGGAGCGGCTGCGCTCCATCCCGAAATGCAGCCGAGGGCGGCTGCGGTCCACGCGCGCCAAGCCGGGGGCGGCTGCGGTCCACTTTCCGGCTGCGGTCCACTTTCCGGGGGCGGTCCATCCAAGCGCGGCTGCAATCCATCCGCGGGCAAAAAAAAATCCCGCGGCGCCGGACCAGCGCCGCGGGACACCAAAGGGGGACACGACAGCTTCCATCAACAGTCTGCCAAATCCTTGCGAAAGCTGCCCGACATTCCGGCCGAGACAACGCCATTTTTCGCCGCCCCCGGCGCCGCCCATAATGGGCGGTTGCATGCAGCGCCGGTCCAACTATCATGGGACCATGCCACATCGGCCGCTTCGACAAACCGCGGTT
>CAZHIE010000242.1:2673-5843 GCA_964532435.1 uncultured Planctomycetales bacterium
GCCGGGCTGATCGTCACGAAGCCAACCACCAGCGGGCAGTGGTTCGAGCCGTGGCGCGTCGACGCGCAGGGCGCCGGCAACGTCCTGGAATCGAGCCTGCACACGATCAGCCGCACCGTCACGATTCGCCTTCGGGCTTCGGGCGCGAGCGGGGACGCGCCGGCCGATGCGCTCGGCAGCGCGCCCGCGCCGGCGGATCCGCTCGCCAGCGCGCCGGCGCCGGCGGATCGATCGGCGGACGCGGACGGCGCCGGGCCGCGCTACGTGCTGTCGGTCGACGTGCAGAAATCGCGCTTTCAGACGCCCGAGCGGCAGGTGACGACCGCCAGCGGCGCGCTGGCCATGTTCTCCGACAGCGTGCCGACGACCGAGGGCGTGCGCGAGCAACGCTCCGGCCGGGCGCATTGGCGCTCGCTGGGGCGTGACGCTCGGCTGGAGCAATATCTGCTTGCCCGCATCCTGGCGCTGCCCGAGGTGCAGCCTGCGCCGGGGGCGGCGGAGTGAGGGCCCGGCGTCGCGGGCATGAGGGCGACGATGGCGGGAGCGCGTGTCGGGCGTGCGCAACCTGCCGATAGCATCGGGGGTATCACGCTGATCATCCGTGTGCGTCGGTGGCGCGATGCGCGCCGTGTCTCGTTGCGGTCATGAAACCGCCTGGTAACGACATGCCAAACCGGAATTCGAGTTCACCGGCCGCCGAGCCGCGGCACGCGCGGCACGCTCGTCCCACCGGCAACTGTGTCGACGCCGCCGCGATGCTGCGCGCCGCGCTCACGAGCGCGTCGGACGGATTCCTCGCGGTGGATGGCGAAGACGGCGTGATTCTGGCCTTCAACGAGCAGCTCCTGCGCGTGCTGCGCCTCGATGACAGCGCGCTCGCGCTGAAGCCGGGAAGTTCGCGCTTCCCGGCGTGGATGGACGCGCTGAAACGCGCGGCCGGGGATCCCGAGGCGATGATTGCGGCGCACTGGCGGGCCGTCCACGGCGACGATCGCGTCTCGCGGGCGCGATTCCAACGGCAGGATGGCGCGGAAATCGAACTGTCGACGTCGCCCATCGTCGGCGACGGCGGCGACGCGACCGGCCGGCTCTACCGATATTCGGCCGCGGCGACGCCGGCGGCACACGCGCCGAACGACCGGCTGTTTGAAACCATGTTTCACTCCCCCGCCGTCGGAATCACTCTTACCGACATCGACGGCCGCTACCTCCGCGCCAACGCCCGGTTCTGCGAGGACGTGGGATACGCCGAAAGCGAGCTGATCGGCCGCTCGTTCGGCGACCTCACGCATCCCGACGACCTGGCCGACGCGCTGAAGGCGCTCCCGGACATGCAATCGGGCGAGCGCGAGCAGTTCAAGACGCACAAGCGCTATCGCCGGCGGGACGGGCAATACGTCTGGATGCAAACCACGGTGTCGCTGGTGCGCGACGCGGCCGGCCGGCCCGCGCATTTCATCTCCATCGTCGGCGACGTCTCCGCGCAAAAGAGGGCCGAGGCATCGCTGCGCGAGAGCGAGGGGCGCCTGCGCTCGCTGATCGACGCGCTGCCTGACGAGGTGGTTTTCAAGTCGATGGACGGTCGCTGGCTGGTCGCCAATGCGGCCGTGCTCGCGCCGCTAGGGGTCTCGCCGGGCGAGTACCAGGGTTGCACCGACGCCGAGCTGATCGGCCATCTGCCCGGCAGCGCCGAGATCATGGCCGAGTGCCGGCGGACCGATCAGGTTGCGTACGACGCCGGAGGAGAGCATCGTTTCGAGGTTCACGTCGCGCAACCCGGCGGAGGCGAGCGGACGCTGGAAGTGATCAAGCGGATCGTTCGCGACGCGGAAGGGCAGCCGGCGGCGCGGCTGTGCGTCGGGCGCGACATCACCGCTCGGAAGCAATTGGAGGAGCGCGTCCGGCAATCCGAGCGGATGGAGACGATCGGCCGCATCGCCGCCGGCGTCGCCCACGACCTGAACAACCTGCTCACGGCGATCTTCGGATCGATCGAGCTGGCGCAGCGCAACGCGCCGCCGGGCATCGCCGATTACCTGGCGACGATCCGCACCGCGGCCAGCGGCGCGGCCGCGCTTACGGATCAGCTCCTGACCGTCGCCCGTCGCAAAGTCGTGCATGCCGAGCCGGTCTGCGTCGGCGAGCTGGTCCGCGGGCGCGCCGACCTGCTTCGCCGGATTGTGGGCGACGATGTGGCGCTCGAATTGGACGCAGTGCCGGGCGACTGGCGCATCTGGGCCGATCCGCACCAGATCGAGCAGGTGCTCGTCAATCTCGTAGCGAATGCGCGCGACGCCATGCCGCGCGGCGGGCGCGTGCGGGTGATTGTCGAGCCGTTGCAGATAACCGCCGGCGACAGCCGATGCGCCGACGCCCCGGTCGGGCAATACGTTCGCGTGCGGGTGCAGGACTTCGGCGAGGGGATCGCGCCGCACGTGTTGCCGCACATCTTCGAGCCGTTCTTCTCGACCAAGGGCTCGGGCGCGGGAACCGGGCTGGGGCTCGCGACGGTTCACGGCATCGTGACTCAATCCGGCGGCGCGATTCGGGTCGACAGCCGGCCGGGCGACGGGGCGACGTTCACGATTCTCTGGCCGCGCTGGATCGATTCGGCGGCGCAGTCCGAACTTGCCGCGCAATCGGGGAAGCAGTCGACGTCGAGGGCCGAGACGATTCTGTTCGTGGAGGATCAGCCGCTGGTGCGCGGGATCGGCGCGCACATGCTTCGCGCGCGGGGGTTCCACGTGCTTGAGGCGGCGGATGCGCCTTCGGCGCTGCGTCTGGCGCGGGAGCATCAGGGGGCGATCGACCTGCTGGTGACGGACGTGACGCTGCCGGGGCCGCACGGGGGCGAGCTGGCCGAAGAGCTGAGCAAGCTGCGACCCGGCTTGCGGGTGCTGTATTGCTCCGGATTCGCGGGCGAGAAGCTGCGGCGGCAGGTAGCCGGCGGCGGTTCGCCGGCGCTACTGGAGAAGCCATACACGCCGGCGGGACTGGCGGCCCGCGTGCGTGCGATGCTGGATGCGCCGATCATGGGATAGCGCCGCGCACTGGCGCTCGGTGTTCGGAACGGAAGGAAATGCAGCCTGGGGCGGCTGCGGTCCAATCCTCTTGTTTTCGCCCGTGAGGGCGCGCGATGGTTGCCAGGGGCTTCAGCCCCTGGGACGCGG
>CAZHIE010000243.1:0-4307 GCA_964532435.1 uncultured Planctomycetales bacterium
CGGCAGACTTCCGCCACCTTCACCGTCTGCATGAACTTCTTGGCCTGGCTGCCTTCGCCCTTTCGCCGGCCGAGCAGGCTGAAAAAGTAGCGCCGCTGCTTGCCGTCGAGCATTTCGATGATGCCGCGCTTGTCGTTGAACCGCACGTTGCTGAGCGTTCGCGACGGAATGTCCACGAACGGATCGTCATCCTGGCCGATGACGCCGACGATTTGGCCGGCCATGTCGCGGATGCGGCGCGCGGCGCCGGCGCGGTCTCGGCGAACGGACTTGGAATCTGCGGATGATCGGCGACGGGCCATGTTCACCTCCGTGTGATGCGAGCGACGAATGAGACCAGCGGAGAGAATAGCATGATTCGCGGCCGCGCGGGGGGGCAGCGCACGGCACGCGCGCAAGCGTCAAGCGCGAATTTCAAGCGCGATTTTCTCGAACATGCGACCCGCAGCGGGCGCGCCGCGCTGCGCTCCCTGACGGTCGCGGCTCTGATCCGGAAGTGGAGGGCAGCCGCCCTCGGCCGCATTCCGCGAGCTCGCGCGGCGCGCACGCTCGCAGCGCGGCGCAGCGCGGCGCGCGCTCGCGCGAAGGCGTGCCAGACGCGCCGCGTCGCGCGGCTGCGAATCCCGGCGGAATAGCACTACTCGTCGGCGTCGGCGTCCGGCTCGCGCGCGGTCCGACGCTTCATCAGCCGCCCGAGAATGTCGAACCAGAGATCGTCCAACTGATGCGTCTCGGGCAGCAGGTCGGGGTCGCAGTCCGCGGCCAGCGGATCGGGCAATCCGTCTTCGTCGATCGCGTCCGCGTCGGCGTCGTCCGGCTCGAACAGGTCGACCTCTTCGGCCACGTCGCTGCGCAACGACGCGACTTCCTGCTCCAGCCGGTGAATCTCTCGCAGCAATGTCCGCTGGCTGCTGATGCGCTGCAACACGCGCTCGAGCGTGCGGAGGTCGAACGGCTTCTCGAGGTAATCGGCCGCGCCGATGGCGCGGGCGCGCTGCTCATATTCCGGCGTGCCATAGCCCGTGATCAGCACGATGTTGACGCGGCGGCGGATGCGGCGAATGGTCTCGGCGAACTGAAGGCCTTCCATCCCGTTGGGCATGCGGATGTCGACGATCAGCACGTCGACTTCCTGTTGATCGATGATGCGCTGCGCCTCGGCGATCGTTGAAGCGGTCCGCGCCGTCAGCCCGGCCTTTTCGACGCAGCGTGACAAGTTTTCTCGATAGCCCGATTGGTCGTCGACGATGAGCGCTACGGCCACGGTGACTCCCCGGGGCAGCCGTTGCGCTCGAGGCTGACGCAGCCTCCACCATTACCCGCCCGGCACTTGCCCACAACACTATAACGCCGGGAATCCGTCGCAACTCACATTGAATTTTGGCAAATTTTGAGAATGGGTCACTTTGTCGACCATTCACGGATCGCTTCAATCACCGCGATATCGACAAATCCGGCGGTTGCGTACTCCTGCGGCGTGGAAGGGCTTTCACCCGAAAGCATCAAATGATTCAGCCGCTCAAAGACGCGAAACTCGACGTTCTTGCGCTCTGCCAGCCGCTTCTGCCAGATGTCAAAGCACTTGCGAGTCACCTGGTAATCCCGCCCGCCGTGCAATACCAGTATTCGCATCGTCAATTCCGCCGCGACGCCGGCCGGATCGAGCTTGTCCAGCAGCGCCCAATACGCCGAAGGAGCGCCGAGCAGCGGTTCCTTGACCTCATCGAGCTTGCCTGCATGGATGAGCGCCGCCGACTTGCGAACGCTCTCCAACTGCGCGGATTCCTCGGCGCTGAGCGCTCCATCGAGCCGCGCCAGGTACTCGATCTGCTCCGGCACGACCTCGACGATCGAGCGCGCCGCGCCGGCCAGGATGACGATGCCGCCCAGCCAGTCGGCGCGCCGCGCGATGTACGGCGCCAACGTCCCGCCGAGGCTGTGGCCCAGCACGTAAATCCGCCGCGCATCGACATCGTCGCGCTTGCGAAGCAGCTCGGCCGCGGCCACCGCGTCGTCGATCACCTCGGCTTCGAGCGTAATGTCGGTCGCCGCCATCGCCGCGCCGTATTTGTGCGTGCGCTTTTCGTAACGAAGCACCGCTACGCCGCGCGAGGCGAGCCCGGCCGCCAGATCGCGGAACGGCTTGTTCGCGGCGACGGTTTCGTCCTGGTCGTGCGGGCCGGATCCATGCACCAGCACGATCGCGGGCGGGCGCTTCGCGTCTTTCGGCAGGGTCAGCGTGCCGGGCAGCTCATACTGGCCGCAGCGCACGACGATGGGCTCCTCGCGATACTTCGCCGGGTCTGCGTAGGGCGGCAGCTTGGGCTCGCCTCGCTCGGCGATGCCGCGGTTCCACAGGCCGGCGAGCTTGCCATCCTCGGTCAGGACGAACTCCAGCTTCACGTCGGCGCGTTCGAACTCCAGCGTCATGAGCACCGACTGGTACTCGGCCTTCTGCGTTCGCTCCGCGCCCTTCTCGCGGACGTACTTGCCGGCCTGGAACTCCAACTGGGCCAGGACCGCCGCCGATTGCTCGGGCTTGAATGCCTGCTTCATCTGTTCGACGCCGGCGGCGGCGAACTGCTCGTGCTTGCCCTGCACGAAGAGGGCCAAGAGCTCGCGGGCTCGCGCGACGTGCTTGTCGTCGTCGGCGGCGCGCAGCGCGGCAGCGCTGGCGAGCGCAGCGGCCGTCATTACGATCAATCGAACGGCGAGATACGGCGTTTGCATCAGAGTGTTCCTTTCTCGAATGAGCGGGTCGCGGCCGGATCGCCGGGCGTCCCGAGGTCGTCCTTTTCGCCGTGCCGGCGATAGCAGACGTACGAATAGACGATGGTCCACAGCGACGCGCCGAGGACGCACGTCATCAGCACGATGAACACGATCCATTCCGCGACGAAGGGCGCGACGAGCGCGACGACCGCGCCTGCCAGCACGAAGAGCCGCCCGCCGAGGCGATGTGTGCGGTCCCAGACGTAGTCGCTCGCGAGGGTCCAGGGCGTGCGGATTCCGACGTAGAAGTTTCGACGAATCTTGCCGAACCAGTTGCCGAGCACGACGAAGCTCAGCCCGAGCACCATCGCGACCGCTGTTCCGATCGGGATGTCGGCGCCGGCCGTCTTCAGCCCGATGATCACGGAGAGCGCGAAGAGCATCAGCGAGATCGCCACCGCGATGCGCCCGTAAATCACGCGGAAGTCCTGCATGTTGCGGCGCAACGGCCCCAGCAGCGGGAGCACCAGCATGAGGCCCGCGATGCCGGCCTGAACCGATGGCATCAGGAGCGTGAACGTCCACTTCGAGCCCCAGTCGTCCGCCTGGCCGTGCATGTTCCAATGCGTCGGCACGCGTTCGGGAAGCTGCGTGTGCAGGACGGCCACGAATGCGCAGTTTGCCGCGACGAGGAGCAGGATGAGCCATAGGTGAGTGCGTGCCATCACGACCGGTCCTCCGCGTTGCCGCCCGGGGTCGCGTCGTCGCCTGCGCCTGCGGCCGGCGGCTCGGCTGCGCCGTTCTGGTTGACGGCGAAGTGTTGAAGGAAGAATCGCATGATGTCCTCGACGACCGAGGTGTTCAGGCTGTACCAGATGAATTGCCCGTCGCGCCGATCGCGGACGAGATCGGCGCTCTTCAGCATCTTCAGGTGAAACGAGAGCGCACTGGGGGAGACGCGGAGCTTTTCGGCGATCTGCCCGGCGCTCATGGGTCCGCCGCGCAGCTCGGCCAGGATCGCGCGTCGCGTTGCGTCGGCGAGTGCCTTGAATGTGGTGTCGAATCCGAGCATGGGCATCACTTCATTAGTTCAACAATCATTGATATATTGAAAGATAGCACGGGTGGCGGCGCGCGGCAAGTCGAACTCGAAAAAGGCTGTAAACGGTTATGTAGAAGTGGTTTACGAGATATGCGGAATTGTAGGACATGGAATCAGTCGCGCGCTGACGGGGGAGCGCGCTGGAGCGGCTGGCGTGGGGTGCTACGTTTTTTTTGCGCGCAGTCCGTCCCGCGAACCGTCCTGCGCCGAGAGGCGCGACGCGGCGTGGACATGAATTCGAAATGCGACCGACCGATGGCGCTCCTGGTCTTCTGACAGATTGAGATCCGAGCGATTCGCTCGCAGGCGATCGCGTCTCGGATCGGAGGAATCGGCCGAGTGCGGTGCGCGCGGGACGGGCGCCGCTCCGGCCGCGCGAGGGCGCGGGCCGCTACGCTTCGCTCGCTGACGATCGCGTCTCGGATCGGAGGAATCGGTCGAGTGCGGTGCGCGCGGGACGGGCGCCGCTCCGGCCGCGCGAGGGCGCGGGCCG
>CAZHIE010000243.1:4407-5780 GCA_964532435.1 uncultured Planctomycetales bacterium
CGAGTGCGGTGCGCGCGGGACGGGCGCCGCTCCGGCCGCGCGAGGGCGCGGGCCGCTACGCCTCGCTCGCGTGCGCTCACGGATCGGAGCGGAGGCGCCGTCGCGCGCGGCCATCCCCAACGCCCCGAACCGCTCTGCCCGACGCGCTACTCCTTCTGCCGAACCTAAACCTTCCCCTTTCCTCTCTCCTAGTCCTTCTCCTTCTCCTTCTTCTCGGCGGGCTTTTCATCGACCTTTTCGCCGAGCAGGCGCTTGGCCATCTTTACATCGTCGTCGGACGCTTTCAGGTCGACCACTTCGCGCGCGGCTTTCTTGGCCGCTTCGGGGTCGCCCTTGCTCATGTGGCAGTAGGCGATCGACAGCTTCGCGTAGGAACGAAGCTTCACGTCCTTCGCGGCCGCGTCGGCCTTTTGGAAGAAGCCGATCGCCTGATCGTACTTCTCGCCGCCTTGATAATGATCGCCCAGCTCGTTGGCCGCGCGGGCCATCTCGTCGCCCTTGGCGCCGGCTTTTTCCGCGCGGGCGAAGGCCTTCTCGGCGTCGTCGATCTTGCCGCGCATTGCGTAGATGCCGGCAATCTTCGCATTCGCGCCGGCGTCGTCGGGTTTCTTCTTCAGCGCCTCTTCGAGCTTGGGCAGCTCGGTCTGCGCGTCGGCGATGCGCTGCATCTGTTCGGCGAACGGGCCGGGCGGCATGTATCCGCCGATTCGGCCGACGATTTCGCCCTTGTCGTCCAGAAACAGGATGGTCGGATAGCCGCGGACGCCGTACTTTTTGGCCTCGTCCTTGCCGTCCTTCTCCGCGTTGGTCTTGAGCGGCACAAACTGTGCCGCGAGCTTGATCACGTTGTCGTTGGTGTACGTGTCGCGATCAAGCCGTTTGCACCAGCCTCACCAATCCGTGTAGAAGTCGACCATCATCAGTTTCTTTGACTGGGTCGCCTGCTTGCGGGCGTCTTCCCAGTTTTTCGCCCACGGCATCTCGCCGGCGCTGGCCGCGGAGGCCAGCAGCACAAGCGCAAACGCCGTGACAGTGCATTGCCGCATCGTTATCTCCCGTTTCGTTCCTTCTCGCCGGGGCAACCGGCCCCGCAACGTGCCAGTATACCCGGACATATCGGCCGGGCCGCGCGATTCCGTGACCAAGTGAGGGCGGGATTGGGGATTGGGGGCGTAGAAGGGCGGCATGCGAGTGGGTGTGGGGTGGGCGGAATCGGAGCGCAGCCGGCCGATGGCTTGACTGCTCTTCTAACAGATCGAAATCCGAGCGCTTCGCTCGCTGACGCTCGCGGCTCGGATCGGAGGAATTGCGCGAATGCGCTATGCGCGGTGGCCGGGCGCCGCTACGGCCGCGCGAGGGCGCGGGCCGCTACG
>CAZHIE010000244.1:0-5778 GCA_964532435.1 uncultured Planctomycetales bacterium
GTTGTCCCCCGCATCCACGCACGGCGACGACGCCAGCAAACGCAGGTTGTCGTCGGCCGTCCCGAAGACGCCGTCCGGCCCCGCCGGCTGCACGAACCGCGGATTCGCCGCGATGTTGCCGTCGCCCGGCCAGCTCGCGGGCAGGAACTGCACACACGACCAGCCAACGTCGACGTCCCCATCCTGCGTCGAGTGGAATTGCGCCTGAAGCGACAGCCCGGAGGCGTCCGCATTTCCCCACAGGATGGAGCTCGAAACCTGCGCCGTGCCGTTCTGAACAAAAAGCCCACCGGCCACGCCCGACGACGTGTTCGACGCCAGCGTGCAGTTCGCAATCCGAAGCGGCGCGCCGCCCGAGTGCCACACCGCCCCGCCCGCCGCGGCGGCCGGCCCGTGCCCTGCCGCGTTCCCGCTGAAGACGCAATTGACCAGCGTGGCCGCGCCCGACGACGCCAGCGCCCCGCCCGAATCGCCGGCGGAATTGCCGAAGAATCCGGCGCTGGCGATGCGAATCTCCGTGCCGGTCGCGACGTAGATCGCGCCGCCCGCGCTCGAAGCGTCGTTGTCCCGGAAGCCACTTTCCGAGATCACCGGCGACGCGCCGCCCTGCGCGTGAATCGCCCCGCCGAACGCGGCGCTGTTCGCCGCAAACTGGCAGTCCGAAAATCTCGGTGCGCCGCCGATGACGGCCACTGCGCCGCCCTGCATCCGCGCGTGGTTGCTCTCGAAGCGGCAGTTGCGTACCTGCGGCGAAGCGCCGCTGACGAGCATCCCGCCGCCCTGCGCCGTGCGCGGCGTCGCGATCAGGTTCGCGCTGCCGTCGCGGATGACAAAGCCGTCGAGCACCGCCGTCTCGTCCACGCCCGCCGCCGTCACGACGTGCAGCACGTTGTCGTCCAGATCGCCGCCGTTGCCGCCGATCTCGCCGCTCAGAATCGTCACGTTGTGGGCCGGATCGCGCTGGCTGCGCATGCGCTCGTTGCCGACGAATCCGCCATAAATCGCCACGCCGCGCAGCAGCGCGAACGACAGATAGCGATTGTCCGTCCCCATGTCCGGGCGATACGCGCCCTCGGCAACCCAGATTTCCACCGGCCGCCCGCGCACCTGCGCCGCCGTGCGAAGCGCGTATTGCAGGTCGGTGAACGCGTGCAGCCAGCAGCGCCCGTTCTCCTGCCCGGTCGCGTCTCGATCCACGTAGAGAACCAGCGGCGCGTGCGGGCGATCCTCGTCGTCTACCCAGCCGTCCACGTCGCGCTCGTCGATCAACGGATCGAGCATCGAGTGACGCTCGAGCTCCGGCGACGAGAATCGCGTGCAGGGATCGTCCTGCGTCGAGTGCCCGGTCGGGCCGAATTCGATCGGCCGCGGGTCGGCCGTCGGCGAACCGCCGCGCCGCGGACCCGGCGTCTGCGCGACGGCCGACGACGCGATCGCCGCGAAAACTACGAGTGCCAGCGGAAGCGTTGTATTGGCGTTGCGTTGCATGGCGTCAATTCCCGTTTGCGTCGCGAATCAGGCGCGCGGTGCGGAAAATCTTCCACCCGGTGTCGCGGAACGCGGGAAATCGCCCCATCGTCCCGGTGATCAGGCGCTTCTCTTCGTCGTCGATCGTGAACGGCAGATCGAGCCCGGTCGTCGACACGAGCGTCTCGTGCAATTGGTACTGCATGGTGAAGACGCGCTCGCGCAGCGCCCAGTTGTCCAATCGATCCGCGATCTCCAGCGCTTTGTTCGTAAAGACCGCCATCGCCTGTTGCAGCGGCCGGCCGCTCAGGTGCCGCAGCGCCACGTTCGCGCCGAAAATGCACCACCAGCCGTGGCTTTCGAGCCAGTCGCCCACCTCTGCCGCGCCCGGATCGACCACCTGCTCCAACCCGTCCAGAAATCCGCGCACGCCGTCCGCCGCGGAGCGGCGGCCATGCTCGACGTCGATTTCGAGCAATCCGCCTTCGCACGTGCGGGCGATGCCGAGCAGCCGAGCGTCATTAAATTCCGATGCCAGGCCGCGATGCAGGTCGCGCGCCAGAAGCAGGTCGGACTCCGCGGCCTCCAGGTGCTCCTCGCGCCGGTCGGGTTGCCGCTGCACGAAGCGGCGGTGCGTGTGCCCGCGAACATAGAAGATGAACGCGTGCGCCTTGCGATCGGCCGGCGTCTGTGGCGGTCGCCGCTCATACGTCTGCACGAGCATGTGCGCGTGGGCCAGCGCGGCGGCCAGTTCCCACAGCGTGTAGTGCGTGTTCGCCAGGTTCGCCTGAAGCTGGTTGTGGCGCGTTGCGGAGATCGGACTCTCACCCAGCCCGCGGCAAACCGCCTCCAGCGCCTTCGTGTAGCGGCCCAGCCCATCCCACGCGCCGTGCTCGCGATTGCACGCCCGCGCCCGTTCCTCCGCCGTGCGCGCGACGAGGTACATGCGGCGCGCCAGATCGGCCATTCGCTGATACTGCCCCGCCCCGTGCGCGTCGCGCGCCTGCGCGTCCAGCGCTTCAAAATCCGATGCCTCTCCCGGCGCCGCTTTCGCGTCCCCACTCCAGATGTACTCGGCGACGTCGCTCACCGGCCAGTCGAGCACGCCGGCAAGCGCGACGAGCAGGTCGAGCTTGGGATTGCCCGTGTCCGGGTAGAGCTTGGTCGAATCGCGATCGAGCGACTTGGCCAGTTGCGCGCGGCTCCAGCCGCGATACAACCGCGCGAAGTCGATCAACCGATGCAGGCGATCGCGCCGATCGGCTTCCTCATGCATGGGCGTCACTCGCTCCCGGAACGTGTCTCACGTTGCGACGCGCAGGTCAGCCGTCAGACGGCACGAAGGGAAATGCGGCCCGGCGACGCCGCATCCGCTCCCATTATGCCAGAACGCCCAGCCCCGGTGGAAGATTGCCAAAAAGGCCGCGCGCCGGCCATTCCGGAACGGCGGGCCGCCTGCCGGCAAGCGGCGGAATTTCGGCGAATTCCGTGGGTCCGGTTCCGCGGGCACGTATAAGGGCGAATGAAAGCTCCCTCGACGGCGGGAAGCGGATGGGAGTCTTGAACTTCCCCTCGGCGAGGCGGGTAAGGAAAGCGAAGGGCCCGGAAACGCTATCGGTCCGTGTTTGCGGACAGATCCTCCCCCGCAGCGGATTCGCAGCCGGCCGCAGACCTTGCCCGTGTTCCCTCCCGGAAAGCCCCGCCCGCCGCGGCCACGGCGTGCGGGGCCGATTTTTTTTGTACCGTCGGACCCCCGCGTCCGACGCCGTGCGTAGCGCCCACGCGAGTCGCGGCGCTGCTTTCGCCGATTCCCCGAACATCCGATAATCCGGTCGACGCGCCGGCGGAGCCCCCGCCCCTCTTTTGCCCGATTCGCCCGATCGGGCCGAACCCCGGCCCGAGCAACGACGTATCGCTAGTGGATGCCGTGCATAGCGAACGAGACGAAATCCTGCTCGCCCGGCATCTGGCCGGCGAGGCCGGCGCGTTTGACGCCCTGGTCCGCCGATATGCGGAGGAACTGTATCGATTCCTGCTGAAGATGGTGAACAACCCCAGCGCGGCGGAGGACCTTGTGCAGGAGGCGTTCCTCCAGGTCCACTCCGCGGCGGCTACGTTCGACCCTGAGCGGTCATTCAAGCCGTGGCTGTACACCATCGCCGCGAATAAGGCGCGCGACCACATGCGCTCGCGCGGCCGGCGGCGCGAACTATCGCTCGAACCGCCGGACGAGGACGACGCAAGCCCTTCCGGGCGCGCGGCGGAGTCGGCGGCCGGCCAATCGGCCGACGCGGAGGAGAGCGACGTGCGCCGGGCGCAGGTTCGCCGGCTGATCGAGCAGATGCCGGAGCACCTGCGGCTGATCCTGATGCTGGGGTACTACCAGCAGCTTCCGTACGCGGAGATTGCCGAAATCCTCGGCATCCCCGTCGGAACGGTGAAGTCGCGGCTGCATGCCGCCGTCGGGCATTTCGCCCGGCTGTGGCAGAAGGAGACCGGCGAAGTCGCCCGCTGACGAATCGGCCGGAGGCGCGATCGCTCCGTGGCGCGCGCGAAGCAAGACGTATCGACCCATCGGCTCGCTGCGCGGCCGCCCGTTGTGCGGCGAAGCCGGCGTGTCGGAGGATGGAACGATGTCCGGAGCAACTGGCATGAACGACGACGGCGCGGCGGGTTTCGACCCGCGCCTGGTCGATTTGCATCTCGGGGCGCTCGGCGATTCCGAACGCGCGGCGCTCTCGGCGCAGCTTGCGTCCGATGCATCGCTGCGCCGCGAACAGGAGGCGCTCGCGTCCGCGTTCGCCGCGCTGGCTTCGCTCCGCAATGAGCCTGCGCCGGCCGGGCTGGCCGATCGAATCGTCGCGGCGGTTCGCGGCTCGCGCCTGCGCGTGCATCGCGGCGGCGCTCCCGCTGCGCAGCCCGACAATCGCCTGCGGCGCGTCTTCCGTCTCGGCGGGTTGCGCGACCTGGTCGCCGTCGCGGCGCTGCTCGTCTTTGCGATCGGCGTCGGCGTACCCGGCATCCTTCAGGTCCGGCAGCGCAATCAGCGCATCCTGTGCTCCGCGAATCTCATGCAGGTCGGCCAGGGTTTGCAGCAATACGCCAGCACGTTTGGAAACAGCCTGCCGTTCGCGGGCTGGTCGGCGCGAAACTCGTGGCTGCCGACGCGCGACGGTTCGCTCCAGCCGCAGCCCAATCGCAAGCACGTGTATCCGCTGCTGCGCCTCGCGCTGGTCGGAGATCCGCGCCGCCTGATCTGCCCGGCCCGCGCCGACGTCGCCATGCCCGCCGACCAGGTCTCGCGCCACGACGACTTCCTCGAAGCCCGCAACATCAGCTACGCCTACTTCAACATGGCCGGCGCCCGCCCGAGCCTGACCGACGCGCCCGACCTGCCGATCCTGGCCGACGACAATCCGCTCTTCGAAGACGGCGTGCCGCTGCTGGAGGCGCTGCGCCGGACGGCCGGCGACGCGGACAGCTTCAATTCGCGAGCGCATGCCGGCGTCGGGCAGAACATCGTGACGCTCGACGGCCGCGTGAAGTTCGTGAAATTCGCGGACTGCGGCATCGGCGGCGACAACATCTGGACGCTGCGCGGCGTGGCCGAGTACACCGGCCGCGAAGGCCCGGCCTCGGCCCAGGACGCACACCTGATCAAGTGATTCGCGACCGCGCGCGATCGGCGAGCGCGCGGTAGCGTCGGACCTCCGCGTCCGACGCCGCGCCGCGCGGATCCGCGTCCCGTAGCGGCCCGCGCCCTCGCGCGGCCGTAGCGGCGCCCGTTGATCGGAGTCGTGAATTCGGCGATGCGCCCGTCGTAGCGTCGGACCTCCGCGTCCGACGCCGATCCGAACCGCAAGCGTAGCGAGCACATCCGATCCGAGCCGCGAGCGTCAGCGAGCGAAGCGTGCGGAGTGGGTTGCGGGCGAACGAGCGAGCGGACCTGCGCGTTTCTTGCGTTGCGGGGAAGACGAGTGCGAAAGCCTGCGCGCTGTTGTGACAGGGCTCACCGCCGGACGTCGCGCTCGCTTACGCTCGCGGCTCGGATCGCCAATCACACGATATGAACGCCGAGCGCCGCTCCGGCCGCGCGAGGGCGCGGGCCGCTACCATTCGCCGCTCCGGCCGCGCGAGGGCGCGGGCCGCTACGCGTACGGCGTCGGACGCGGAGGTCCGACGCTACGCTCGCGGAGCGGCGATGCGCCGCCGAGCACGGCTTCCCAAACGTGACCTCTGTCCCCCCGCGGGCCCCTCACTGGCGTGAAGGGTTCGGATTCTCTTACTTCAGCATTCAGCATTCGGCATTCA
>CAZHIE010000245.1:0-5750 GCA_964532435.1 uncultured Planctomycetales bacterium
GCCTCCAGCGCCAGCGCCAGCGCCGCGCGCGTCTCGGCCGGCTCGATGATCGCGTCCACCCAGCCGCGCGCGGCGCCATAGCGGATGTCCATGGTCGTCTCGTAGTGCTCCGTGATCTTGCGTTCCAGCAGGCGCTGCTCGGCCTCGTCCGGCTCGTGTCCCTTGCGCTTCAGCGAGTCCACCTCGATCTGAAGCAGCGTCTTCGCGGCGCTGCCCGGGCCCATCACCGCATATTTGGCCGTCGGCCACGCGAACAGAAACCGTGGATCGTATGCCTTGCCGCACAGTGCATAATTCCCCGCGCCGAACGAGCCGCCCGTAATGAGCGTGATCTTTGGCACCACGCTGTTGCTCACGGCGCTGACCAGCTTCGCCCCGGCGCGAATGATGCCTTCCTGCTCGCTGTCGCGCCCAACCATGAAGCCGTTGACATCCTGAAGGAAAATCAGCGGGCATTTCATCTGGTTGCAGTCGAGGATGAACCGCGCCGCCTTCTCGGCCGAATCGACGTAAATGACCGAGCCGAATTGCAGCGGCCCTTTCGCCGGCTTCACCTGCTTCTTTTGATTCGCGACGACGCCCACCGCCCAGCCGTCCAGCCGCGCGAACCCGCACACGAGGCTCTGGCCGTACTCCGCCTTGTATTCGTCGAACGAATCGGCATCGACCAGGTGCGCCAGCAGGTCGCGCACGTCGTATTGCGCCGCGCCCCAATTCACCGCCGGTGCAACCGGTCCCCGCAGGCCCGGCTGTTGGGGGGCTGATTGCTGGGGGGCTGACTGCTGGGGGGCCGGCCTCCGGCCGGTCTCTTCCCCAGGAGTGCCTTCCTGGCTGGGGAGACCGGCCAGAGTCCGGCCCCCCGGCGCTGGCCCGCCCCCGCGCGGCAATCCCGCGGCGACAACCGAAAACACATCCTCCGCGGATCTCTTCGGCGGCTTCGGCGCGGTGCGATCGAACGGCGTGTGGGTCGGCGCGCCGAGCTTCCCAACCAGCCGCCGCAGCCGCTCGATGCACAACTCGTCATTCGGCTCGCGATAGTCGATCGTGCCGCTGATCGACGCATGCATCTTCGCCCCGCCCAGGTCCTCGCTGCTCGCCTCCTGCCCGATCGCCGCCTTCACCAGCGCCGGACCGGCCAGATAGAGCCCGCTGCCCTCCGTCATTAGCAGCGTGTCGCACATCACCGGCAGATAGCCGCCCCCGGCCACGCAATTGCCCATGATCGCCGCAAGCTGCGGAATCCCCATCGCCGAGATCACCGCGTTATGTCGAAAGATGCGGCCGAAATCGTCCTCGTCGGGAAAAATCTCGTCCTGCATCGGCAGAAAGACGCCGGCCGAGTCGACCAGGTAGAGAATCGGCAGCCGGTTGTCCATGCAGAAGCGCTGCGCGCGCAGCACCTTCTTGCACGTCGCGGGAAAGAACGCGCCGGCCTTGACCGTCGCGTCATTGGCGACGACCACGCACAGGCGCCCCATCACGCGGGCCAGCCCGACAACGACGCCCGCGGCCGGCACACCGCCCACGTCCGCGTACATCCCGTCCGCCGCCCACAACCCCAGCTCGAAGAAAGTTCCCTTCTCGCACAACAGCTCGATCCGCTCCCGCGCCGTCAGCCGGCCGTGGCGGTGCTGCCGCTCGATCCCGCGCGTCCCGCCGCCCTCGCGGATCCGCGCGGCGCGCTCGCGAAACTCGGACAGCAACGGCGTCAGTGGATCGGCCGGCGCGGCGGCGGATTTGGTTTGTGTTCTCATGTCCGGCATTATCGCGCGTCGTCCGCACCCGCGGAAGCGCCCGCGGCGCAAGCGAAGCACCGCGCCACCGAGAGCACGCGCCGCACATCCGCCGCTTTCGACCGCCGCGGCCAAACCCGCTACAATTGCGATCCGATCGGTTCTTACCGCGCGCCGCACCGGCGCGGTCCAGACGGCCACGGTCGGCCGGCGGCGACAAGGAGCGGGGTCGATGGCGTACATCGCAATCGCGGACGTGCATAAGGTCTATCGCAAGCGCAACATCGACATTCCCGTGCTCGCCGGGTTGAGCATCGCAATCGAGGCCGGCGAGTTCATCGCCCTGATGGGCCCCAGCGGCTCCGGCAAGTCGACGCTGCTGAACCTGATCGGCGGGCTCGACACGCCGACGCGCGGCACGATCCGCGTCGGCGACGCACAGCTCGACCGCATGTCGGAACGCGAACTCACCGCCTGGCGCTCCCGCCACGTCGGCTTCATTTTTCAGATGTACCACCTGCTGCCCGTGCTGACCGCGGCGCAGAACGTCGAGCTTCCGCTCACCCTGTTCCGCATGGGCGCGGCCGAGCGGCGCGAGCGGGTCAAGTTCGCCCTGTCAATCGTCGATCTGGCCGACCGGGCCGACCATCGACCGTCGCAGCTTTCCGGTGGCCAGGAGCAGCGCGTCGCAATCGCCCGCGCGCTGGTCACCGATCCGGAAATGCTGCTGGCTGACGAACCAACCGGCGACCTCGACGCGGCCAGCGCCGCGTCGGTGCTCGATCTGCTCGAACGGCTCAATAGCGAGTTTCACAAGACGATCATCATGGTCACGCACGACCCCAAGGCCGCGCACCACGCCCGCCGCCGGCTGCACCTGGAAAAGGGCGAACTGTTCGCCGACAAGCCGCGCGAGGCGGCCCTGGTGGAGTACTAGGCGTGAACGGCCCCACGCTGCTCATCAAAAATCTGACCCGCAACCGGCTGCGAACCGTGCTGACCGTGCTGGCGATCGCACTGCCCATGTTCGTTTTCACCGTGGCGCGCTCGTTCGTCGACCTGGTGAACGATTACCTCCGCCAGATGGACAAGAACATGCGCGTCTGCGTGCATCAGCGGCTGACCTACACGGCCGAGCTGCCCGCGCGCATCCGCGGCGAAATCGAGCAGCTCGCGCCGCCCGGATACGTCGCCTCGGTCTGCTGCTTCACGTGGTTCGGCGGCAAGATCGAAGGGCAGAAGGCCGCGTTTCCCAGTGCCGCGATCGATCGCGACACGTTCGCGCAGACGTATCCGGAGTTCGGCATGACGCCGGACGAGATCGAGCGCTTCCGCAGCGAACGGCGCGGCGCGGTGATCGGCCACATGCTCGCCAAACAGCAGAATTGGAAAGTGGGCGACCGCGTCACGCTGGTGGGCGAGATCCCGCCCAATCCGTCGATGGAGTTCGTCATCGCCGCGATACCCGCCCGCATGGACGTGCCCTGGTTTTACTTCGCGCGCGACTATTACGAGGAATCCGTCCGCAGGATTGCGCCGGATGATTCGGCCGGCGTGCATAATTTCTGGCTCAAATGCACCTCGCCCGAGGCGCAACAATGGGCGCTGACGGAGATCGACAAGCATTTCCAGAACAGCGAGCACCGCACGCGCACCGAGATGGAGTCCACCTTTGTCGCGCAATTCGCTAAGAGCGGCGGAGACTGGGTCTCGATGATCTGGAACATCGGACAGCTCATCGTCCTGGCCGCCGCCGCCGTCGCGTTCAACACGATGAGCATGTCGTTCCGCGAGCGCACCCGCGAAATCGCCGTCCTCCGGGCGCTGGGCTTTTCGGCCGCGCGCATCGTGCGGCTGGTGCTGTCGGAGGGTGTGGCCCTCGGCCTGCTCGGCGGACTGATCGCGGTCGGGCCGATCTATGTCATCACGCGCCTGATGAACCTGGAGCTCCCCGTCATGGAGGGCGCCGTACACGTCAAGGAGAAAACCGCCCTGATCGCCATGAGCGTCGCCCTCGCCTGCGGACTCTTCGCCGCCATCCTGCCCGCCGTGCTCGCCGGCCGGCTCAAGGTGGCCGCCGCGCTGCGAAAGGTCGTGTAGCGTGGCCGTCCCGATCCGGTACAACGTGCTCAGCCTCCTGGCCCGGCCGGTCAGCACGATCTCATCGGTCCTATTGATCGCGATCGTGATCGCCTCGTTCGCTTATCTGCAGGCCGTTACCGACAGCGCGCTCCGAACGATGACCGCCACCGGCGATTCGAGCACGTTGATCGTCATGTCGCGCGCGGCCACGTCGGAGACGACCTCCGGTCTCGGAAAGGACGGCATCAACAAGCTCGATCTCACGCCGGACGTCGAGCGGCGCGGCGACCGCCCGATCCTCAGCCCGGAGCTGGTCTCGTTCAGCAGCGCATTCGGCAAGAGCGACCCGGACGTGGCGCTCAACGTCGCCGTGCGCGGCGTCGATTTCGACGCGGCCAGCGCGGCACGGCGCGGCCGCGTGCGGATTCTCGAAGGCCGCGCGTTCGAGCCGGGTCGCGAAGAGGCGATCGTCGGAAACGCGGTGCGGCGCGCCTATCTCCGCCACGAGATAGGCGACAAGATCGAAATCGGCACGCGCGGCGAGCGCTTGTTCACCATCGTCGGCGTCTTCACGACCGACGGCACGGCGGCCGACAGCGAGATCTGGGGCTACTCCGAGACGCTGCGCGACGCCTACGGCCGAGACTCCTACTCGTCGGCCCGCATGTTGGTGGCCGACGAAACGGCCGCCGAGCGGGCGATCGCCTTCATCAACGGCCCCGAAGTTCAGCTTAATGCCAAGACGGAGCGGAAGTACTTCTCCGATCTCGGCACAAACGAGGCGACGACGCAGGTGTTCAGCGTCATCATGATCGTCATCATGGGCGCGGCGGCCGCGTTCGCCGTCGCGAACACGATGTACGCGGCCGTTGCCGGGCGCGTGCGCGAAATCGGCATGTTGCGTGCGATCGGGTTTGCGCGGCGCAACATTCTGACCGCGTTTCTTCTGGAAGGGCTGCTCCTGGCTCTGGCGGGCGGCGTGCTGGGTGTGCTGGCGAGCCTCGCGTTCAACGGCGTGCAGATGAACATGCTTCCGGAGACGTTTACGACCGTGAGCTACGACCTGCGCGTCACGCCCAAGGTCATGTTCATCTCGCTGGCCGTCTCGCTGGCGATCGGGTTGGTCGGCACGATCATGCCGGCCTGGCGCGCCGCGCGGATGAGCGTGACGTCGGCATTGCGCGACGCGTAGTCGCGGTCCATGCAAGGTCGCGCACCGCGGCGGGAATGCCGAATGCCGAATGCCGAATGCTGAATGCCGAATGCCGAATGCTGAAGGAAGACAATCCGAACCCCTCACGCCAGTGAGGGGCCAACCGGAATGTTGAGTGACGAATGCTGAAGGAAGACAATCCGAACTCCTCACGCCAGTGAGGGTCCGGCGGGGGAAGAGGGATTGGGGATTTGGGATTGGGGAGTAAACCATCCGAACCCCTCACGCCAGTGAGGGGCCAGCCGGAATGCTGAATGCTGAATGCTGAAGGAAGACAATCCGAACTCCTCACGCCAGTGAGGGGCCGGCGGGGAGCCACGGTTCCGCACCGCCAGAAGACCTTTGCATCAACGGAGCAAAAGCTCTCGCCATCTATCCTCGCCCGTCAGGGCGCACGATGGTTGCCAGGCGTTTCAACGCCTGGACCCGAGGGCACCTCCTCGCTCTTTTTATTTCCGCCCGGAGGGCGGACGAGCGCACCTCGATGCAGCTTCTCGCTCCCTGCCGGGCGGAAGACAAAAGAGAGAAAAGGGAAGCGCCGCGTTCCAGGGGCTGAAGCCCCTGGCAACGATCGCGCGCCCTGCCGGGCGAAGACAAGAAGATTGGACCGCAGCCGCCCTCGGCTGCATTCCCGAATTGGACCGCAGCCGCCCTCGGCTGCATTCCCGACACGGAGGGCAACGTCGCCCGCGCCGCCTACGCGTGCCGCCGTCCGCCCCCTC
>CAZHIE010000246.1:0-5707 GCA_964532435.1 uncultured Planctomycetales bacterium
GCGGGCTCGCTATCCGCGCGCGGCTGCGGCGGCGCGCGGCTTCTTGCGGCGCCACATTCCGAACAAGCTCGACTCCTGCTTGGCGGAGGCCTCGCCGAGTCGTCCGGCGGCGAGCTGTCGCGCGACTTCGCGGATGGCGAGCCGCGCGGGGCTGTTGGGCGCGTCGGTGACGATCGGGTGGCCGAGGTCGCGCGACGTCGTCATGCGTTTGTAGTCGTTCGGGACCGTCGCGAAGACCTTGCGTCCGAAGTGTTTTTCGACTTCGGCCGGCTTGATGCGCTCGTGGTTCGCGTTGCAGCGATTGAGCAGGATTTCGATGCGGTCCTCGTCGTAGCCCAGCGAGAGCAGATACTCGAACGCGCGGGTCGCGTTGCGCAGGTAGGGCACGGCGAGCTGCGTGACGATCAGCACGCGATCGGCGCCGATGATCGCCGCGGCCGTCATCGGGCTGAGCAGGCGCGGCAGGTCGGCGACGACGAACGGGAACATCTGCTCCAGCACGCGGAAGCATTGCTCGACGGCGTCGGGGGGGATCTCGTCGCTCAGGCCGACGATGGATTCCGGGCGCGCCAGCAGCGACACGTTGCAGGGCAGCTCGACCAGCGCGGTCTCCATCATCGTGCGATCGATGTTCGCGCCGGAGCGGCACAGGTCGACCAGCGAGTGCTTGGGGCTCGCGTCGAACGCGCAGGCCACGTCGCCGAATTGCAGGTTCATGTCCACGATCGCGACGCGCCGCTCGATCAGCCGCGCAAGCTCGATGGCCAGGTTGGCGGCGATGGTCGTCGCGCCGGCCCCGCCGGCGCTGCCCATGACGCAGAAGCGCGCGCTCTCGACCGCGTTGGGCGCACGCGTCTGGCGAACGCGCCGGATGGCGGCGCTCAGGTCGGACATGTCGATCGGAGAGCGCACGAACTGGCTGCACCCCGCGCGCATCGCCTGGATGATCATCTCCGGGTCGGAGCTGCTGCTCACGCCGAGGACGGGAACACCCGGTGCGACCTCGCAGATGCGCTGGATCGCGTAGAGCGCGTTGCGGCCTTCCTGCGCGTCGAGATTCACCGCGACCGCTTCGACCTGGCCGCTGTGCAAGTGGGCCTGAAGCTCTTCCCAGCGCGTGCTGAGCTCGATGACCTTCACGGCGTCGAGCCGGTCAAACGGATCGCGAAACGTCGAATTGGCAGAGCCACCCTGTTCGAAGAGGTAGACTCGAAGGGCCATCGCCATACGTCACCGTTCTCCCGTCGTGTGGTCCGCGTCGAAAAAACGCCGGCGCTCGCACGGCGCTCGCAAGCCCGAGGCTTCAATGCCGCTCCGAAGAGCCCGTGTCTACGGCAGCCCGATGGTCGGAATCAGGATCCCGTTCCGGATCCATGCCAGGTAGTCCTGGTTCTCGTTCTCGTCTTCGTCGTTGTCGATTACCGCGATCAGGTCCGGGTCGCCGTCGTCGTCCAGATCGCCATAGCCCATCAGCCCGACCTTTCCGGTGGGGTCGAAGTCGGTGATGACGAACGCCGTCCACGGGGCGGTCGGGTCGAGCCCGCGCTCGAAGTAGCGCACCGCGCCGGTGTCGCTGCCGACGACGATCTCCGCGCCGCCGTCGCCGTCGAGGTCGAAGACCAGCACGCCGCGCGGCTCATAGGACTCGAACGTGACGATCGGGAACGAGTCCCAGTCGAACGCGCGCTTCGGCCCCTCCGCGGGCTGCTCGAAGAGCACAAGCTGTTTTTGCCGCGAGCCGCTCGCGACCACGTCGGGCCGGCCGTCGCCCGTCACGTCGCTTACCGCGATCGAGAAGGCGTCGCGAATGCTCCCGACGCGCCAGGGCGTCCAGCGCACGTCGGGGTCGAGCGGCGAGTCGCCGGGGTTCTCGAACCACGCCACCTGCACATTGTTGTCCTGCCGCGCCGCCGAGACGACGTCGAGGTCGCCGTCGTCGTCCACGTCGAAGAGCACCAGCCCGGCCGCGCCGTCGCGGTCGAGGCGATCGTGTCGCTCGTGCGCGCCGACGGGCGCGATGGTCCAGCCGGCCCCGTCGGCGGCGAAGCCGGGGTTGATGAAGACCTGCACGACGCCGTCGATGATCTGAATGGGCGGCACGTTCGTGTCGGGTTTCGGTTCGAGCTGGATGTTGAGGCGGCGCGAGCCGGCCACGTCGTTGTCGCCGTCGCCGTCGATGTCGCCGATTTCGACGTTCGTGTAGCCCTGATCGACGGTCACTTCGTAATTGTCCAGGTTGACGCCCGGCCCGACCGCCTGCGCCAGGATTGCCGTCAGCTCGTCGTTGCTGATCGTCTCGGTGCTGCCCTCGAGGAATTCGAGATCGGGGTTGGCGTTGCCCCATTGCGCCAGGTCGGTGGTTTCGCCGCCGCTGGGGTGATGCAGATACACCACGCCCGGCTCGGACGCCGCGATGATGTCGAGCGCGCCGTCGCCGTCGATGTCGCCGACCGCCACGTCGGCCAGCCGCTGCCAGGTGTACTTGGCGTCGAGCGTGAGGCTGGTGAACGCGGCTTCCTTGCCGTTGTCCTTGCTGAGCAGGATCTGCACGACGCTTTGCGTTTCGCCGTTGTCGCGATCGGGGCCGTAGACCACGACCGGATCGACCAGCTGGTCGCCGTTGAAATCGATGAACAGCGGGCGGCGCGCGACGTCGTCGACGGCGTACGTGACGGTTGTGACCGACTCGCCGTTGATGAACGTGCGCGACTGAATGACTTTTGCGGCGAACGGGAGAGCGGATTCTCCCGCGACGTCGCCACCGGTCAGCGCGTCGCCGACCTGCGGCAGATTCTGGAAGAAGTAGCTGTCGCAGCCGGCGCTCGTCAGCAGCGCGGCGGACAGCAGCGCGGCGCAGCGGGCCGTTCGGCCGGACACATATCGGACGGATTTCATCATTGCTCAGGCTCCGCGGGGTCGTAGCGCGGCGGACACGCCACATCGTCCGCTTATCGGGTCGGTTCGATACGACGAGCTCTTGAATTCGGCCGCGCGCGGCGGCCGCGCGATTCCGACGGAAGAGTGTGCAATTTGCGCGGCCGGCGGGCGCGGCGGGTGCGATGCGCACGCTCTGCATCGCGCGTGGCCTCCGGCGCCCGTGGATTCTCGGTACGATGCGCGGGGTGCGTGCGAGGCGGACTCGTGGCGTGCGGGCGCGATGAGTGGCCGCAACGGGGGATGCGAGGCGAAGCGGGTCGTTGAAATCGTGAATGCGAGTCAGCGGCACGGCCGCGATTCCCGTACGGGAATGCAGCCGAGGGCGGCTGCGGTCCATCGACGGGGCTGATCGGGCTGAGGATTGGTGGTCGAATGTGCGCAGAGCACCTGAAAACGGGGCTCGAAGGCGAAAGGCTGGCCGAGCAGCATCTTCGTCGCGGCGGGTTGAAAGTGCTCGCGCGGCGATTCGGCACGCCGGCCGGCGAGCTGGACCTGGTGTGCGCGGCGGGCAAGACGATTGTGTTCGTCGAGGTTAAGACTCGGAGCGGCGCGTTCGCCGGCGCGCCGCACGAAGCCGTGACGGCGGAGAAGCAGCGCAAGCTGGGCGTTGCGGCGCGCTGGTTTCTGCGCCGCCGTGGGTTGGAAGATCGACCTTGCCGGTTCGACGTGGTGAGCGTGATCCTGGCAGATGGGCAGGCGCCGCGCATCCAGCACTTCGAAGACGCGTTTCAGCCGTGAAACGAGCCCGCCTGTCCCCAGGCGGGTCTTCCGTTCGACATCGAAACGACCCGCGTGAGCACACGCGGACTCGATCGCAATTCCGCCTGTCCGCCGCCTCGGCGCCGCCCGCACACTGTCCCCCGCGCGGCCATTTTCGTATGATCCCCGCGGCGCGCGGCCGGCATGGCGCGCCGGACACGGCCTGATTTCTGGAGGCGGCGAAATGGCGGTTCCCGCGGATCGCAGGTACTCGGCTACGCACGAGTGGTACAAGGCGCAGGGCAATCTCGTCACGATCGGCATTACGCAATTCGCCGCCGACGAGTTGACCGACATCACCTACGTCGACCTTCCCGCGGTCGGCAAGTCGCTCGCCGCGGGCAAGCCGTTCGGCGAGGTCGAGTCGGTGAAGGCGACCAGCGAGTTGTACTCAGCCATTTCCGGCGTGGTTCGCGAGATCAACGGCCGCCTGGCGGACGAGCCGCAGCTCGTGAACGACGATCCGTTCGAGGCGGGATGGATGATCCGCGTGGAGGCAAGCGACGTTGCGCCGCTCGGCGCATTGCTCGACGCGACGGCGTATGAGAAGAAGATCGGCGGGTAGGCGGGGCGGGCGGGCGGGCGCAGCGGCGCGTGTACGCGAGCGCATCCGATCCGAGCCGCGAGCGTAAGCGAGCGCAGCGTGCGGAGTGGGTTGCGGGAAGAAGAGCAGGAAGGCGTGCGCGCCAATTTTGCAGGGCTGGCGATCGGACGTCGCGCTCGCTGACGCTCGCGGCTCGGAAATGCGCGCCTGCTGACGCGCGCGGGGCGGGATTGCGCGTTCGGATCGATACGGCGTCGGACGCGGAGCTCCGGCGCTACAGCGCGCGGGCTCGGAAATGCGCCCTCGGATTGGCACGGCGCGCGGCCAATCGGGCTGCCGCACGCAGGCTACAATCGGCATTGATGATTCGTCTCACGCGAGAAGTCCGTTTTTCCGTCGACCGCGACTGGGCCGGCCGCGTCGCGTTCGACCGGCCCGTGACGAATTCGTGGGGCGGCTGGCCCAGCGCCGTCGGGCTGGTGCCCTATCTGCGGCTTCGCGCCACGGTCGCCGGCGTGCCCGATCCGCTCACCGGGTATCTGTGCAACATCGCGCTGCTCGACGGCCTGCTGCGCGAACACGCAATTCCCCACGCCGCCGAGCAATTGGCCGAGCGCGGTTGGCGCGTCTCGCCCGAGTCCCTGCTGATCGAGCTTTGGCAGCAGGTCGCGCCGCGCACGCCGGCCGGCGCGGCGCTGGTCGCCCTGGAACTGCTCACCACGCCGCTGGTTCGCTATGCACGGGAGCGCGAAATGCCCGACATGATCCTGTTCACGCAGCAGTTCGAGTTTTCCGCCGCGCACCGGCTGCATTGCGCCGCGCTCTCCGACGACGAGAATCGCCGCACGTTTGGCAAGTGCAACAACCCGAGCGGCCACGGCCACAATTACCTGCTGGACGTGACGATTCGCGGCGTTCCGGACGCGCGCAGCGGCGGCGTGCTGCCGCTGCCGCGTTTCGAGCAGATCGTCCGCGAGCGCGTGATCGACGTGCTGGATCACAAGCACTTGAATGTAGACGTGGCCGAGTTTCGCGCGCTGAACCCGAGCGTGGAGAACATCGTCCGCGTGATCTGGTCGCAGCTCGACGGCCGATTCGACCCGGCGTCGCTGCATCGCGTACGGCTCTACGAGACGCCGAAGACGTGGGCGGAGTACGGCCCGCCGGACTAACTCCCGGGGGTCTCGATTTTTCCGGGGGGTATCGATTCCTGGGGGGCCGGCCTCCGGCCGGACTCTTTCTGAGGCCCGCGCGTCGGCGCGTGGGGTTCGGGTAGGAAGAGAATGCAGCCGAGGGCGGGCGCGGACCATTCGTTTTGTTTTCGCCCGGCAGGGCGCGCGATAGTTGCCAGGGGCTTCAGCCCCTGGAACGTGGCGCTTTCTCTTCTCTCATTTTGTCTATCGCCCGGAAGGGCGCGCGAAGCGGCATGGAGGCGCGCTCGTCCGCCCTGCGGGCGGAAAGAAGAAG
>CAZHIE010000247.1:0-5704 GCA_964532435.1 uncultured Planctomycetales bacterium
CTTCGTCGACGAGACTCGCCCGGAAAAACCCGCCTGAGGACAGGCGGGCTCGGAATGACCTGCCTTGAATGGACCGCAGCCGCCCTCGGCTGCATTTCGATTTCATGGACCGCACCCGCCCCCGGCTGCATTTTCATGTGGACCGCACCCGCCCCCGGCTGCATTCCGCGGGGAGACGAGAAACGGAATTCCGCGCGGTCGCAGCATGTCGCAGGCCGTCCGGGTGGGTCGCTGGGCTACAATCTTCGCTGCGTCCGAGCCCACCACGCGAGTGGTGGGTGCTGTGGGCGCTGTGTCCGAGCCCACCACGCAAGTGGTGGGTGAATCGTGGCTTCGCACGGTCGCCAAGACCGTCTGCATCATCTTGCTAGGCCTTTTCGCTATGCAGCACGCACTCGCACAGCTCGATCCAAGCGATCCGTGGCCGAAGTACGGCCGCGATGAGCGCAATAGCCTCTACTCGCCGAGTCGCGGCCCGCACATACAGCCGATCCTGCGCTGGGTTGCGAGCCTTACGCCGTCGATGCCAACGGCCGCGTGGCTGCGGGTGTACTTCGGAATGGAGTAAGCCATGCCAGCGCAAATATGGACTGTAGCCATTCTGGCGGCAGTAGCGTGTGGAAGCGCTTCGGCCCAGCACTTCCAAGATGTCGTTCGCATCGGCTCGCACGCATACATTCGAACTCAGCAGCCGATCGACGATCTCGGCGCGCCGCAGGCGGGCATCCCGGGCGGCGTGGCGATTGACGCCGCTGACGGGCGCTGCACGGCGATCTTCGATTGGTACGACGGTGAGTTCGTCGCAGTGTACGGTCGTACGTTCGATGAATGGGGCCAGCCGCTCGGTCCGTCCGCCGTCGTGGCGGAGTGGTCGCAGGCCGGTTCGGACGCCGAGGTGCGTAGGTACAGTGTGGGGTATTCGGTCATGTGGGTGTTAAACGCCAGTCGCGCCACAGCGATGCTGGATTTGGGTACACCAAGGGTCGCAGTCACAGAGTTGTTCCCGCGATGGTACGGAGACGGCCTGGGCCTCGCTTCGCAACCGGGAGCGTGGGCGTTTGTGACAAGCGGCACGAACGAAGCTCAGTTACGCCGTCACATTCTCCTGCGCGTGCTGGACGAACAATACGTGCCGCTCACGCCCATTCTGACACTTCAGGACAACGGCAGCGGCGCGCTCCGAGACGCGACGATCGTCGCCATTCCGGAGCTGCGCTACCTGGTTGGCTACATCGAGGCGCGGCCGAACCCCCTTTTTTACTTGCAACCGGTGGCCGCCGACTACAGCCTTCCGTCCCGCGCGCTTGTGTCCGGCGATTCCGTCGAATCCAGCTACCTGAAGGCGCTCGCCGACGGGGACGCCCTCTGCATTTACGCCCGGCGTTCTCCGCTCACGGGTGTGTTCGCGCAGCGCGTCAGCACCGCCGGCCAGGCCGTCGGCCCACGGATCGACTTGCAGGAACCCACCATGCGCGACCACTACGCGGCTGCCACGAGCGACGGCCGCATGGCGATCGGGCAGTACATCCCACCGGAAGACGCCAGCCCGTGGGTGCGGCTTTACTCGTCCGACGGCGCGGCGCTCGGCCCGCGATTTCATTATGTGATTCCGGTCGGCGCGTCGCGCACGCTGGCCGGCGTGTACCGTGCGATGTCCTACGACGACGATGGTACGCTCTGGATCGCCTGGGGTTCCGTTCCCGATTGGTTCCATCTGACCCAGCTCAAGCCCTTCGACCCCGGCGACATGAATTACGACCGCGTTGTAGACAACGGCGACATCGACGCATTCGTCCTCGCGCTCACCGCGCCGGAGGTCTACGAATCGCTCTACCCCGGCGTGCCGTATCGATTCATTGGGGACATGAACGAGGACGGCGCGTTCGACAACGGCGACATCGACGGCTTCGTCGCGGCGCTCCTTGAATAGCGAATTGCGAATTGCGAATTGCGAAGAACGAATGGGAGAAACCAGGCACGAAGGCACGGCCGTTGCGCACTGAGCCCGCCTGTCCTCAGGCGGGTTTTGCGGCGCGACTGAAAAACCCCGCGTGGAGACGCGCGGGCTCGAAAGACGGAGCCGTTCCTCCCGGTACTCATGCGCTCCGCGCCTCCGCCTCCTCATTGATCGCATTGACACACTGCCGCAGCACGCCCACGCTCCGCCGGTCGAACAACAGCCGCAGACGCGGCTTGGTCGGATACTCCCCTTCCTCCGCCGGCAGCGGCCCCGGTATCTGCTCGATCCGCTTCGACGTAAGCATCCGCGCGTACTCATCATTGATCCGTTGCAGCGTGGCCGATGAGATCGGTCGCTCCAGCCGCATGACCAGCTCATCGCCGACATAGCGCATCGAGTGATACACGCGATAAAATTGCACCACTTCGCGGACCGCGTCGTCCACGTTGTCCGTCACGTGGAAAAGGTGCATGTCCTGCTCGCTCACCATCCCGCTGCGCAACAGCTCCGACGTGAGATATCGCTTCCAGTGCGGCCAATACGTCCCGCCCGGCTGTTCGATCATGACGATCGGAATCAGCGGGGCCTTGCCGGTCTGCACGAGCGTGAGCGCCTCGAAGCCCTCGTCCTGCGTGCCGAAGCCGCCGGGAAAGAGCGCGACGGCCGACGCTTCCTTGATGAACATCAGCTTGCGCGTAAAGAAGTAGCGGAAGTTCACAAGCTTCGGGTCTTCGGCGATTATCGCGTTCGTCTTCTGCTCGAACGGCAGCCGGATCGCCACGCCAAAGCTCGACTCCGGCCCGGCGCCGCCGTGCCCGGCCTTCATGATTCCGTCGCCGGCCCCGGTGATCACCATCCAGCCGCGCTGGCAGATCCCCTGCGCGAACGCGACCGCGGCCGCGTAGTCGGGGTGCGACTCGTGCGTGCGGGCGGAGCCGAAGATGCTGATCTTGCGGGTCTCGCGATAGGGTGCGAAGACTTTGAGGCCGTAGCGAAGCTCGGCCAGGGCGCGCTGAATGAGCTTCACGTCGCCGCGCGTCGCCCCGTCGCGAGCGAGACGGCACAGCGTCACCATCGCGTCTTCGAACAGTTCCTGATTCGGACCGGTGAGAAAGCGGCCGGAAAAATCTCGGATCGCACGCTCGCGCTCGGCGCGGCGCTGGGCCTCGCCCGCGTCCGCATGAAGGTTCGCCACTGGGACTCCTTGGGTGCAGCGGGCGGCGGCGGCCTGCGAGAATCCGCGCCGTCCGCGACCGGCGCCGCAAGACGCCGCGGCGTAAGTCTAACGCCGCCGGGCTGTTCGGCCAGTCCGCGCAGCGGCCGCGGGCCGCCGGGGCGGCGCGTCGTTCAGAATCGGCGCGCCGGCGTTTGACCCCCGCGGCGGGGGTGTTTAGGATAACTGTTTCCCCGTACGGGGTTTGTAACTGGCGCCGGCGATCTTCAATCTATGGACCAATACGTGCTGGCCAGGCTCGCGCTGACCGCTTACACGGTCGTCATGACGATCCTGTGCATCTACGGCATTCATCGCTGTTTTCTCGTTTTCACGTTCTTCCGCGTGAAACGCAGAGCGCCGCAGCCCGCCGGGCGCTTCGCTCAGCCCCCGCGCGTCACCATCCAGCTTCCCATGTACAACGAGCGCTACGTGGCCGAGCGCATCATCGAGGCCGCCTGCCGCATCGACTGGCCGTCCGACCGGCTGGAGATCCAGGTCCTCGACGACTCCACCGACGAGTCGGCGGACATTGCCAAACGCGCGGTCGAGCGCCTGAGGGCCGCCGGTCACGACGTGGCTTACCTGCATCGCAGCGACCGCACCGGCTACAAGGCCGGCGCGCTGGAGGCCGGGCTCAAAGTCGCCAAAGGCGAGTTCATCGCCATCTTCGACGCCGACTTTCTGCCGCCGCCGGGCATCCTGCGCGACACCATCGACCACTTCACCGACGCGAAGGTCGGCATGGTCCAGACGCGCTGGGACCATCTGAATCGCGCCGCATCGCTCCTGACACAGGCCCAGGCCATCCTGCTCGACGGCCATTTCGTCATCGAGCACACCGCCCGCAACCGTTCCGGCCGCTACATGAGCTTCAACGGCACGGCCGGAATCTGGCGGCGCAGTGCGATCGAGAGCGCCGGCGGCTGGCAGCACGACACGCTGACGGAAGATCTCGACCTGTCGTATCGTGCGCAGCTTCGCGGCTGGCGCTTCGTCTTCCTGCCGCAGCTCACCACGCCCGCGGAATTGCCGCCCGAGATGAGCGCTTTCAAGGCGCAGCAGCATCGCTGGACAAAAGGCGGGGCGCAGACGTGCCTGAAGCTCCTGCCCGCGGTGCTGCTCGGCCCGGAGAGCCTGCGCGTCAAAGTCGAGGCGTTCTTCCACCTGACCAGCGGCGTCGTCTATGTGCTCATGGTCATCCTCAGCCTCCTGATCGGCCCGGCACTGTGGGCACGCATGGCGCTCGACGAACAGCCCTCCGGCTGGCAGCTTGCGTACGAGTTCGTTCTGTTCATCTTCGGCTTCGGCTCGGCGGCCGCGTTTTATGTCGTGAGCCAGCGGCAGCTCCTGCGAAGCTGGTTCGATTGCGTGCGTTACATCCCTGCGCTGATGGCCGTCGGCATCGGAATCGCCTTCAACAATGCGGTGGCCGCGCTCGATGGATTCTTCGGCAGCACGGGCGAATTCGTCCGCACGCCGAAGTTCGGCGACGCCGCCGCGCAGCCGAGCGATTGGCGTTCGCGTCTGGCGGGTTTTCGCGGCAAGCGCGGCTGGCAGGTCTGGGCGGAGCTGGGCATGGGTCTGTATCTGACCGCGTGCCTGGCGTCGTTCTTCTTCTTCGACAACTGGGTGGAGCGGGTCTCGGCGGCGCTGCCGTTCCTGGCGATCTTCATCGTCGGGTACTTCTACGTCGCGTTCCAGACGCTCTACACGCAATGGCTGTCGGCTCGTGGCGCGACATAGCGGCCGGATGCAGAGCGTCAATGAAGCACGACGCGGCGAGGCGTAGAAAACCCGTCGCGGCACTGCCGGACAACCCGTTAGAGAATGGTCGGCAGCCGAAGCAGGACGGCCGTCCTCGGCCGTGTTCCTGAGTGAACCGCGGCCGCGCTCGGCTGCATTCCCTGCCCGATGCCCGCCATTCCGAACCTCAAGCGCCAGCGCGCGGGGATTCGACCAGAACGCCCCCCTGCGACGCCTGCTCCCTGAAATGCCCACGCGCTGGCGCTTGGGGTTCGGAAAGAACGCCCCCCTGCGACGTCTGCGCCCTGAAATGCCCGCGCGCTGGCGCTTGGGGTTCGGAAAGAACGCTCCCCTGCGACGTCTGCGCCCTGAAATGCCCACGCGCTGGCGCTTGGGCACCGTTCCGGCCGCGCGAGGGCGCGGGCCGCTACACCGCGTCGCCCCGGCTCAACTGAGCCCGCGTGTCCTCACGCGCGGTTTCCTTGTTGCCGAGAATCACTCGGAAAGACCCGCCTGAGGACAGGCGGGCTCGGACAGACCCACCTCGGAATTTCGGATCACCTCGACCGCCGCCGAATTCCCAAACCGAGCGCGCTGCCGATCGCCAACATCAGCGGAAGACCAACTCCCGCGCCGCAGCCCGCGGGGGCCGCCGCGCCGTCCGATCCGTTCGATTCCCCGCCGCCAGCGCCGGCATCATCGCTCGCGCCATCCGCCGCGGCGCCGTCATCGCCGCTCGCGCCGTCATCCGTCCCGGCGTTGTCCGGGTCGCCCACGTACGCCAC